>NZ_JAMYRO010000001.1:0-432897 GCF_040321495.1 Mesorhizobium sp. M0408 | reverse complement strand
GCCTGATCAGACCAGATACCGTTCCCGACTCGAAGGCCATCCGTCGAAAGCGCTCGCGTCAACGTGCAGCGAAAATAGCGCTTACCATCATGGGACGCAATCGACGATTTGTTCTTTCTTCTCTACCTTTCCGCAGGATCCTATCGAGAGGCATCGACCGGCCATGCACCTTCTTCTTGACGGAGGCCAACCATCCCCAATCGCTTGCTGGGGCAACCAGACGCGCGGCGTCGTGAGCGCCACTCAATATCGAGGCGATCGTCGTTTCTCTGACCTCCGAACGCAGCAGATCAACGAAGTCCCTAACGCGCTTGGATCGTACTGCCCGGAGCAGCCGGGATCTGCCCGATGGGCTGAGGCTCCGCTTGCCTGATAGAGTCGGAAAGAGTATAAAGAGGTGCTTGATTGAGATGAGGGACTGACCAATGGGTATGAATGCGGAGCAAAAGTCTCACGGTGAGGTAGGTATCGATCCTCTCACGCCAGCCCAAGTTGAGCATCTGGAGACGATCCTAAAGAACTTCATAACTCAGGCGAAAGAGTCTGGTGCACTTCCTCTGGATGAGTTTGCCGCAATGGCCGATCACACTAGCCACGCTTCGGCTGCCGGCGGAGTTTGTTGAGCGACTCTAGAACCCAATGAGGTGGGCGGTGCATGTTCTTTTGACTCTTATTGGATTTGTGCGCTGCCTTGTAGCGGATATTGGGCGCATCTCTTGAAGGACTTGCGCAAGAAGGCATTTGAGCCTTCGTTGATCCTGTGCTTCTAGCTGTTCGGGCAGGCATTCGCGGCGTGGCTGTTGGTGCTACGCGTGAGAGAAAAGAGTTGCGATCCTGGGGTCAAGCAAAGGAAGGATAGGAATGCCCCGAGAGCGGCCATTGGAGTGGCACGGTGAAGGTAGATCGGTCTCTGATCGTCAGACACTACCGGGAAGAGGCCTCCGTTACGAAGCCCGATCTTCCTTTTAATCTCCGGGCGTTTACGCTAACAAATTCGGCGCTCGGTTTAGGGGATTGTGTTATTTTGACCGACATTACTAGGGCAGCCGCCAACAAAGGCACGTCCGTAGGTGTATTCTCGCAGAGTAAACATTTCCCTATTCTCTTTTCATTTAATCCTTACTATCAGGTGGAAGCCAGGTCGCCGTTCCAAGTAGCGGCTGATCTTGTTTGCCGCCGGTTTAACGTGGGAAACGGTCATTTCATCCAAAGAATTCGAAGAGCTTATGACTTTCCTCTTGAGTTGGCTCCGCGCGGAACTCTGGAAGTCCCTGGTATAAATACCATACCCGGCAGTGCGGTCTTGCATTTCGAGGCTGGGGCCCACGCGGCATGGCAACGCACGCATATTCATCCTAGGGCTCGAGAAGTCTACGCTGAGAGTCTTCAGATCATTCAGGATTTTGTTCTTGAGCGACGCAGTATGTCTTTTGCCCAAGTTGGAATTTCGCCACCTCACCTTGAGGGTGTCGAGGACTGGACCGGAACACCGCTTAAGGATGTCATCAGAAAAATGGCGAGCGCCGAGTACTTTATAGGTATCAACTCGGGACCGTTGCATGTGGCGGCGGCGCTAGGACTTAAGGTGATCGCTATAGTTAACTTTCCCGACGCTAGAAAGATTGTTCTTCCGGTCATTAAAGACGTGCCCGTCGTGGATGCGGAATGGCTTTATCCCCAGAGCGTAATACTGCACCAGGATGCTGATGGCCCTATTGTGCGCCGTCTCAGCTCTCGTTCGCTGCGGCAGGCTGTGGACGGAGAGTTGTATCCTTATTGGTCAGATACTTATCTCGATCTCATCCTTGAAAGAAATGGGTAGGTGATGCAAATGGGAGGTTTGCTCTGGCCGGAGCCACTAGCTGCGGAGGAGGCCGATCGGATCCGAAGTCGCATCGAGGTCACTAGAGCGGCTAAAGTCGTCCACTATATGAACGCCGTGTTTGCGCGCGGGGGCGCCGGAGAAACCAACCTGAGGGAAGCAGCACTCATCTCCGCACTTGAGCGACTAGCTGCTCGAGACTCCCAGGCTGCGTCAGGGATGGTCAAGCATTGGAGTTTGCCGGTCTTACTGGGGCGCGCTCTAAAGGGCTTGGACCAGTCGGCGAAATGTGTCGACGTCGCACTTGGCTCCATCGTCTACACCGAACTTCTCGCTAGGCTCCAGGGAGAAGTGACGGTTCATGCCCCTGCCACCCAGTTCAAACTTGCTGCAGGGCCGGGCGGTTGGATCGCTGCCCTTACAGAGAACGGAAGGTTCCGATTCAAAGGCATAGGTGAAGGCACGTTGAGCGTTCAAATTGACAACGCCAATGTTCATGTCCAGAACGAAACAAGCAACCTGTCGACTGTCTTTCCATGCATGGACTATCCACGACCCGTGTGGCTTGAATTCGACTTCCTGCCAAAACCAGAAAACTGCGAGGTTGTGGCGATTGTCGAGGACCCTTACATAGCGGCGGCATTCGTGACCGCGCCACCACAGGCGCATCAGGCACCCAATGGGGGCATCCCTCTGTCACTGGCAGAAAGCATCTCTCTCGCCGTCGACTTTATTTCCGACACTTTTCCGAGTGCACTCGACTGGCTCCGCGTTCTAACACCAGCAATAATTCGGCTTAATCGATCCGGCGCGAGCCGGACTCGACTATCCGGCAGCTTTGGGGCCGGCCTACCAATTCACCTCAGTCAGGTGGAAGACCCTTGGTTCCACGCAGAAGATCTTGTCCACGAACTTCAGCACCAGAGATTCAATTACCTCGTTCACGGCGACCACTGGTTTGGACGCTGGAACGACAAGGCGCCTAAATTTCTCTCGCCCTACCGAGCAGATCCGCGCCCGCTTTCCGGTCTCCATCTCGGCTTGCACGCCTTCATTGCGGTAAACGAGCTTCGGCTTCGCCGGACCGGTCACATGGACGATAATGCCTCATGGTTCGCAGAGATACTGCAAACACATCTTCACAACGTCTTCAGCTACAGATCTGCTATTGCGCATGAAGATCTTGGAAAGTACGCAAGTGCTTATTATACTGACGTCGTAGAGGCACTATGGCGTCAACAGCTGCAGATTGATGAATGGTGCCGAAGAAGTAACTTGGCAAAAATAAAAGGTGTCCTTGAAAAGCAGCAGGAGAGCTGGGCTAGAGCAACTCCATATCTGCAAAACTCCAGCGGCCAGCTAGGCCTCTTACGCGCATTCGAAGTAACATCAACAGACTTAGGTGCCTAATGGAATCCGGGTCGAAGACAAGGCGACGTGACGGCTGGATTCCCAATTACTATCCTCCGAGAAGCATTTCGCACGATGTGAATTTGTTGGTCTCACGTAGCGGAACCGCGCTCGTACTTACAGACCGAGAATGCCGGGAATTAAATGAAATTGTTATGACGGCCGCTCTATTTGATCGTCTTGAGCGTTCGACGCATATTATTACGCCTGATAATCACCAGGAGGTTTTTTCCCGTCTTCGTTCATGGACCGCGGGCGACTACAAGGGTCCGAGCCTGCACATCGTCTCGTTGACGAGAAGGTGCAATCTAAACTGTGCGTACTGCCATATGAATCCCGTCCGGCCACATGAGGACCGCTCTACATTTGACATGACAACAGACACTGTGAACAGCGTAATTGACTTTGCGCTTAGTTCGCCGAACGATTCACTGACCTTTGAATTTCAGGGTGGTGAGCCATTTTTGAATTTTTCGACGATGAAGTACTTCGTCACGACTGCACGTGAACGGGCTTCAGAAACTGGGAAGTCGATCAAATTTGCCGCCGTATCAAACTTGATGGTTTTGACAACAGAGCACCTGGCGTACTGTCGCGCAAACAACATTTCAGTATCCTTTAGCCTCAATGGCCCTGAGGAGATTCACAATACGTTTCGCAGTAACTGGAGCGGCGGTGGTAGTTATCGTTCACTGATTGCCCGGCTGGAGAGCGTGAGGAAAGAATTTGGTGATGTGATTGTGGGCATGCCCCTCTGTGTCGTTGACGACAGCTCGTGTCAACACTTGCGCACGGTCATCGAGTACTTTTATGAGAGTGGGTTTTCGGGCGTTGCCTTAATCAGGGCGAAGCCACTTGGAAGCGCGGCCAGAAACAAAATTGGGGCCGGCGGCTCCAACGTGATACCGGCTTACATAGACGCGCTTGACCACATCCTCCAGTTGAATCGCGAGAGGAGTGCGGTCTTCGTCGAAAGGATGGTGAGAGTAGCGCTCCTAAAGATCCTTTCCAACCAAAACGTGGGGTTCGTTGATTGGAGAAATCCGTGCGGAGATGTGCTCCAGGCAATTACGTACGACATCGACGGCGAAGTGTTGCCCGCTGACGAGGCGCGTTCGAATCGTAAGATGTTCTCGCTCGGCAATGTTCGCGGCCGGACTTATGATGAGCTGATAGACGACGATTCGGTGTTCGCTACCGTCAATCTTTCAATTCGGGATCGTGAACCCGAATGTCGTGAGTGTACCTACAACCCGTATTGCGGGGTCAATCCTGTTGTAGAGTATGCCCGCACCGGATCGGCGCGAGCTAGGCCTTACGAATCCGAAGACTGTAAGTTTACGCTTGCTTTGATGGATTGGGTCGTCACGAATTACCTTCGTTACCCAATTCCTCTCTTTAAGATGGGCGGTTTTGACAGCTATCTGAAGGACCTTCGGCCGACGTCCTAGGATTGCTAGCTGGTCACTATTTTGGAGCGTGCGGATGCGCACTTTGGCAGAGCAAGGACCAAGCCCTAAGTTTGTAATAGCGGGAATTGACATCGCGCAAGGGCGTGTTGGTGACGATCATGCTTCTAATCATCCATATTTCGAACTTGGCTGGGAGGTGGTAACGACCCACTTTGACGTGAAACGCGGCAAAGTGGAGGGTTGGCTCGATAGCGAAAGCGACGTCATCGTTACTTGTAGCGGCAGGGAGTTCATGTATCAGTCTCAGTTTAGCCGTGTGATGTCCTATCGAGAGTTCCTTGACGGCAAAAGCACCGATGATTGCGCCGTAATCGACCTAACCGCGAGATACTGGGGTGGAGTTCTCCCATCGGCTTATTTTTCGAACGATCTCACCGGAATGGATCGAGTATCCAAGGCCTTGCGCGAGAACGAGGACCTCATGTGTAGCATGAGCCTTGTAAACGTCGAGTCGTTGCATTTTGGGAAACCTTACTGTTGTTTTGCAGCTCGAAGACGAGACCATTGCGCTTATCGGAATATGACCCCCGTGAGGGGCCGGTTAATCGTACAAAAATTGACCGAACACTGGGGCAGAGTGTTTGTTGTCGGACACGGCGTCGATGATTTATGCATTAATAGAAACGTCATTCCCGTCGATCTGACAACATACGCGTCCCTTATAGCGGACTCTCTATGCGATGTTGTAGTTGGGACGATGACGGGCACCATGCAGCTGGCGGGGCTTATTTCCAAGGCGAGGATTTGTTTGGTGATCACGAACTATGACGCCTTTGACGTAGACGCGAAGAATAGCCCGTTGGAGTTAGGCCGTTGCGTAAGAGCATCAGACTCGAAATTTGTCTTTGTTCCTCCGTCTCTCTTTGATCAGGTATTTGAGACTTGGCTCGACAGGCTGGATAGGCAATCTGCTGGGTCGCGAATGCGTTGCTATGTGAATGATTGACCGAGCGTGCGCAGATGTCCGCGGCCACCGCCGGCGGCCTGTTGTAATTTTTTTCAATGCTATTGGTGATCATGTCCTAGCGCTACCGGCGATGCGGGCCTTCGGGCGGCTGTTCGGCAGTGAGTGGGCACTAGTTTCCCTTAAAGGGGCGATCGAGACGATATTTGCGGACGTCAGCGTTGGGGCCGTCTGCGAAATCGTAAAGTCGAGACCCGATGAGGACGAATTAGTGATACCCGAAGTCGAACTTAGCAGGCTGGATGAGTATCTTTCTGAAGGGACGGTTCTCGCCGGGAAAGCCTCGACGGGGGGGGGTGACAAAAGCGCGCTCTTTGCCGATTTGCTCGTTTGTCTAAACGAACAGCACTCGCCGCTGATTGACGACTTCACCCGCTGGCTGTCTCCTCGAAGATCCATCGGTAGATTGCCGGTATTTACGCGGCAATTGCCGATGCGGGGGCGGGTGCATGCCTTCGATCGAGCTTTTGAGTTGGCTTCGGCTCTCGATCCCACGCTAATTCTCGATGATTTTGTGAGACCTGTATCTGTTCCGCCAGCTGCGTTCGCCTTGGTTCGATCCTTGAGGGATGCGCTGCCAAGGTATCGCTTTCTCGTGGTTCATGCGGATACTAAGCTTAGGAAAATGTGGGCAACAGAGGCGTGGAGGCGGGTTCTTGAGAGCTTTCTGGCTGTACGGCCTGACTTCGTTGTCATTGCGGTCGGATCTCGTGACATTGGCTTGAGTGAGGGTCGTTCTGACTCACGGATATTCTGCTGTTGCGGCTTGCCGATTTCACTCGCGATTGCGTTGGTCAATTCGGCTGACCTGTTTTGTGGCATAGATTCGTCGATGCTGCATGTTGCGGATCTAGCTCGCATTCCCGGAGTTGGGATCTTCGGAACCGACACGTTTGACACGTTTGGGTTTCGTTTTTCTGATCATGAGCACATCTTCGATGAGCGGGGACTTAGCGGAATTGCGCCAGAGCGTGTGGCCGAGGCATTGCTCAGTTTATCGCATTCGGATCCAGTGTCCTGGACCCGCAGTCGCTGCATCTAGCGACAGAAGCGCTCGATCGAAGCGAGAATGTCATTGGCTGATCTGGTCAGCGAAACTGTTTTGGCTGGGAGTTATGGCGCTCGATGAACGACATGATGCCGGCGCGCAAGGCACCGATGCTGCGGTAGCTGCCGCGCCCGATCCGTACCCGTCCGGTGAAGACCGCAGACGTGCGTATACGGCGGCCATGAGCATTGCGGTCCGGGGGTCAAGCTTTCGATGGGTACCCATCCGGTGAAGACCGCAGACGTGCGTAACCGGCGGCCATGAGCACCTGAGCACCGCGGTGCCGGGGTCAAGCTTTCGATGGGGAGACGCGATGATATTCTTCGAGGAGGAGTTCGACCTCCTCGATGCCTTCATCGGTGAAGGCCAAGATTCCGTCGTCATCGATGGCGCCGTACACCCAGATGACGCCGTCCTCGGGCTCGAGACCGAGGGTCAGGTCCTGGATGAGCGCTTCGCTGACGCCGAGGTCCCTGGCGACACGTTCGACGGTGTAGACGTGATGCACCTTATTGCGCTGCATGATCAGGCCGCCGCTGGTTGGGTCCGCAGTTTTGCGGATATCCAATTCCACGGCAGCAAATCATCGATCCGATGGGCCGGATAGGCGGGCAGTCGGGCGAGGACGTCGGCGAGCCAGGACTGCGAGTCGATATCATTCATCTTGGCGCTGACGATCAGGCTGTAGAGAACGGCAGCGCGCTGTCCGCCGCGATCGGAACCGCAGAACAGCCAGGACTTTCTGCCGAGAGCGATGCCGCGCAGGGCTCGCTCGGCTGCATTGTTCGATAGGCAGATCCGCCCGTCGTCGAGGAACCGGGCGAAGGATGACCAGCGGCGCAGCATGTAGTTGAAGGCCTTGGTCAGATCGTGTCCGCGCGAGAGCTTGTCGCGCGTCTCGATCATCCAGCGCTCGAGTTCGGTGACCAGCGGCACGCTCCGTTCCTGGCGCACGGCGTGGCGTTGGGCCGGCGACAGGGCTTCACCGCTTCAACCGCGAGCGGATAGACCAGGTTAGTCTTCTCACCGTCCAGCAGCCGCGCGACGAACTTCAGCCGCTCTTCCATGACGTTACACTCCTTCAAGGCACCTCTCTCTCCTCGCAAAGGGCCGAAAGTGTAACCCATCTATCCGGAATAAACTGTCACCCATCTCTCGGGAAGGGCAGAGAATAATTGGCATTAAGTCCATAGCTTATGTTGCCTGCGAACATTGCATCCCCCCACCCTGTTCCCCAGTAATGAGCGGATTGGGCGATCTTGGTGTCCGCCTCGTGCGCACAACCTCTGCAATGGTGTGAGATCCTAACTGATGCGACGAGGAGTCGAACGGCTCTGACAAGCTATAGGCTCTGACGCGCGCCATTCATCTGAAGCGAACTGAAGGCGGAGACAACTTGCTCCACTGAGATGTTGTGCATGCTGCCTCTTCCGTCGAGGTGCACGCCCTTGTCGGAAAATCGGAAGCCCCACTCCTCTGGCCTCGTGGGACCAAACAATCCGATGGCCGGAATGCTCCACAAGTCAGCGACATGAAGACCGATAGAGTCGACACCGACGAAGCTATCCGCTCGTGCGATGAGGGCCAGGAAGAATGAAAGCGAGATACGTGTAATGGAGATGGCGGCTTCGCCGAGAGTTTCGATTGGGAAGCTCGGAGGATGTCGTGACGCGACGACAATGAAGAGATCTGGATGCCTGGCCGTGAGCACGCGGAGAGTCTCGTGCATTCGAGACGGGAGCCACTGTTTGGCTTCGGTTGCGGTTTCCTCGTGCACAACCAATAACCGCCGGTTGGCTCCGATGGCGCGCCGTACATCTTCAGCGGCTGCGACACTCTCTGGTGGCAGCGCGAACGGATGCGCGAAATCGGAGATCTGCAGATGCGGGGCGAACTTCCTGACGACGTTGAAGGGAAGATCGGCGGCGTGATCGCGGGCATCGCCGAGCACACAAAAGTCGAAGTCGCGATGGAGGCCTATCGACCACGCCGGGCGTACGAGCCGGGCCAGTTCAGCGAGCGACGCGGAATGCCACGGCACGAGCGAGATGAGACACTCGACCGGTCCGAGTTCATGGAACGCTTGGCTAGCAGAAAAACACCGCGCGGCGCTGGCCCCCGGACGCCACATCGGCACGCTGACGACCCGGTCGATGCCGACGTCTCCAAAGAGCAACTCCGAGGGGCCGTCTGACGTGATGAGCGCGAGCCGCGTGGGCAACGCGCGAGCCAGCGCGCGCAGCGTCGGGAGCGTCAGAAGGTAATCACCCAGTCCATTTGCGAAAAACACTGCTGAAAGTTTCATCGCAAACTACTCGTCCCTGCTCTCCTTGACGCAGTCACTCCGCGCGGCAGCTCGTTGTTCACTCGCCCAACAACACCTCCCGATCGAGCGTTCGCTGCGAAGTGTTCCCAAGGTCAGCGAAACCAGGATTGGTCTCGCGCACGAACAGCGGGCCGACCGTCAGACAGTCCTCATCTTGAAACACGAGACGGTCATCTACGAGAGTACCTACATATCGCCCCGACGGATCGCACGCGACATTTCCTTGCATACGAGCCACGTGAATGCCCGCACCAGTGAAAATATCGACACCTTGTAGCAGCAGAGCACGCCCCCCAGAAGCATAGATGGTCTTTTCCGTGGCTTCGTCTTTCTTTTCCGTGGCTTCGTCTTTCATTGGCTACTCTCCTTGCTCAGTTGGAGAAGACATCTTTGGTAAGAAGTGTCAAGGTATTTCCAATACACACGCTCGTCGTCCGACTGCGGCTCGAAGATGAGGTCCAAACCTGGTGCCTCGAGCCCTTCCTCCGCCACAATGACGCTCGCTTTCCAGGCCAAACGCACGCCCGGATCGCCAATATCCGCATTGGTCGCATCGACGAGCCGTTTCAACATCGAGCCCAGTCGCACATGTTCCGCCTTGCTCCGCGAAACCAGTCGCACGTGGCGAACTCGAGCGGGTACCTGCGCGCTACTCCGATGTCCTTCACAGCTTGAATAGGTCACGCAATCCCAGGCCGTTACCAGTCGCACCACCAATTCGCGCACGCCGGCCTCGAGGCTGTTTGCAAAGCTGGGGTGCCAGCGTGTGAGCAGAAAAGATTCGTTACACCCGGAGTTACCTTGCAGGTTGATGTTCCCCCCGTCGGCGACGGAAAAGCGCAACTCCTTGTATTTCAGCTCACCTTTGTCGTCCCAGCGACGCAAGAAATCAATCAGGCCGTTCACGCGGTTGACACTTTCGACGGCGTGCGCGTGAGAAAGCATCCCTACCCTACCACCGCAAGAACGTTCTGCTGCATCTCGGCCAAGGCCGCTTGTACTTCTTGCCGAATAGACCCGATCCTCTCCGGTCCGAGCTGGTCGAGAATGGGGCCCTTCATGAACCCGGCGCTCGCTCGTGCAATCCCTCGGCGCGCTTCTTCCGCAGGCGCGTGCGAAGAGCACATCACCTGCCCCCAGAAGAAGAAGAGCCCGTACCACACAAAACACGCATGCAAGAACGTGCACACCGGCAACGCGCGTCCTGTCCAAGGAGACTGCGCCGTGCCGGGCTCATCACGGACGCCCGGCTTCACGCCCCAGAGTGGCGTCGGCTCGTGCATGTAAAGGTACGCATGAATCGCCTCGTGGACCAACGCTTCGGCAATCAGCGCCTCGCTGACGAGCTGTGGGTTGACAAGCGCGATACGTCCCACGGAATAGCACGACGAAAACGAATAGAACAACTTCGTCGGCTTCCTGCGCATCACGATGACTCTTGCGCACGTCTCCATGAGAGCCTGGAGGCTCGCGCCTCCGCGTCGGACGCGGAGGCAGGCCGCCGTCAGCGTTTCGAGCGCGAGTCGCTGCTCTTCGCGCTTGAGCGGGGTCCAGCCTACAGCCTCCGTCGGAAGCGTCGACCCGAGTGCAATGGCGTCGGGACTTTCGAGGTCGACAGGGAGCCGACCGTCGACAGGGTCCCACCGGGCCAACTCTCCGGTCTCGCGCACGACGCAGTTTCCCAACGCCCCCCAAATTGGCAGACCGTTCTGGATCGCGTTCTCTCTCGCGCCGACGGCTTCCATCCGAAGGCAGTTCTCGAGGAATCGGCCGGTTCCTGCCGCCGAATCGCCTCCCCACAACAACTGCTGGCTGACGCTCGGTGACAACAACACACGACTGATGACGGCCTCGCAAGCCTGCGACAAGCGTGTCGTGATGCTGTCCGCCAAGTCCGGCGATTCGGTCCGAAGCCGCGCCAACACAGTCCTGAGGGCTTCGCTGACGCGCTGCGCGAATCGCAGCTGAACGGCGTCGAATTCCAGACCGTCGGTCGCCCACATCAGTGTCCGCGGCAGGAGCGCGACGACATCGCAGGCTGGCGAAAGGGATAAGGCACTAGTAGGGTCACTCAACCGCTTACCTCCTCATTCCGTCGCTGGCGTCATCCCTCGAAGAGCCCCGCGACGAAGCAGGGTTTCATGCGGGCTGACACCCAAGAGCTCTCTGACTCGACCGAACAGGGCCAGGAGATCGTCACACCAGACTGAAGGGTTGTCCAGGCCGCGGGCCGTTGAATAACGATCGGCCAGGTGACCGCCGCCGCACGTTATGAGCTCGGGGCAGTCTCTGCACCCTGATGGCGTGGGGACTCCGTCGAAAATGGCCTGGCGATGAAGGTCGCTCACGAGTCGGATGTCGAGAAAGCGACGACTCTGCACATTGAGCCCGGTGTCGGCCAGGCCATGGGCCGCGACTTTCAAGGTGTCCAGCCCCGCGATCGAACCATCGGTTTCGACGAACACGAATGATAGGAGTCGATTGCCGAAGAGATCGATCAGGCTGCTCCCTCCGAGAACCACGCGGCTCATTTGCCAGAACACCACTATCTCCTGGTCGATGGTTCCGTGTGTCCACCAGGAATTGAGAATCGGCAACAGGTAGTCCGCACATGGCGTCGGGCCGAATTGGACCTTCACCTCCGCAATGGTGTCGTGCGAGAAGTGCGGGAGCAAATAGCTGATAGTCTTGAAGCCCATCTCGGTGAGGTGCTCGTGGACGCTCAGCCCATCGACTCCCAGCTGGATGACCGCAAGGACACCGACGTCGATGTCCGCGTTCAGTAACGCCCTGGCACCCTGCGCAACGCGGGCATAGGAGCCTCGACCCTTCTTGTCGATTCGGTAGACGTCATTGATATGCGCGGGACCATCGAGGCTCACTCCGACCGATACGGAGTGCGCCCGAAACGCATCGAGCCATTCCGGCGTGACGAGCGTGGCGTTAGTCTGGATGACGAAGCGCACTTTGACAATGTCACTCAGCCTGGTTCGTGCTTCCTCGCACCATCGTGAAAAACGCTCGGGGCCCACGAGGCACGGCTCGCCACCGTGGTAGGTGATCTCGACAGTCTCCTGCCCTGATAGCAGGCAGTGCTCGCGGATACGCTCGATCGTGGCGGTAAACACCGAGTCGGGCATGATGGCGGGCCGATCGCGCCAGGTGCTATCAGCCTTGTTGTACACGTAGCAGTAGGTGCAATTGAGATTGCACGGGGCGGCGACTTTCAGCGAGAAGTTGAGCGCGCCGACCGGTTTAGGCACTGTATCTCTCGACTTCTACAGTGCGATCGAGGAAGTCGCGTCCGTCGACCGTCAGGTGCTGGCGATTGGCCACTAGGATGTCCAGCGCGTCGGTGAGTTTGTGTCGATTAGCACTGATCTGCGCCTCGAGGCGGCTGGCTGCCGAGATCGACGCGTGCAGGGCGTCGGTGTAGTACGCCGCAATGTACGCAAGCGCGTGACAGGCGAGCAGGATGCCTCGTAGCGGCCGAGGATCGTCACGAAGCGGCGACTTGTAATTCGAGGTGTGGCGGGGATCGACCAGGGGCCCGGCAGTCTCGGCCATGAACAGATGTTGATGCGCGGTTTCGTGAACCAGGGCCTCGATCGCCTGAAGCTCATTGTGGAGCGTCAGGAATACCACTCCGGGCAGCGTCGAGGCGCTCGAGCTGCTGGCGTGTTCACCACTGACCTTGCGTAAAGGAACGATGACCTGAGTGCGCGAACGCACCCACGCAAGGCATTCCGGAAGGTATTGGTCCGCTGCTGTCAGCGCGCGAAGCAGCAGTTGGAGTTCGGCTTTGAGCTTGTCCTCTTCCTTCGCGCCAAAGGGTGTCACGTCCCGCCACAACTGATGAAAGGGCACCTTCATGGACCGTGCCCATGGGTCGACCGTGAGTGGACTCTGGTCTTGTTGTGTGCGGAGGGTGGCCGCGAGGGCGGTCAGGTCATGAGCCCCCGCCTCCAACCTCATGCCGCCGCCCGGCGACCACGCCCAGACAGGCCTGTCGAGGGTGGCAACGCCGAGCGCTTCGGACGTGTTAATGGCGCACCAGACGGCCAGCTGGAAGTCCCGTTGCAACTTCGCTTCCGGCTTCGGCAATGTGATGGCATTCACGCAGGGGTGCACGAGCCAGCGGGCAAGCGTCGCCGCGTGCGTTCCGATGACTCGTCGAATCAGCTCGCCGTCGAGGCCGAGTGCTGGCAGTGGCTCCCATCGGGCGGCGAGGTTCTGAACAAGGTCGAACCACGCTGAGCTCGAAGGCTGCCAGAGCCATGGAGCGAAGCCGTTGGGCAAGCCGGCGGCTTTAGCCCCTGTCAATGACAAGCGACTGACCTCCACGTCAACACCTCAGTCCAGTCCTGACACACGGTCACTACAAACACTCCGAGAACCGGGCTTGCCCAGCCTCGCTTCGCGAGAGGAAGTAGGGAGGCGGCGAGATTACAGTGCAGCGCCGTCCCGGAGCTGGGTCAGTCGTTCCGTAAAGGCCCGGTACTTGTTATCGTCCCAGCTGACGGACATCTGGCTTTCGTCAGCGTCCGGATCGACGATTTGCGTCACGATGTGTGAGCCGTGCCCGGCAATCAGCACCGCATCATCTTCTTCGATCAGGCCGCGTTCGAGGCTCGACTTCAGGACGTCCGCGACGCGTGCGCTCGCGCCGCCGTTACCATGGGTTGGCACTTTTTTCAGGTTCTTTGACATTGTGGGTCTCCTCTTCGGGGTGGGTGAACTCCCTCGCCTTCGGCTGATACGACGCGCGGCCGCCTATAGGGGCACGAAATGTTAACGTTGGGTCGTACTACTGTCAACGAGTTTGGGCAGCATGTTGAGCTGCCAACATTGCGGTGAAAGGTATAGTGTATGGGCGACATCCTCAAAGAGAATCTCTTTCGTTCGGCCACGACTTCTCATCAAAGATGAGTCGGGGCGGGACGTAAACTTCGTGGCAAGGCCTTCAGCCTCGGCGCGCAGCTGTCCTTTCGAGATGAAGCGGCTGCGCCAGCTTGAGGACGAGAACGCCAAGCTCAAACGGATTGTGGCGGATCTGTCCTTGGACAAGGCGATGCTTCAGGACGTTTGGTCAAAAAACTCTGAGGCCTGCCCGTCGGCGCCAGCTCGTGGATCAGGTTAGGAGACTTGGAAGGCGTCGGTTCGCAAGGCCTGTGACGTCTTGCGGACCTACCGCTCCCTCTACACCTACAACTCCAGGCGCGGCGATCAGGACGGATTGAAGCAGCGGATCAAGGAGATCTGCCAGACGCGGCCGCGCTACCGCTACCGACGCGTGCACGAGGCGGCGACGATGGTTTCGCAGGTACGGTATGTCTGCTCTTTGAACTGCTGCTTCCGCAAGCTGCCGGTGGGCTGTCGGCCAAAGTGCGGTCGTCATGAAACAGTAATGGCACTGCTAGCCTCAGGCGCAAATAGGACATAGCTCTCCCGCCGGATTCGGCGTCAGGAAAACGGTCTTTTGTCGGACATGTCATATCGCACCTCGCGTCCACCGCTCCTGCTGCGGCTGTCGGACAACCGCCTCGATCGCGCCTTCGAGGCATCGGCACCGAACCAGCGATGGATCGCCGACTTCACCTACATCTGGACGCGGAAGGTTGGCTTTGCGTTGCCGCTGTGGCCGACCTGTTCTCCCGGCGGGTCGGCTGGGCGATGAAAGCCGAGATGACAGCCCAGCTCGTCACCGATGCCCTCATCATGGCGATCTGGCGCCGGGGCAAACCCGACAGCCTGCTGCACCATTCCGACCAGGGAAGCCAATACACGAGCGAGCAGTTCCAGCGCCTGATGACCGACCACGGCATCACGTCTTCGATGAGCCGGTCGGGCAACGTCTGGGACAATGCTGCGACGGAGAGCTTCTTCTCGTCGTTGAAAACCGAACGCACAGCCCGCAAGGTCTACAGGACGAGAGATGCCGCCAGGGCCCGCTGAAGCTGCCGGCTGGAAATGGCCGCCGTACGGTGTGTGGGTCAAGGCGGATTAGAGATTGTGCGTGCTGCCCCGTACCCCGATGCAGAGATATTTGCTTTAGTCGGCGATGAAGGCGTCGTCTTTCGACTCAGGCAAACACTGCCGGTGGACGACGAATTTATGTAACGCGCCTCCAAAGTTGGTGATGTAGATGGCTGCTTCCGGTTCGTGGGGCAATGTAAAGAGGATCAAGTGGCCACTGGATCGATGGGAAATGTAACGTGCCGGCATTAGTTTTTGCCCAGCTCGAGCCTTTAAAAGATGCCGGACGTGCTGATCTGCCTGACTGCACAATCAGGAGCACATGCAAAGCCAAGCGCTTATTCAGACAACACGCCGCTGCAAAGTTTGCTGACAAGCCCGGGCACCAGGGGTATATTTTGCGGCAAATCGGCGAGATGAGGTAGTGAAACCTGAGAATCAGCAAGCTAACCTTCTGGATCCCACCAGGGTAGTCGACTTCGGACGTCATCGCGGAGCTGTGAGTCGAGTTTGCGCGTTGCGGGGCGTTTTTGGTTCCAAGCACACAACCGACATTTCGCTGGAAAGCCCCAAACAACTACGACGATTTCTTTCTCTGTTGGTTGAAACAGGAGAGTTCGTGCTTCATGGGAGCAATCGGAAAAAAGCCATCGGTGAACTATTGCCGCATCGATCTATAGATTTAGTGCGGACGTCTGGAAACAGGACTGCGATATACGCCAGTACAGATTGGGCTGAGGCGATATTACACGCTCTTCTCGACATCAAGAGCTTGGAAGGAAAGAGTGATGCGTTGGTGTTGGGATACAGCCGCGTAGGATCGCGGCGGTGGCTAAAGTCAAGTGGCGGATTGCTGCGCCGTCTGTTGGCTCATGATAAGTCTCTCTGGTCGTCTGGCATTTTGTATGTATTAGATCGTCAGTATTTTTACCCTACGCCCGATAGTATGGGTGAGCATTTTTCTTTGCAACCGCTTCGACCGGTTGCTCGAGTTTGGGTACCGGCGAATTGTGCATGCCTAGTGACGGGCTCGTGTTCGCCTGGAGTTCCACGTCGCATTGCCGCCTATACCGCTCAAGAGATAGCGCTTATGCGCGAAGTACACACGGCCGATGAATAGGCGCTATCCTCGCCTGCCGGTTGTCAGCCGTGTGGGACAACTTGAGGTGATCGGGCAGCGAGGGTTGTGGCTCATCGTAGCCGCCGAAGGTGTGGCGATGAACCAGGAACCAGTGACGCCGCGTGCTCCCGCCGGGTGAATAAAGGACATACGGCGGGCGACCCGGAAGCCGCATTCGGCCGAGGACACCGGGGTCGGCGGCAAAACCAGCATTGCTCTGAGAAGGGAATCGCGTCGTCCAGGAAGCCGCTCCTCCGCCGTCTGTGGCAACCGCACTCAATCAACGCCTGAAAGCACGTGCGGGAGAAGTTCATTTGTCGCGACTGCGAGGCGATCAGCCAGGCTCCGGCACCGTTCCACGCCACCCCGCGCGGCTGGGCTGGTCCCGGCCTGCTGGCGATGATCCTGTTCGAGAAGTTCGGCCAGCATCAGCCGCTCAACCGGCAGGCTGAAGGCTATGCCGCGAAGGCGTGCCACTCAGCCTGTCGACCCTGGCCGACCAGGTCGGCGCCGGCGCCGCGGTGCTGATGCCGCTGTTCAAGCGGCTCGAAGCCCATGTGCTGGTCACTCCCGACACCAGATTTCGCGGTCAGGGTGGGCTCACTTCGCTCAGCCATAGCAGCGAAGCCGGAACTGGTAGTTCGATGAGTGTGGGGAAAGGCGGTAGCGCTCTCCCGCCCCCGTTCCCCGATCGTACTTAGCCGTTCGATTGCGGCGGCCAGCTGATCAGGGCCAGGCTAAGACAACCATCCAAGCAACAAAAAATACGGGGTCGAACTCATCGTCCGGCCCCGTATTTTGTGCATCGCGGGAGGAAGGTGCGACACACTCCGTCGGCCTGTGTGCCGCAAGCCGGCGGGGTTGCAGCTTCAGGCGGCGGTGCTGACGCGGCTTGGCCCAAGAATCGATCTGACCTTGTCGGCGACCGCGCGCCCGAGATCGGCGTTGTTTTCGGCGGTGAAGTGAATGCCGTCGACACCGTCCGTGGTGACGAAATCGCCGGCGTTGAGGAAGTCGATCTTCATGAAATCGGCCATCGCCTTGTACTGCCTGGCCAGATCCCTCGACTTTTCGTGACCGCCGCCGAACATGCCCTCGAACCATGGGTCGGGCATCGGGGTGAGCGGCGGCGGCGCAATGACCAGCGCCTTCGGAGCCGGATAGGGCGTGCCGACACCGCCGGCACTTGTCAGGATCTGCCCGACCAGTTTCGCCATTCCATTGGCGATCTCGTAAGGCGTCCGGCGGAAATAAGACTTGGTGTCGTTGGTGCCGAGCATCACGATGACCAGGTCCAGCGGCAGATGGCTGGCGATGGCCGAGGGCAGGTAGCTGGCCCCGTTCAGGCGCGGGTCATTGGGGTCGTCGAGGCAGGTCGTGCGCGCGCTCAAGCCTTCTTCGACAATGTGATAGCCTTCGCCGAGCGCCGCCGCCATTACGCCCGTCCAGCGCTGGTCATAGGGGTAGCGGTAGGTCGGTGACCCCTCCTTGACCGGAACCCAGCCCCAGGTCAGCGAGTCGCCATAGCACATGATGTTTTTTGGCGGTGACATCCATGTCTCTCCATCTGTTTACAATTGTCTGAACGCGCGGTTTGTCGGTCTCGGCCAGCGCCGGGCGGTCTTGCCTTTCGCTGTCTCAAGTCATGGGGTTCGCACGCGCACTCCGTAGAAGATCGCCGCGCCGAGGATGATGACGCCCTGGGCGATGAGCTTGCCGGGCTCGTCGATGCCGAGCACCGTCATCACCACGAACAGCAGCGCAAAACACAGCGCACCGAAGAATGGCCCCCAGACGCCGCCGTCGCCGCGGCCGAAGACGACGCCGCCAAGGATCGTTGCCGCGACGGCCAGGATCGGCAGATCGAGGCCCACGCGGACGCTCCCAACGGCAATCGAACCGGTCTGCACCAGGGCCGCGATCGCCGCGATCAGGCCGGCGAGCGCATGCGCCAAGATGACGGTGCGCTGAACCGGCACGCCGGAAAAATGGGCGGCTTCGGCATTCTCCCCGACCGAGGCCACATAGCGGCCAAACACCGTCTGCGACAGCAGCAGCGACACTGCGGCGGTCAGCAGGATCCAGAACAGAACCGGCGTCGGAACCGACAGGAATTTCGTGTTGTAGAGGTCGTTGAACAGCTTCGGCACGTCGCCGGGTGGATTGCCGCTCGACAGGAACTGCACCAGCCCGACCAGGATGATGCTGACCGCCAGCGTGACGATCACCGCTGACACCCGCCGGTTGCCGATCATGAAGCCGTTGAACAGGCCGATGACGAGGCCGGTGGCGAGCGCCAACACGACGAAGAATGGCAGCGACGCGCCGGGGAAGCTGCCCGACGAGATGAAATAGTTGATCAAGAGGATGATGCCGCCGCCGGAGAGGTCGATCGACTTCACCCGCATGACGACGAGTTGCCCCAGCACCAGGATGCCAAGCGGAACGATCTGCCGGATGAAGATGCCCATGATGTTGAGGTTGAGCATGTTCGGCCGCGCGATCCACAGTGTGGCCAAAAGCACGATGAAAACAAAATAGGACGGCGGGATGCGCAGCAGGCCCCGGGCGATCGGACTTGCAAGAACGGCAGCCATCGCTCAGAGCCCCATTTTCTTGCGGGATTGCAGCCCGACCACCGCCAGCAGGATGCCGCCCTTGATCGCGGTCTGGACAAAGGGCGAGACGTTGGCAAGGTTCATGCCGTTGGCCAGCAGCGCCATCACCAGCGCGCCGATCACCGTGCCGTGCAGGCTGCCGATGCCGCCGGAAAGCTGGGTGCCTCCGAGGGCTACGGCGGTGACGGTGTCGAGCTCGAAAAGAAGCCCGACATTCGGATCGCCCGACACGATGCGCCCGGCCAGGAAGACACCGGCAACGGCCGCGAAACAGGAGCAGACCACATAGGCGAGGATGATGTTGCGACGGTCGGAGACGCCGAAGTTGCGGGCCGCACTCTCGGCACCGGAAGCGATGCCGCCACCGATCGCGAACAGATGCAGCCCGTACCGCGATCCGTAGAGCAGTTTCCAGCCCACCAGGATCACGACGATCCCCCAGAAAACCGGATAGGGAATGCCGAGGAAACTGCCGGAAACGGCAGCGATGACGATTTCCGGCACGGTGCCGCCGGAGACGGGACGTAAGATGCGCGTGATGCCAAGCACGATATACTGCGTCGACAGCGTCGCGATGATCGGATGGACGTTGAAGCGGGTGATCGCCAGGCCGTTGATCAACCCGATGAACGCGGCCAGCAGAAAGACCGCCGGGATCAGCACGATCGCCGGCTGGTCCAGCGCCAGCACCGCCGTCGTGAAGCTGATGACCGAGCCGACCGACAGGTCGAGCCCGCCGATCAGCACGACGATGAGCTGTCCGAGCGCCGCGATGATCAGCGGCATCGCCTGGGCAACCAGGTTGAAAAGGTTTTCGGCCGTGGCGAACTGTGTCGTCTCGACGGTCAGCCACAGCGAAATGAGCAAGGCGACCAGCAGCGGCAGGCCCCACAGGCCCTGTCGTGTGTTCCGGCCACTCAGGATGTTGAACAGCGAATGATACATGGAAGCCCCTAATGCTGGCGCGTGGAGCCGCCCATCAGGGCCGCGTCGAGGATCTTGTGTTCCGTCGCCTGCGCCGCCGGCATTTCGGCAACGATGGTGTCGTGGTGGACGACGTAGATGCGGTCGCAGAGCCCAATCAACTCGATCGTCTCGCGCGACAACACCAGCACCGCGCCGCCCTTGCGGGTGAAGTCGCGCAGCAGGTGGTAGATCTCCGACTTGGCGCCGATGTCGACGCCGCGGGTCGGCTCCTCCACCAGCAGAAGATCGAGATCCGCGGCGAGGTAGCGGCCGAGCAGAACCTTTTGCTGGTTGCCGCCCGATAGGGAGGCGACCGGAGCGGATGGACCTACCGCCTTGATGTTCATGACCTCCATCAAGCGGGCGATAACGCTTCGATAGGATCGCGCCGACGCAAGTTCGGATCGCCTCGAATGCAATCCGATGGCAATGTTGTGGGCGATCGGCAGGGCGAGAAAGAGCCCCTCTTCCTTGCGGTCTTCGGGAACGAAACCGACCTTCAGCTGCTGCAAATGGCGAACGCCTGATGATGTCGAGAGCGGCATCTTGAGCGCTTTGCCGTTGATGGAAATCGTCCCCGCAAAGGGATGGTAGCGGCCGATCAGCGATCTCAGGAAGCGCTGCTGGCCCTGCCCCTCCAGCCCTGCCAAAGCGACGATCTCACCCTTGTGCAAAGTCAGCGACAGCGGCTGCGATGTCTCGGTGATCCTGAGGTTTTCGGCGCGCAGGATCTCGTCGCCCTTGTCGCCCGTGCGATCGGGAAAAAGGTCCTGGAGTTCGCGTCCGACCATCATGGCGATGAGTTCGTCGGTGGTGATCTCGGATACCACCCTGGTGCCGACCAGCGCGCCGTCCTTCAGCACCGTGACCGTGTCGCACAGCTCGAAGATCTCCTCCATGCGATGCGAGATGTAGACAACAGCCTTTCCCTTATCGCGCAGCCGGCGGATGTTGCGGTTGAGCACATCGACGTCGGCCGCGTTCAGCGCCGCCGTCGGCTCGTCCAGGATGAGCACGCTGGCGTCCGCCTGGATGCAATGCGCGATCTCGACGAATTGCCGCTCGGCGATCGTCAGGTTGGAGACGAGTTGTGATGGGTCGAGGGTGAGGCCGAGTTCGCCAAGCGCCTTGGCGGTCTGGCTGCTCATCTCGGGATAGTCGATCGAGCCGAACCGGGTCGTCGGCTCCCGGCCGAGAAACATGTTCTCTGCGATCGACAGATTGGGCAGCAGCGAGTGCTCCTGGAAAACGGTCGAAATGCCGGCATCCAGCGCGTCGCGCGGCGACTTCAGATCGAGCTTTTCCCCGTTCATGAAGATTTCGCCGGAATCGGGCTGATGCACGCCCGCCAGGATCTTCATGAGCGTCGATTTCCCGGCGCCGTTCTCCCCCATCAGGGCGTGGACGCTGCCCGCCTTCAGATCGAGGGAAACGGAGTGGAGCGCCTTGCTCCCTCCGAACGCCTTCGAAATGTGGGACATCTCGATAAGATTGGTCACGAAACCCTCGAACGAACCGGATTCGACAGATGGAACGGCCTGCGGGGAATGCTTGTCCACTCCCCGCCAGCCACGGCGCCGTCACTTCTTGCCGTAATATTCCTTGAGCTTGTCCTCCGGCAGTTCGCTCGGCCACCAGACATTGGCCGTCAAATCGTCGCGATAGTATTTGGCAGCCTTGTCCTTGTCCCAGCCGTCGGGGTTGTAGACATAGCGCTTGTAGAGCTGCTGACCCTCAAGCAGCGCAACAGCGGCGCGCACGCCGGCGGCGCCCTGGGCGGGGCTGTATTCGGGAGAGATCGACTTGAATCCGTCCGTGATCCACTGGCCGAAATAGCCATTGTTGCCCTCGCCCGAAATCGGTGGAATGGGCGTGCCGAACTGCTTGAAGACGTCGACGCAGGCGCGTGTCATGTCGGCGCCGGACGACCAGATGCCGTCGACCTGCGGATTGTTCAGATAGAGTGTCTCGCACAGCTTCTTGGCCTTGTCGTACTGCCAGTCGCCATGCTCCTCGGCGGTGATCTGCACATGCGTGCCCTTGAGCGATTCCAAGAGGCCGTTGTAGCGGTTAGTGTCTTCCGGATGGCCGGCCAGGCCACGCAGGACCCAGATCTTGCCGTTGTCGCCGACGGTCTTCACCAGCCAGTCGCCCATCACCTTGCCGAAATGTTCGGCGCCGCCCTGGATTTCCGTGGTGTAGGCATCGGAATCGATGCGGCCGGTATGAAGAATGACGGGGATGCCGGCGGCGACCGCCTTGGCGATGCTGGCGTTGGCCGATGTGCTGGTCACCGGCTGAACGATGATCGCGTCGACATGTTGCGCGATCAGATCCTCGATATCGGCCACCTGCTTCTTCTGGTCGAAGCCGGCATCGAGCAGGATGAACTTCGAGATGCGCTTGTCCTTTGCTGCGGCATTTTGCGCCTCGTGCGCCACCTGCACGGTCCAGGTGTTTGCGTTGACGCCGAAGTCGCTCATTCCGATGACCCAGGGCGGGTCCTTCTTGAACGCACCGGCCGCGGTCATGCGCGTGTCGTCGGGGCGCGGCGCGACGCCGTCCATCAGCTTGACATCTTCCGCATGCGCCAGGGATGTTACGGCAAGCGCTGATACAACGAGCACTCCCAGACTGACGGTTTTCAGCAATCCTAACATTGAATTCTCCTCCTTGTGGTTGCCCCGGCCGTACGAATGCGTACGGCCGCGAGACGCTCTCCCAATGCACGCTCGTCGTCGCAAACCGACCGATGCACGCAATTCTCCCGCCCCCGAACACATGCGTGTCGAGGTCCAACCTGGGCTGGACGATGATGACGGTTGAGAACTCCTCCGGGCACTTTAGAAGCACAGCGGATTCGGCCTGTCAATAGTTAGTCATGTTGAATGACTATTCCATTGCTTGCCTTTCACCGCTCCTCTATCCATCATGAATGGCGCTCGCCGGCTTCGGCGCGCTGTCAGTCCCGGCGGGAAAAACATGCGATCAGTATTGTGCTACGGCGACTCCAACACGCACGGCCAGATCCCCGGCAGGGGGCCGCTCGAGCGCTATGGTCCCGATGAGCGTTGGCCGGGGATACTGCGTGCACAGCTGGGGGCCGATTGGTATGTCATCGAGGAAGGATTGAGCGGTCGCACCACCGTCCATGACGATCCGATCGAGGGAGCACACAAGAACGGCCGAACCTATCTTCGCCCTTGCCTGCAGAGCCATGCGACGCTCGACCTCGTCATCATCATGCTCGGCACTAACGACCTGAAGATCCGCTTCAACAAGCCGCCGTCGGAAGTGGCGATGGGGATCGGCTGCCTCGTTTACGACATCAAGGAGCTGGCGCCAGGTCCGGGCGGCACCACGCCCGAAATCATGATCGTGGCGCCGCCGCCGATGCAGGACGACGTCAAGGAATGGAAGTCCATCTTCGCCGGCGCGCCGGAGAAATCGCGCCTGCTGGCGCTCGAGTTCGAGGTTCTGGCGGACTCGCTCGAACTGCACTTTTTCGATGCCGGCTCGGTGGTATCCTGCAGCGAAGCGGACGGGTTTCACATCGATGCCGAAGCCCACAGATTGCTGGGCACGGAGCTGGCCCGCGCGGTCGACGCCATCGGCTGGAGCCGCTCGACATGAGCAACCAAACCGCTGCCAGGCAACGCGCTCTTACCGACGGGGCGACCCTTGCCTGACATGAGATTCGCACCACCCAATCCCTTGCGCATCGCGGATCGTGCGAGCGGGCTGAATGCGTTGAGCGTCCGCAGCTACAATGAGCGGCTGGTGCTATCGTTGCTGCTTCAGAACGAAGGCATTTCGCGGATGGAAATCGGCGAGAAGACCGGCCTGTCGGCGCAGACGGCCTCGGTCATCGTCCGCTCGCTCGAGCAGGAAGGCCTGGTCTCGCAGGGCGAGGCGCAGCGCGGCCGCGTCGGGCCGCCCACCATCCCGCTTTCGCTCAATCCGGAGGGCGCCTATGCGGTCGGCGTCGGCTTCAGCCGGCGCAGGATCGACATCGCGCTCATCGACTTCATCGGCACCGTGCGCTTCCACAAGCAGCTGCCGGCGGATGAAGCCAATCCCTTTCCGCAAAGCAGCGATTTGCTGGGAGCGATCGGGCAGGCCATGACGAGCCTGCCGATCGAGGCGCGCGGCCGGGTCGCCGGCATCGGGCTGGCTGTTCCCGACGAAGTCGACGCCATGGCTGCAATCCGCAACGGATCGAGCACCTCCTTGAAGGCTCTGCAAGGCGAGATCGAAGAGCAGAGCAAGCTGCCGGTTTTCGTGCAGAACGACATCACCGCGGCAGCCGGCGGCGAGAGCATGTTCGGCGTCGCAAAGCCGCTGAACGACTATTTGTTCTTCTATCTCGGCGCGAGACTACAAAGCAGGCTTATCCTCAATCACCAGATCTACAAGGGAAACTCCAGCGCAAGCTTCGATCATGGCCTTGTGCGCCTGGAGAGCGAACTGACCAGGCGCGGGCGCCCGTCCCAAATCATCTGGAGCAGCAACCCGGAGTGGCCTGATCTCGGAGAGGCCTACAGCGAATGGCTGGGGGAATGCTCCAATCGCCTGAAAGCGTCGATTTCGGCGCTGACCCAGTTTGTTGAGTTCAGGACGGTCGTCCTGTCCAGCTATGCGCCGCGGAAAATCGCCAAGGCGTTGTGCGCCGACATCAACCGCGAATTCGTCACCATCGAAGCGTTGCCGGCGCGGGTCACCATCAGCCCGAAGGCCGTGGGAGCGGCGAGCCTGCCGTTCAGCTCGCGCTTCATGATCCAGTGATTGTGCCGAACCCGCTCTGTCGCTAGCCGACCCAGGCGTCGCCTCGCTTCTGCTAAAGCAGCCTCACATTACCACTTAGGTTGTCCTCAAGGGCGGTTCGGAATTCCCGCTCGAATACCTGCTGCAGCATCGTCGACACCTGCGTGCGGTTGCGTGTCATGTAGATGTGACAGGGAAGTCGAGCAGCGAAAGGTGGATGGCAAGTTGGCCTTCCCACCGGGCTGCAGAAAACGGATCGACGATCGAAACTCCCAGGCCTTGTGCGACGAGCGCGCAAGCTGTGTCGGCGAAAGGGGTTTCAAAACGGCAGTCGATGGAAATGCCCGCATCGACGAGCGCGCGGTCAATATCCTGCCTGGTACGATCGTCTCGTCCCAAGGCGATGAATGCCTGCTCTGCGAGGTGGGGTGGGTCGATGACAGCTTCGTTGGCAAAGGCATGGTCGAGCGGCGCCACACAGACGCATTCGGCTTCGAAGATCAGATCGCAGCTGATCGCGGTGTCGACCACCGGCGCCTGGATGAGGCCAACGTCAATCTGCCGTCCAGCGGTCAATTCGGCAATCCTCGGTGAGGCGTTGGGCAAAATGCCCATCCGAGCCTTCGGATGGCGGCCGGCAAAATCCCTGAGAAAACGCGGCAGGACGATACTTGCAAGAGCTGGATAGACGCCGATGGCGAGGCCGCCGGCCTCGAGCTGCGTAATGTCGTCCGCCAAGCGGCGAATCCGAGGCATACCCTTGACGATCTGGCCAACCTCCTCGTTGAGCAGCATCGCTTCTGCGGTTGGGACCAGGCGACCCGCACGCCGTATGAACAGCTGAATCTTCAACGCGTGTTCAAGGTTGGAGATGTGCGCGCTGACCGATGGCTAGGCGATATGCAAATGCTCACTTGCGCCGGTCACGGTTCCCGCCTCCATCACAGCCCGGAACGCCTCAAGCTGCTTGTAGTTCTTCGGCGAAATCTTCCGCCCAAAGCCCAGTGGGAAGCAGCCACGGCGCTCGGTTTTCGCTTCACGCGCACGTTGCGGCTGGTGATCGTCCCGCAAGCGGTGCGGCTGATGCTGCCACCGACCGTCGGCTTCATGGTGCAGATCGTCAAGACGAGAGCTGATCGGGCTGACCGAGCTTGCCGGCGCCGCCACACAGGTCAACACCGTGACTTTCAGCCGGTCGTGGCGTTCGGCACGGTGTCGATCATCTACTTCGCGCTGTGCTGGCCGCTATCGCTCTATGCAGGCTATCTGGATACGCAAAGTCGAGACACCGCTGGTCATGCCGGCTGTTTAGCCAAAGCGGGTCAGCCGTTGAACGCTGGCAAGGTCAGGCCCTTGACGCCGACGTCGAGCGCGAACAGTCCGCCCGGATTCTTCTGGCGGACGAAGTGACTGGCCGGACGCCGGAGCACGGCCGAGGTGACGTAGAGGATGTCGAGGTCCTTGCCACCGAACTCGCAGCAGGTCGGCAGGTCGGTCGGCAGCAGCACGGTCTGCATCAGCTCGCCGTCCGGATCGTAGCGACAGACCTTGCCGGTCACCGGGATCGTCACCCAGTAGCAGCCTTCCGCATCGACGGTGGCGCCATCGGCGACGCCGCCGGTCACCGTCATGTCGATGAAGGTACGCCGGTTCTCGATCTCGCCGGTGGCGGCATCGAAATCATAGGCCCACACCGCGCCGGCATGGCTGTCGGAGAAATACATGGTCTTTGAATCCGGGCTCCAGGCCAGCCCGTTGGAGCAGCCGATGCCGTCGATCATCTTGTGGACCGAAAGGTCTGGATCGAGCCGGTAGAGCGCGCCGATGAATTCGATCGGCTGGCCCGGTACCTCGAACATCGAACCCGACCAGAAACGGCCCTGGCGGTCCGGCTTGCCGTCGTTGAAGCGGGTCTTCGGCATATGTGCTTCCGGGTCGACGATCGCCTCGAACTTGCCGGTTGCCGGGTCGAAGAAATGGAAGCCGTTTGTCATGGTCAGCACCAGGCCGCCCTTCTCGCGCAGGCCAAGGCAGCCGAGATATTCCGGCGTCTCGAAGACCTCGTCCTTGCCGTTCGATGGATCGTAGCGATGGATCAGCTTCTTCCAGATGTCGATCCACCACAGCACGCCGGCCTTCGGGTCCCAGAGCGTGCCTTCGCCGAGCTCGGCCCTAGCATCGACGACACAGATGATTTCGACCATGGTCAGCTCTCCTTTCTGCGCATCTTGCCGCCGAGACCGGCGAAGGTCTCGCTGCCGATCGATACGGTGAGCAGGATCACCGCGCCATAGACGATGAGCAGCGCACCGCTCGACAGGTTCAGCGCCGGCAACAGGCCGGTGAGGATGGTGAGCACCATGGCGCCGGCGACGGTGCCGAGATAGTGGCCGCTGCCGCCGAGGATCGAGGCGCCGCCGATGGCGACCGCCGCGATCGAGGTGAACAGATAGGCGTCGCCCATGCCGAGATAGGCCTGGCCGGAATAGCCGGTGAGCAACATACCGGCGAAGGCGGCGGTGAGGCCGGAAATCACATAGGTCAGGATGGTGGTGCGCGCCGTTGGCACACCGGAGAATTCTGCGACGGTGGCGCTGGTGCCGAGCGCATAGAGATGGCGGCCGAACGCTGCCTTGGAGAGCAGCAGCGTCGCCACCAGCGTCAGCGCAAGCCAGATCAGCGCGATGACCGGGAAGGCGCCGATGCGACCTACCGAAAGGTATTGGATCAAGGCCGGCGCCGAAGGCGTCGGCGAACCGCCGGTCAGCACCAGGATCAAGCCTTGCAGGATGACGTTGGTGGCCAGTGTCATGATGATTGGCGGCACGCCGAACTGGGCGACGCCGACGCCGTTGATCAGCCCGATGAAGGCGCCGCCGGCGAGCAGCAGCGGCATGACCCAGACCAGCGGCAGGTCCTGGCCGCCGCACAGCAACGCCATGACAATTGCCGCCGAATTGAGCACCCATGGCACCGACAGGTCGATGCCGCCGCCGATGATGACGAAGGTCTGGCCGAGCGCGACGATGCCGACGAAGGCGGCCAGCACGACGGTGGAGCGCATGTTGGAGACCGACAGGAAGCCCGGCGAGAACAGCGCCGTGACCAGGAGCAGCACGACCATGCCGGCATAGGCAAGCACGATGAGCCGGTTGCGGGCGAGGAAGGCGCTCATTGGACACGGCCCCTTGCGGCTTTCTCGGCGACGGAACTGGCCAGCACCGAGAGCAGCAGGATGACGCCGGAAGCCACCGGCTGCCAGTAGCTCGACACATGCAGGACGAAGACCAGATTGCCGATCAGGGTGAGCACGAAGGCGCCGATCAGCGTGCCGGCGAGATGGCCGCGGCCGCCGAACAGGCTGACGCCGCCGATGACCGCCGCCGCCACCGAAGGCAGGATGTAGTCCTTACCGATGGTTGGCGACCCGGCACCGGTCTGCGTCGTCAGAAACAGTGCCGCCCCCGCCGCGAACAGGCCGGAGAGGCCATAGGTGATGACGTTGACGCGGGTGATCGATACGCCCGACAGGAAGGCCGACTTTTCGTTGGAGCCTGTCGCCTGGATGGTGATGCCGACGAGGGTAGCGCGGAACCACCACCAGAACAGCAGCAGTGCCAGCAGCATCCAGACCGGGCTGGTCAGGCCAAACAGTTGCGCGTAGCCGAAGCTGACCCACCAGCCTGGCACACTGCCGCCATCGGTCGGCAGGATAATCATGGCGACGCCGTTGAGGATCGACCATGTGGCGAGCGTCACCAGGAAGGGCTGTAGCTTGAGCAGCGAGATCAGCAAACCATTGAGCGCGCCGATCAGGAAGCCGAGCGCGAGGATGGCCAACGCCCAAAGGGCGGTGGTCGAGGGGTCGTCGGTGAAGCGCGTTGCCGCGATCACCGTACCGAGGCTGATCATGCCGCCGATCGACAGATCAATGCCGCCGCGCACCAGCACGATGGTCTGGCCGGTCGCCGCCAGCATCAGCGTCAATGCCGCCGCCGTGTCCAGGTTCAGCTCATCCAGCGAAAAGACGCCGGATTGCAGGCTGCCATAGATGGCGACGATCAAGGCCAGCATCAGGCATGCGACGAGGAACGGCGCGCGATCGAGCAGGCGGCCGCGCCAGTCGATACCCGGCTTGGCGGATTTCATTTCTGCGGGCCTTTGCGCCATTTCCACAGGTTGCTCCGCGATCGCCATCACCATGCCTCAGGCCGCCTCGCTTTCAAGCATCGCGGCGCGCAAAATGCCCGCCTCCGAAATGCGGTCGCCCTCCAACGTCGCGGCAACACCGCCGTTGCGCATCACCAGCACGCGGTCGGCGACATGAACGAGCTCCGGCATGTCGCTCGAATGGAACAGGATTGCATAGCCCTTGGCCGCGAGGTCGCGCATCAGCTGGAAGATCTCGCCCTTGGTGCCGACATCGACGCCGCGCGTCGGATCGTAGAGCAGCAGCACGCGCGCTTGCGTGAGCAGCATCTTGCCGAAGATCACCTTCTGCTGGTTGCCGCCGGACAAAGTGCCGGCAAGCTGTTCCGGCGTGCCGGCCTTGATGCGCAGGAAGTCGACCATTTCCTTGACCAGAGCCGCTTCCTTTTGCCGGCTGAGCAAGCCATTTTCGGTGAAACGCCTGATAACGGACAGGGTCAGGTTCTCGCGCACACTCTTGGTCAGAAGCAGCCCCTGCCCGCGCCGATCCTCCGGCACCAATGCGATACCATCCTTGCCGATCAGGGCCTGGCGCGGATTGGCGATCGAAACCGGCTTGCCCCAGAGCTCGATGGTACCGCTCGCCTTGCTGGCGCCGAACAGCGCCTGGAACAGCTCGCGCTGGCCATGGCCCTGCAGGCCGCCGACGCCGAGCACCTCGCCCTCGCGCAGCGCAAAGTCGACGCCGGAGAGCCGGCTGCCGCTCGAAAAATTCTTGACGCTCAGCGCGATGCGATCGGTCGCGGTGGCAATACGCTCGGGGTAGAGCCGGTCGAGGTGCCGGCCGATCATCTGGGTGACGATCTCGTTGTCGGAGACGGCGTTGGCTTCATGCACGGCAATGGTGCTGCCATTGCGGAAGATGGTCAGCCGGTCGGCGATGGCGCGCACCTCGGCCATGCGGTGCGAGATGAAGATGACCAGCCTGCCCTCGGCGGCGAGCTGCCGAGTAAGCTTGAGCAACCACTCCGCCTCCCGCGCGGGCAGCGCCGAGGTCGCCTCGTCGAGGATCAGGATGCGCGGGTCCTTGGCCAGTCCCTTGGCGATCTCGACGATCTGCCGTTCGGCCAGTGTCAGCCGCCGCAATTCCTGGTCCGGGCGCAATACTGGAAAATTGTATTTTTCGAGCAGCGCCAGCGTCTTGCGGCGCATCTCTGCGCGATTGACGGTGCGCAGCAGCGTACGCGGTTCGTGGCGGAACCAGATGTTCTGCTCGACGCTGAGATCGGGGATCAGCGACAGTTCCTGGAACACAGCGGCAATGCCGCGCACCTGCGCGGCATCCGGATTGGCCGGGCGATAGTCCTGGCCATCGACCAGGATCGAGCCGCCGTCGTGCTGCACGGCGCCCGACAGGATCTGAATGAAGGTGCTTTTGCCCGCGCCGTTCTCACCGAGCAGCGCGTGCACTTCGCCGGCACGGGCGCTGAATGTCGCCTCACTCAGCGCGACGATGCCGCCATAGCGTTTGGACAGGCCGTTGACGGTGACAAGGTCCATGCTTGCGCCTTCGAGAAGCTCTCCCGACATCTTGCGATGCCGGGAGACGGGTCGTGGTCAGAAGATGTTACTTGGTACCGGCCGCTTCCGCAGCGGTGATCTCGACCCAGTCCGGCGTGATCGGCAGCGTCAGGCCGGGCGCCTGGTCCGGGAAGGCATTTTCGCCAATCGCGATCTTGATCATCTTGGTGCCAGGATACAGCTTGGACTCGAAGGGATCGGTGGTGACGAAATCACCCTTGACCGAAACCGAGCGCTCGGCCGGCTTCTTGCCGGTGTCGAGAATGTCGACCGCGAGCTTGATCGCTTCCGAGGAAAGATAGGCCGGGTTGGAACCAAGGATGCACTTGGCGCCTTGCGTCTGCGCGCAAGTGACGGCCGCGACATTGTAGGAGAAGCCGACGACCGGGACGATCGGGCGGCCGGCATCCTTCAGCGCCTGGATAGCGCCGGAGCCATAGCCTTGCGTCATGATGCCGTCGATCTTCGGATTGGCGGCAAGCAGGGCCGCGACACCCGACTGTTCCGGACCGAGTGCATAGTTGCCGTTGTAGTAACCGACGACCTTGATGTCGGGATATTTGGCCAACACCTTCTCATAGCCTTGCTGCAACTGTGCCGAGATCGGCGCGCCGGCGAGGCCACGGTCGAGGATGATGTTGCCCTTGCCGCCAAGCTGCGTAGCCATCCACTCGGCCAACACCGAGGGAATGCGATCCCAGTCGGACGCGACGGCAAATGCGCACGGTTCGGTCACCACCTGGTCGAAGCTGATGACGACGATACCGGCGTCGCAGGCCTTCTTGATGGTCGGATTCAAGGCCGAGTCCGAACCGGCATCGACAAGGATGGCGTCCGGCTTCTGGCGGATGATGTTGTTCAGCGAATTGATCTGCGCCTGGACGGTGTTCTCGACATTCTCGATCCTGAGGTCGACGCGGCCCTTCAGCGGCCCCTTGTTCACCGAAACGGTGGCGACACGCTCCATCTGCTGGCGCCAGTCATTGCCGACGAAATTATTCGAGAGATAGATGGTGTAGGGCTTCTTGTTCTCGGCGTGGCTCGGCGCTGTGTTCACCGAGATTGCGGCCATGGCAAGAGCTGCCAATCCCCCGCAAAATGTCTTCAGTTTCATGATCTCTCCTCCTTCGTGTTTCCTGCATCAGCCGGTGACGGACTTCGCCATCTTGGTGGGTGCTGCGTGTAAATTGATACCGGTACCAATGCGCCTTGTCAATTTAAGCGAAGGCGCATTGGAGAGGCCTGGAGGCGACCATTTCGTCACCGATCGGCAGGCATCGTCATTTCGAGCCGGCGGCCTCGGCCGGGGTGATTTCAACCCAGTCCGGGCTGACGGGAAGAAACAGGCCCGGCGCCATGTCCGGAAAGGCATTCTTGCCGACCTCTATCTTCTGCATGGTCGCGTCGGGATACAATCCCGACGGGACCGGATCGGTGGTGAGGAAGGCGTTGCGCAGCAGGATCTTTTTCTCCGCCGGCTTATTGCCGTCCAGTATCTCCACCGCGAGCTTCAAGGCCTCGGCCGACAGATAGGCAGGGTTGGGTGCAAGGATGCACTGGGCGCCCTGGGTCTGCGCACAGGTCGTCGTCGTCAGGTTGAACGGACTGCCGGTGATGGGAACGATCGGACGACCGGCATCCTGCAGCGCCTTGATCGCTCCGGCGCCGTAGCCCTGGACGAAGATGGCGTCGACTTGCGGGTGCGCCGCCAGCAGGCTGGCGACGCCGGCCTGCTCCGGTCCCAGTGCATAGTCGCCGTTGAAATAGCCGACCACTTCAATGCCGGGATATTTCTTGATGACTTCCTCGAAACCACCCTGCAGCTGGGCCGAGATCGGAGCACTGGCAAGCCCGCGATCAACGAGGATCTTGCCCTTGCCGCCGAGTTTCTTGACCAGCCATTCGGCCTCCACGCGCGGTGCGCGGCCCCAGTCGGACTCCATCGTGTAAGCGCAGGGCGCGCTGACGATCTGGTCGAAGGCGATGACCACGATGCCGGCCTTGCAGGCCTTCTCGATCGTCGGGTTGAGCGCTTCGCCGGAGCCCGCGTCGATCACGATGGCGTCGGGCTTGTTGCGAATGATGTTGTTGAGGGAATTGATCTGCGCCTGGACCGTGGTCTCGACCACCTCGACCTTGAGGTCGACGCGACCGGCGAGCGGCGGCTTCTTGACCGCGATGTCGGCGCTGCGCAGCATCTGCTGGCGCCAGTCGTTGCCGACGAAATTGTTGGACAGATATATGGTGTAGGGCCTCTTGTCCTGTGCGTTGGCCGGCACGGTATCGATCGACAGCAAAGTCGTCGCGATCACCGCAAGGCCGGCGAAGAATGCGCCTGCTTTCATGATTTTCCTCCTCCCGTGTTTGGTGTCAGCCGCGCGAACGCCGCCGCCTTTCATGTGCCTTCCAGGCACACTCCCTTATGGACAGACTTTGTTTTGTGCATGCCGTTATCCCGGAACCGCTGCGCACGTTCGGACATGCACCAGGCGAGTGCTCGACATCGGACGGGGTCGCGCACCCACGTTCGATCGTGGTTTTCGGCGCGGCCTTCATCCTAGCTATGATGCTATTATAATTTTATAAAACTGTCCATGGGCGCGATAGGGAAATCCGCACGACGGTGGCGCCGATCGGGGTTCAGGCCAGATCGTTCGGGGTTCAGGCCAGATCGTTCGGCGCGTCGTAGCTGATGCTGAAGAGATCGGCCGGATGCCGCGCGATGGTGAACTCGATGCTCTGCTGGTCAGCCGACTGGTAGAGCATCTCCACACTCAGCACCGCACTGCCCAGCGCGATGCCTAGGTCGTCCGCGATGACCTCATCGGCGATCTCGGCGCGGACCGTGACATGCGCGACGTCCAGCCGAAGGCCGAGATGCCGTTGCACCGAACGAAAGATCAGCACGTCGGAAAAATCGTCCCGCTTCAGCTTCGCTCCGACAGTTGGCGGGAAATAGCTGGTGATCTGAGCCTTCTTCTGCTCACCCACCGACAGGATGCCGCGCAGGCAGTAGCCCGCCTCGTCCTTGCCCATGCCGAAATGGCGCTGGAGCACGGGCGAAACCTCCTTGCGATAGGATTTCACCGTCAACTGCGCGTCCTTGGTGAAGGCCGCCATGTCGGCAAAATTTTTGAATTTCCAGCTCAGATTGACGGACGGGTTGCGCGCCATGACCACCGCCGGTTTCGCCGACCGCTTCCGGATCAGCCCGTCGGCCTCGAGATCGCGCAAGGCTTGACGCACGGTGATCAGGCTGACGCCGAAATGCTCGGCAATGGTCGCCTCCTTCGGCAGTTCGCCGCCGACGGGGAAGGTGCCGTTGCCGATCGGCTCGCGCAATATGTCGGCTAGCTGGCGATAGAGCGGCCCGTTCGAGCGGCCGAGCGTGCGCCGGGGAAGACTGTCGATGGTGGGAACGGAGTTGTCCATGAGCCTCGTCGCGCCTGTGCCGAAGCTTTTATAATAGCTTCTTTCGCCCGAGGCTATGCATGTCGCCCAAAAGTGGCTCCGGTTTTGGGATAACGATATACATAAAGCCAAACACCAACGCCGATGACCATCAACCGCCTCAGACGAAGAGCCTGAGCGGGTGTTCGATCGCCGATTTGAAGGCGGCGAGCCACGCGGCGGCGGTGATCTCGTCAACGCTTGCCGCGTCTGTGACAAGCAGGCATTCGGCATGGTCACCTGCGGCGCTGACCGAGACAGCCAGACGCATGGCGCGGCCCGGCAACAGCGGCAGCATCAGCGGCCGGATGTCGCTCGCGAGCAGCAGGCGGATCGAAAGCAGCGCCGGCATTTCCGCGTCGTCGCGGTTGTCGGCCAGGGCTGCAAGCCGCGTTGCATACAGCGACGTCAGGGGCATCTCAGGGACGGTTGCAAACACCGCCTGACGGTCTGCCAGTTCAAGCGCCACCGGCGCGTCGGCGGCCTTGGCGACATCCGGGACCTCACCGCATACACGACCCGCCGCGCGCAACAGCACGTCGTCGAGGTCGAACGCTCTCCCCGTGCTCTCCAGCGCGGCCAGCAGGTCTCGGAGCGCGGTCAGCGCGACCGACGCCGCAAAAGCGGCAATGCGGGGAACGGCAACAGAAGGGGCGACGATGTCAGGCAGATTTACGGGCGCGGCGACCGGAACGAAGCCCAGCACGTCGGCTGCCAGGATGCGCCCGCCGGGACCGCTGCCGCGAAGGGCTTCGAGCGGAAGAGCGCGCTCGCGCGCCAGGCGGCGTGCATAGGGTGAAACAGCCAGCCGCGGGGACTGCGCCACCGCCATGTTCATTTGAGATACTCCGCATTGACGCAGTTGGTGAGCCGGCCCTCGGCGATATAGGCGTGCACGACCTCGATCGATTTCAGCCTGAGGTCGCGCATCGACGCCGGGCTGTAGAAGGCCGCGTGCGGGGTGACGGCCAGCCGGTTGGCGATCCACGGCTCGCGGCGGCGCCACGCCGCCAGCAGCGGATGGTCGAGGTCACCGGGCTCGTTCGGCAGCACGTCCAGTCCGGCGCCGGCGACGGTGCCCTCGCGCATTGCCGCTTCCAGCGCGTCGAGATCGACGATCGGGCCGCGCGCCGTGTTGATGAGGACAAGCCCAGGCTTGGCGGCGGCGAAGGCGGCCGCGCCAAGCAGCTTGCGGGTTTCCTCGCTCAACGGGGTGTGGACGCTGACCACATCCGCTCGCCCCATCAGTTCGGCCGGCGAATGAACCCGCTCGTAACCGGTCGACAGATCGACGCCGGACAGAAGATGCGGATCGTAGAACACCACCTTCATGTCGAAGGCTGCGGCGCGGCGGGCGGTGGCCAGCCCAATGCGACCAAGACCGACAACGCCGAAGGTGGCGCCCTTGTGCCGACGCACAAGCGGCGCCTTGGAGAAATGCCAGCCCTCGGCGCCATTGCCGGAAAGCTCTGCGCCATAGGCTGATGTACCGCGCGTCAGCGCCAGCATCAGGCCGATGGCGTGGTCGGCGACTTCGGTGGTTCCGTAGTCCGGCACATTGCAGGCCGGAATCCTGCGTGCGCCCCAGCCTGACGTATCGATGTTGTCGAAGCCGACGCCGGAGCGCACGGCGATTCGTGCTTTGGGAAACGCTGACGGGGCGGCGGCGACATTGTGGGTCGGCGAATAGTTGATGACGGCATCGACCGTCTCGCAGACAGCCGGATCGAGACTGGCGGCCTTGTCGTTGGTCGATCTGGCGAGGATGTGCTCGATGTCAGGATAGTGCTCACGCTCGAGTTCGGCTTCGTCGGCGGCTTGCCAGTTGGCGCACAGGATCTTCATGCTTGCCCTTCGGATTTCATTGGGAACAAATGATTATTTCTTGATGCCACCGATGCGGCCGCCCATCGGCACGACCGCGCCGACCGGCTGGTCGATCGCGGCAAGCGTGCCGCTGATCGGCGCCTCGATCTCGACCACCGCCTTGTCGGTCTCGATCTCGGCGATCAGTTCGCCCTCCTTGATCGCATCGCCGACCGCCTTCAGCCATTTGACGACCGTGCCTTCGCTGACGGTGAGATCGCCGAACGGCATGGTTATCGGCTCGTCGTCGCTGACGGCAGGTGCAGTCGTTGGCGCCGGCGTGGCGGGTTGCGGCTTGGCCGGAACAGGCACGGGATTAGCCGACGCAGCACTTTTCAGGCCGACCGTGTACCAGTGATCCGGTACCGGCGGCTTGCCCGCGATGACGTCGCGCACGCCCTGGACGATGCGCGCCGTGTCGACCAACATGGCGCGCTCCAGCACGGGTGCGAAGGGATGCGAGGTCGGCGCGGTGTGCAACCTCCCGGGCGGGGCGTCGAGTTCGTCGAAGGCGAGTTCGTTGATCGCTTGCGCGATCTCGCCGCCAAGGCCGCACATCGCCCAGGCTTCATCGACGATGAGCAGCCGATGAGTCTTACGCACGCTGGCGACGATTGTCTCGATGTCGAGCGGCATGATGGTGCGCGGATCGATCACTTCGGCTTCGATGCCCTCAGTGGCCAGCGCCTGCGCCGCCTCCAGCGCGCGTTGCACCATCTGGCCGGCGGCTACAATGGTGATGTCGGTGCCGGCCCGCGCGATGCGCGCGACGCCGAAGGGCACATAATGCTCGCCGACCGGCACCTCGCCCTTGGAGGCGAACAGCGCCTTGGGCTCGAGCATGATGACCGGATCGCCGGCCCGCAGCGCGGTCTTCATCAGCCCCTTGGCATCGGCCGGGGTCGAGGGCACGCAAACGATGAGGCCCGGCATGTGGGCGAAGATGGGGTGATAGATGCCGCTGTGATGCGGACCGGAACTGCGCAAAGCGCCGGCGCCGACGCGCACCACCATCGGCGCGCTCATCAGGCCGCTCGTCATGTAGCGCAGCTTCGCTGCCTGCAGGAAAATCTGCCCGGCGGTCTCGAAGGCGAAGTCGGCAAACATCAGGTCCGAGACGGTTCGCGCACCGGTGGCCGAGGCGCCGACGGCGGCGGCGGTAAAGCCCTGTTCGGAAATCGGCGTGTCGACCATCCGCTCGGCGCCGAACTCCTGCCAGAGGTTCCTGGTGTGCGCGAAGCTGCCGCCGCGTTCGCCGGTGCCTTCGCCGAAATAGAGGATCGCCGGATTGGCACGCATTTCCTCGGCAATGCCGTCGCGCACCGCCTCGAGCCAGCCTTGCGTGCGCGTCTCGCCGACGGCGCGCGGCTGCAAGGCGGCCGGCGGGTTGATTGGGTCGGCAAAGACATGCAGGCGCACGGTCGCCGGATCGGGCTCGGGCGAGTTGCGGGCCAAGGCCAGCGCCTCCTCGACCACCTTCTCGATCCGGCTTTCGATCGTCGCCAATGCCTCAGCATCGGCGATGCCATAGTCCTCGATCAGCCGCTTGCGAAACATGTCGATCGGATCGCGCTTGATCCAGGCGTCGAGTTCTTCCTGCGTCCGGTAGGTGCCGATAACCGGATCACCCTCATGATGACCGACGGTGCGATAGGTCTTGGCCTCGATCAGCGTCGGACCCTTGCCGGCGCGGGCGCGCTCGGTGGCTTCCTTCATCGCCAGCCAGACGGCGAAGACGTCGTTGCCGTCCACCGCGACGCCGGGCATGCCGTAGGAGGCGGCCTTGGTGGCGATTTCGGGATTGAGCGTGACGGAGTTGAGCGGCGTCGCCGTGGCGTAGAGGTTGTTCTCGCAGACGAAGACCGCGGGCGCCCGCTGCACGGCGGCGAAGTTGAGTGCCTCGTGGAAGCCGCCATGATTGGCGGCGCCGTCACCGAAGAAGGCGACGCCAATGTCGTCGCGCCCTTGCTGGCGCGCGCTCATGCCGATGCCGACGGCATGACCGATGCCGGCGGCGACGATGCCATTGGTGCCGAACAGGCCTACAGAGCGGTCGTAGAGATGCATGGTGCCGCCGCGGCCGCCGCAAATGCCATCGGCCTTGCCGAACAGCTCGGCCATCACCCGGCCGGGGTTGGCGCCCTTGGCCAGCGCATGGCCGTGGCCACGATGGGTTGAGGTGACCCAGTCGGTCGGGCGCAGATGCGCGCAGACGCCGACACCGGTCGCCTCCTCGCCGATATAGAGATGCAGGAAGCCGGGGGTCTCGCCCTTGCGGCAAGCGATCTGGGCAATGCTTTCGAAGCGGCGCAACAGCACCATGCGTTCGAACAGGTCGAGCAGGATTTTCCGGTCGGGGAGGTTTGGCGCACCCCTGGGATCCTCGCGTGCGCGCGCCGCAGAAATTGCCACCAAAGCCTCCCTGAATCCGTCCGGTGCCGGGCGGCAAAGCGCCGGCGGCGAGCTTGTCGGTCACTCGCTTCGGTCCATCATAGATTATAATAGCATAATGTCTACTGGCTCCGAAAAGAGCCTGATGACGGCTAGCTTTTGGTGACGCGCACCGTCGCGTCAGGCCGCTGGAACAGCTCCGGCCGCAGGCTGGGGCCAAGCCCCGGCCCTTCGAGCGGCGCGACATGGCCATTGCTGACCTGCGGAATGTCGGCGACAATCTCGGTGTACCAGCCGGTGAAATAGGCGCGCACCGCTTCCTGGTAGTTGACGTTCGGCAAAGTCGCCGAGAGCGCGCAACTGGCGGCATAGACGATCGGCCCGGTGCAGTCGTGCAGTGTCACCGGCAGTTCGCTGGCCTCGGCCAAGTTGGCGATCTTGCGCGCTTCCGAGAGCCCGCCGCACCAGGCAAGATCGATCATGATGACCGAAGCGGCGCGCTTGTCGATCAATTGCTTGAACATCTGCCGCGAGGCCAGCCGCTCGCTGGCGGCGATCGGAATGGAGGTGTGGCGGACAAGCTCGGCCATGGCGTCAAGCTCGTTGTAACGGATGGGCTCCTCCAGCCAGGCGACGTCATAGGGCTTCAACGCCTCGGCGATGCGCAGCACTGGCGGCAAGGTCCACAACCCGTGCAGCTCGACCATGATCTCCATGTCGCGGCCGACGGCGTCGCGGATTTTCTGGAAGGGCTCCAGCGCCTTGTCGAGGTCGGCAAGCGAAATGCGGGTGCCGTTCGAGGCCTCGGCGGCGATGTCGAACGGCCATATCTTCATCGCGCCGATGCCTTCCGATTTCAGGCTCTTGGCGAGGTCGCCGGCATTGTAGCGCCAGGCGAGCAAATCCTCATATGGGCCTTCGTTCGAGTCGCCAGCCTTAAGCGACCAGTCTTCGCCACGTTCGAACAGCGCGTTCTTCCTTGTGGCGCGGACATGCTTGTAGCCGGCGCAGGTGTTGTAGATCGGCACGGTCTTGTGGGTACGGCCGCCAAGCAGCCGCCAGACCGGCTCGCCGAGCGCCTGGCCATAGATATCCCACAGCGCGATGTTGACGGCGGAATTGCCGCGCACTTCGGCGCCGGAATCGCGCGCGCCGACATAGACGCTGCCCAGCGTGCGGTCATGCAGCTCGATGTCGCGCGGATCCTTGCCGAGGAGATAGGCGGCGACATTGTCGTGGATATAGGAGGCGACCGGACCCGGCGCCCAGAAAGTCTCGCCGGTGCCGATGAGGCCGGCATCGGTGTGGACGCGCAGCCAGAACAGGAACGGGAACTCCGCCAGCTGCAGCGTTTCGAGCGCAACGACTTTCATCTTTTCCTCCCCATTGCCGACCAACCGCACGGCCGGCGCACAATAGCACATCCCCGTTGACAGCCATTTATGGTACCGGTATCAATCCCGTCAAGATGGCCACCGGGAGGGTGCTCGCTTGCCTGCCGAAATTCACGATACCACGCGACCGAGGGCGCTGGTCACCGGGGCCGCCGGCGGCCTCGGCCGCGAAGTGGCGATCCAGTTGGCCCGGCGCGGCTGTGCTGTCGCAATTGCCGACATCAATGGCGAAGGATTGGCCGAAACCGCCCGACAAATCAGGGATATCGGTGCGGAAACCGAGGCCATAACAGGCGATTTCACCAGGGAAGGTGCGCCGGAAGCGGCGGTGGAAAAAGTGGTCGCACGCTGGGGCGGCATCGACATCCTCGTCAACAATGCCGGCTATGGCGTCATCGAGCCGTTCCTCGATGCCACCTTCAAGGCCTGGAACCGCACGCTGGCGCTCAATGTCACCGCACTTGCCATGGCCTGCAAGGCGGCGGGCCGGGTGATGCGCGAGCAGCGTTCGGGGCGCATCGTCAACATCACCTCGCCGGGCTCGCGCATGGCGCTGCCGGACTACACCGCCTACACCGCCAGCAAGGCCGGCGTCGATTCTATCACCCGCGCCGCTGCGGTGGCGCTGGCGCCCTATGGCGTGCTGGTCAACAGCCTGGCGCCGGGCATGATGGACACCGAGATGCAGCGCTCGACGGAGACCGATCTTGCCCGCGCCAACGGCCGCGACGACCTGCAGGCCTTTCTCGACGAGCGCACGCGCCGCATCCCGCTCGGCCGCCGCGCCGAGATTTCCGAGGTCGCGGAGGCTGTCGTCTGGCTCTGCCTCGATTCGCCCAAGTACATGACGGCCGAGCGGCTCAACATGTCGGGCGGGCTCGACAAGGACTGACCAGATGCTGCGCAACTCCCCTCCCGGTACCGCCGATGTCGGCGCGCTCGAACGCAAGGCAACGCGGCTGCGCCGCCACATGCTGACCATGGCGCACGGCCAGGGCCAAGGCTATATCGGCCAGGGCCTCGGCATCGCCGATGCGCTCGCAGCGCTGTATTTCCATGAGTTGCGCTACGACCCGCACAATCTGGCGTGGCCCGAGCGCGACCGTTTCCTGTTGTCGACCGGTCACTATTCCATCGCGCTGTGGGCGGCGCTGGCCGAGGCCGGCATCATTCCGATCGAGGAGCTGGTCACCTATGGCGCCGACAAAAGCCGGCTGGTGATGTCGACGCTCGACACCACGCCCGGGGTCGAAATGATCGGCGGCTCGCTTGGCCATGGGCTGGGACAAGGTGTCGGCCAGGCGCTCGGACTGCGCGTCGACCGCTCCGACGCGCGCGTCTTCGTCGAGCTGTCCGACGGCGAGATGCAGGAAGGCTCAACCTGGGAAGCGGCAATGTCGGCCAGCCATTTCAAGCTCGACGGGCTGGTGGCGCTGATCGACTGCAACGGGATCCAGGCCGACGGGCCTGTCGTGCTCGACATGGAACCTGTCGCCGACAAATGGCGCGCCTTCGGCTGGGAAACATCAGAGATCGACGGCAACGACATGACGGCGATAGTCGGCGCGCTGACCGGTGCACGTCAGCGCAACGGCAAGCCGAAGGCGATCGTGCTGCGCACACTGCCCGGCAAGGGCGTGCCGCGCATCGAGAGCAGCGAGAAATCGCACTTCTTCCGCATCGACGTGGGGCAATGGGACGGCATCATCGCCGAGTTCGAGAACAGCGTGGGAGCGGGCCAGTGAGCGGCACGGCGATGGAGGCTGGCCGCACGCCGGCCATGGGCCAGGACGAAGACGTTGGCGACGGCCGGCAGAGCGTTGAGGCACCGTTCGGCCGCGCGCTGGCCCGTCTTGGCCAGAGCCATCCAGACATTGTCGGGCTGACCGCCGATCTCGGCAAATACACCGACATATTGCCGTTCCGCGATGCCTTTCCAGACCGCTTCTTCAATGTCGGCATGGCCGAGCAGAATCTGGTCGCCGTCGCCGCCGGACTGGCGCGCACCGGCAAGGTGCCGTTCGCCACCACCTATGGCGTGTTCGCGACGCGGCGCGCCTATGATTTCGTCGCCATCGCGCTTGCCCACTCCAACCTCAACGTCAAGATCGTCGCCGGCCTGCCGGGTCTGACGACAGGCTATGGCGGCACGCATCAGGCGATCGAGGACCTGGCGCTGATGCGCATGATCCCCAGCCTCACCATCATCGATCCCTGCGACGCGACCGAGATCGAGGCGGCGACCGAGGCGATCGCCAAGCATCAGGGCCCGGTCTACATGCGGCTGCTGCGCGGCAGCGTGCCTGTCGTGTTCGAGCCGGGTTACCGCTTCGAGATCGGCAAGGCGCGGCGGCTTCGCGACGGTTCGGATGTCGGCTTCATTTCGACCGGCTTCATGACCGAGCGGGCACTGGACGCGGCGGACGCTTTGCGCAGACAGGGCATCGCCGCCGGCGTGCTGCATGTGCCGACCATCAAACCGTTCGACGCCGAAGCGGTGATCGAATTCGCGGCTAATGCCGGCCATATCGTCACGGCGGAAAATCATGTTGTCGTCGGTGGTCTGGCCAGCCTGGTCGTCGAGACCTTGTTCGATGCCGGCATTGCGAAGAAAGTGACACGCATCGGCCTTCCCGACCGCTACATCGAATGCGGCGCGGTGCCGACCCTGCAAGCGAAATACGGCCTGACGACCGAGGCCGTCATCGCGACAATCACTGGTTTGAGCTAGAGTTTCGCATGAAGATCACCGAGATCGAGACCTTCGCTGTTGGCGCCGGCTGGAAGAACTGGCTGTTCGTCAAAGTGCATACCGACAAGGGCATCCATGGCGTCGGCGAAGGCACGCTGAACGGCTTCATCAAGACAACCGAAGCCGGCGTGCATGAACTCAAGCATCTCGCCATCGGCCAGGATCCGCGCCGCATCAACGCGTTGGCCAAGCGCCTGCTGGACAGCGTTTCGCTCGACGGCGGCCACATCCACCGCACGGTGATCGCCGCGATCGAGGTCGCCTGCTGGGACATACTGGGCAAGACCCTCGGCGTGCCGATCCATCAGTTGCTCGGCGGGCAAGTGCGCGACAGCGTGCTCGGCTACGCCAATGGCTGGTATCGCACCGAGCGTACGCCAGAGGCTTTCCTCGAGGCCGCCAAGGCGGTGCTGGCCAAGGGCTTCAAGGCGTTCAAGCTCGACCCGTTCGGCACCGCGCAAGGTTTCATTTCGCGCGAGGAGCTGGACCTGTCCTACGCGATCTGCCGAAAATTGCGTGACGAACTGCCCAAGGACACGCTGATCCTGATCGACGTCCATGCCCGCTTCACCGAGATCGCCGCCCTGCAGGCGGCGCAAAAGTTCGCCGACCTCGATATCTACTGGTGGGAGGAGCCGACCTCGCGCGACCGGCAGGAAACCGTGCACGAAGTGGCGCATCGCTCGCCGATTCCGGTGGCGACCGGCGAGATGTACGACACGGTCGGCCAGTTCTACACGCTGGCGGCGGGCGGCGGCGTCAACATCTTCCAGCCCGAGCCGATGTCGCTGGGCGGCATTGCGGCGTCGATGCAGGTGGCCAACCTAGCGCTTGCCCATGGCAGCCATATCGCGCCGCATCAGAGCGGCGGACCGGTGGCGACGGCGGTGTGCCTGCAACTGGCCGCCGCGGTGCCGAATTTCCTCATTCAGGAGCATTTCGACGCCTTCAACGACCCGTGGACGCGCGACCTCGCGACCTGGCATCCGACCATCAATCCGGACAACGGCCACCTGTCGCTGCCGCACGCGCCGGGGCTCGGCATCGATCTCAACATCGATGTGATCAAGCATCACTCCTACGATCCCGACGCCTATATCAATGTCCATGCCGAGGGCTGGGAAAAGCGCCTCGGGCGGCGAGACGACACGGCAAAGAAACAGCCGTCCTGATCAAGCGCTCTCGCGGTCGACGATCTCGAAGCCGAGGCTGGTGATGGTCGGCACCTTGGTGTCGCCGCCGAGCCTTGCCAGCAATTGCCGCACGGCGCGCCGGCCCATCTCGTAGCGATTAACCTTCACGGTGGTCAGCGGCGGATAGAGTTGGGCCGCGAGATCCATGTCGCCATAGCCGGCGATGGCGATCCTGCCCGGCACCGCCCAGTGGCGGCGGTGGCATTCCTGCACGGCGCCGACGGCCAGCGTGTCGCTGGAGAAGAAGATGGCGTCGATGTCCTTGTGCCTCGACGTCAACGTCACCAGCGCCTCGGCGCCGCCTTGCGGGGTGATCGGCACCTCGACCTCCATGTCGGCATGGTTCTTGATGCCGAGTTCGGTGAGCGCGGCATGATAGCCGGTGCGGCGCTGCTGCAGGCGATCATTGCCATGGATCGGCGTCGAGACGAAGCCGATGCGCTTGTAGCCCTTGGCCGCCAGATGCATGGTCATGGCGTAGGCGGTCTCGAAGTTGGACACGCCGACCACCATGTCGATCGGCTTGCGGCCCTTGATCTCCGAGATTTCGACCACTGGTGCGCCGCTGCTCTTGAGAAGCGCACGGGCCGTGTCGCTTTGCACGAAGCTTTGCAGGATCATGCCGACCGGGCGCCAGCCAAGCAGGGTGCGGATCGATTTCTCCTCTGCCTCCTGCGTGAACTCGCCCTGCACCAGGAGCATCGAATAGCCGCTCTCGTGGCATTCGTCGGACATGCCCTGCACTTGCTCGGCGATGCCCGAATTGATCAGCGGCGGCACCACCGTGCCGATCATGCGGCCGTTGCCGCGCATGCTGGACGCCAGCCGGTTGGGTACGAAGCCGGCCTGCTCGATGGCCTGCAGCACCTTGGCGCGCGTCTCCGGCGAGACCATATCGGGATTGGACAGCGCCCGCGACACGGTCATCGGCGCGACGCCGACGCGCTTGGCGATCTCGCGGACGCCAAGGCGCCGCGACTTTTTCTCGCCCGGGCCGTCCGGCCTGTCGGTCATCAGCATGCTCCAAGAGAGCGCGACCCGCCAAAGCAATGTTCTCCGGGTCACGCCACAAACGCCATTCATAGCGGTTGCGGCGGACGCTTTCCAGCGATGGACCCAGCTATGCACCATCAGGGAATTTCATCATTGACAAGTTATAATATTATAATCTTAATGGGCGAGAGGAGCGCGGCAAGATCGGCGTGGGCGCGTGGCGCCGGTCGCAAGAGCCGGCAACAGGCGCCGCAAGGGAGGTCAGGATGAACAGCGTGGCTGAGGTGAGCTCGCCGCCGCGGAACGCGCAATTGTTTCGGCGGCGACTGATCGGCTTCATTGCCGTCGGCGAAGTCGGCGTGCTGGCAGCGATGGCCCTGCTGATCGCGTTCTTCTGGCTGCTCGAACCAGCGTTCCTGTCGGAGCGCAATATCCGCGCCATTCTCAACGTCGTCTCCTTTGTCGGCATCATTGCCATCGGCCAGACCATCCTGCTGGTTACCGGCGAGTTCGACCTGTCGGTCGGCTCGGTGGCTGGTCTCTCCGCCGTGGTCGCTGCCAAGCTGATGACCGCGGCCGCCCTGCCGGTGACGGTCGGCATTCTCGGCGGCATCGGCGTCGGAGCTCTGATCGGGCTGCTGAACGGCCTGATTGTCGTCAGGCTCGGCATTCCCGCCTTCATCCAGACGCTCGGCATGCTGTTCATCGGCCAGGGCCTGATCCAGGTGGTGACCGGCGGCTATCCGGTCTACCCGCTACCGGAGGCGATCAACACGATCGGCGGCACCGACCTCGCCTTCGGTCTCGGCTGGAGCTTTGCCTTCTTCGTCATTGCGGCCGTCGTCGCCGACTTCGTCCTGCGGCGCACCGTGCTCGGGCGCAACATGTATGCCACCGGCGGCAACCAGGAAGTGGCGCACCTCGTCGGCATCAACACCAATGCCTACAAGATCGGCGCCTTCATTGTCGTCGGCGCGCTGTCGGCGATCGCCGGCATGTTCGTCATGGCCGATCTCGGCAGCGGCGGCACCTCGATCGGCAGCGGCTGGGAACTGACGGTCATCGCCGGTGTCGTGGTCGGCGGCGTCAGCCTCTTCGGCGGCGCCGGCACAGTGGCCGGCGGCGTTGTCGGCATTCTTTTGCTGAAAATTGTGCAGAGCGGCCTCGTCGTCATCGGCGTCAACTCCAACTGGCAGCAGATCGCGGTCGGCGTGATCATGGTCATGGCCGTCGGCCTCGACATCGTGCGCCGCCGCTACTTCATCGCCGGAGCCTGAGCAAACCGCGGGGAAGTGGACATTGAGCCGGCAAAAAATGCCGGAGAACCAAGGGAGGTACGACATGAGAATAAATCTGAAGAACGGACTGATCCGCAGCGCGCTTGGCGCGGCGGCAGTAGCCACTTCGCTCGGTTTAGCGAGCATTGCCCAGGCGGCGGACATCCACCTGCTCTGGGTGCAGGCGATGAAGGATCATCCCGTGCACCGGCTGATGCAGGCCGGTTTCCTCAACAAGTGCAAAGAGCTCGGCTACACCTGCGAGGTCGTCGGCGACCCGAGCGCCACCAACTGGGACATCCCCGCAACGCTGCCGCTCGCCGAGGCCGCCCTTGCCCGCACCAAATACGATGCCATCGGCGTCTATGGCGTGGATCCGGCGATCTATTCCTACATCACCAAGCTTGCCAAGGAGGGTTTCCCGATCGTCACCTGGCATGTCCTGCCGCCGGAAGGCACCGTCAATGGCCTCAAGGCGGCGACCGGCGAAGACATCGCCGAGGTCGGCGCCAATGCCGCGATCGCGATTGGCGACAAGCTCGGCGGCAGGGGCACGGTTGCGCTGACGCAAGGCGCCTCCAACGATACCGAGAACGCCATGTCGGACGCCTTCCGCAAGACCATCGCGGCGAAATACCCCAGCATCAAGGTGCTCGACACGCAGATGGAGGGCTTTGAGCCGTCGGCGGCCGAGGCAAAAGCGGTAGCCATCCTGCAGGGCAATCCTGATGTGACCGCCGCCTTCGGCACCACCGGCAACAGCATCCAGACCTGGTCGGGCGCTGCCCGCAAGGCCGGACGCGATGTCGTCATCATCGGCATGGACTATATCAGGCAGAATCTCGATCTGGTGAAGTCGGGTGCCGCCTACGGCATCGTCGCGCAGCCGCTCTATGAAGAGAGCGCCAAGGTTGCCGAACTGCTGGGTGATCTCGCCCAGGGCAAGACCGTGCCCTACAGCAATCCGTTGCCGGCCAAGGTGATCACCGCTGCCGACCTCGATCCCTATTACAAAATGCTGGACAGCGCCGGCCAGTAACACCCTGCTGCCGGGTCTGCATCTGGCGGGCCCGGCAACATCCAGAGAGGATCGCCGTGTCGACCACCCAAGAGCCGCTGTTTTCGGCCACCGCCATCGCCAAGAATTTTGGCGGCGTGCAGGCACTGCGCGGCGTCGATTTCGATGTCGTTACCGGCGAGATTCACGCCCTGCTCGGTCAGAACGGCGCCGGCAAGTCGACGCTGGTCAAGATCCTCAACGGCGTGCATCCGGCCGGTTCCTACACCGGCACGATCCAGCTCGACGGCCGGCCCGTCAGTTTTGCCTCGCCGGCCGATGCGCGATCGAACGGTGTCGGCTACGTGCCGCAGGAAATCGAGGTGCTCGAACAGCTTTCGGTCGCCGAGAACGTCTTTGCCGGCCGCACCGGTCTGGGCGACGGCATGCTGGTTCACCAGCGCAAACTCGAGCAGCGTGCCGGGGAAATCTTTGCCGACCTCGGCATCGACATCAATCCCAGGGCCTATGTCGCGTCGCTGACCTCGGCGCAGCGCCATCTGGTGATAATTGCCCGTGCCATCGTACAGAAGCCGCGCGTGCTGATGCTGGACGAGCCGACAGCCTCGCTCTCCGGCACCGAGGTCGACGCGCTGTTCAGCGTGCTGCGCCGCCTGAAGGCGCAAGGCGTGGCTATGATCTACATCACCCATCGCCTGCCCGAGGTGCTGGCCATCTGCGACCGCGCCACTGTCTTGCGCGACGGGCAGGTGGCGGTGCGGATCGCGCGCGAGGACTTTGACGCCGAGACCTTCATCTTCTCGATGTCGGGGCAAAGGCTGCAGCGGCTGTTTCCCGAACATTCAGCACCCGTCGGCGCGCCGACAGCGCTGGACGTTCGTCATCTCACGGTCGCCGGCCACAGCGGCGCGGTGCATGGCGCCAGGGATATCAACCTCTCCGTGGCGGCGGGCGAGATCGTTGGGCTGGCTGGGCTACTGGGCTCCGGCCGCAGCGAGATCCTGCACGGCATCTATGGCCGCGTTCCCGCCGATGGCGAAATCCGAGTCACTGGCCGGACCGTATCGATCAGATCGCCCAGGGATGCTCGCGCGGCTGGCATTGCACTGCTGACCGAAGACCGCAAGCGTGATGGCCTGCTGTTCAACCTGCCGGTCGGCGCGAACATCACCATCGGCAATCTCGCGCCCTTGTCGCGGCACGGCATGGTGCGTGGCCGGCTGGAGCGCAGTTCCATCCTCGCCGCCATGAGCGCGCTCAACGTCAAGGCGTCATCGCCGCAGGCTTCGGTCACCCATCTGTCGGGCGGCAACCAGCAGAAGCTGCTGTTTGCCCGCGTGCTGATGCGGGCGCCGAAAGTGCTGCTGCTCGATGAGCCGACCAAGGGCGTCGATGCGGCAACCCGGCACGAAATCTACCGGCTTGTCGTCGAACTTGCCGAGAAAGGCGTGGGCTTGCTCATCGTGGCTTCCGAGATCGAGGAACTGATCGGCCTTTGCGACCGCTGTCTCGTCGTTGCCGACGGCCGCATCGTCGACGAATTCGGCCGAGGCGAGGGTGGCGAGGATCGTGTCTTGTGGTCGGTAACGGCGGCGCAAGCCGAGCGCCATGCCCTGGCTGCACAGGTTTCGTCATGATGTTCGCCGGCAAACGCGTTTTCGTCACCGGCGCTGCGACCGGCATCGGTCGCGCGACGGCCGAGTACCTCGCCGCCGAGGGCGCCAAGGTCTTTGGCGCCGGGCTGGATGGCGAGGAAGGAAAAGTGCTCGCCAGCCGCTACGCCGAAAGCCAATTGATCTTCCGCGAGAGCGATCTCACCCGTGAGGCCGACGTCCAGGCTGCCGTGTCGGCAGTCAATGCACGGTTCGGCGGGCTCGACGCGGTCGTCAACTGCGCCGGCATCTATCCCACCGGCAAGCGGCTGGAAGAGGTTTCCGACGAGGATTGGGAGAAAACCATAGCCGTCAATCTGACGGCCATTTTCCGCGTCTGCCGCGCCACCTTGCCGCTGCTGCGCGCGGCCGGCGGCGGCTCGGTCGTCAACATCGCCTCCGTTCATGCCGATGCCACGGTTCCCGGCGTGCCCGCCTATGCCGCGACGAAGGCGGCGGTTGTCGGCCTGTCGCGCCAGATGGCGCTCGACTATGCCGTCGACCGTATCCGCGTCAACGCCGTCCTGGTCGGCTCGGTCGCCACCCGGATGACGCTGGACGGGTTGGAAGCGGCCGGCGGTGCCGAAGCACTGGGGCTGTCGTTCGAGCCCAACAGGATCGCGCGCATCGCCAATCCCTCCGAGATTGCCACCGCAATCGGCTTCCTGGTTTCGGATGCCTCGTCCTTCGTCACCGGCAGCGCCATGCAAGTGGATGGCGGCCTGCTGGCGCGGCTGCTCTAGGTCTTGAGCGCGAAGGGCGTGAACGTAACCGTGCCGACAGCACTTTCACCTGTGGCGAGCACAATCACGCCTTCTTCCGGATCATCCCATCGGCCCCGGTTGAAGGCGCCCGAGGCGTTGGTCTGCGGCTCGACGCAGAAATATGGTTTGGTGGGATCGGCATAGAGCATCAGGTGCTTGAAAACCGCATCACCCTTGATGCGCAGTCCCGCGCCGCGCGTCGGAAAGTGGATTGTCGCTTCACCGCCCCAGCCGCCATAGTCATTGTTGCGCCAGCCATCCGGCAAGGGCCGCGCGGCGGTAAAATCGAGTTCGGGTGGCAGCGTGATCGGATCGCCCGAAATACCATCGGGCTCTTCAAGGTAGAAGCGCCTGGCCCTGAACTGCAATGTCACGTCTGGGTCGCGATCGAACCAGGGATGCAGGCCAAAACCGAACGGCAGGGAGATCGCCCCGGTGTTGGTCAGTGTCATGGTCACGCGCAGGCCCTCATCGGAGACCCCGAAAGTCTGCGTCGCGCGGTAGGAATGAAGGTCGGCTCCGGCATTGATGTCCAGCGAGAGCCTTGCGTCGGCGGTTCCGGCCTCGGTGACGGTCCAGGCGTGTTGCCAGCCACTGCCATGGACGTTGAATTTTTCGGGCGGATTGTTGGGCTGCACCAGCCAGCTTTTTCCCCCGAACTCAAAGGCATTTCCGGCGATGCGGTTGGCATAGGGCGTCATCGGGAACATGGCGATGCCAAGCACATTGCCGGCCTCGCGTTCCTCGTCCGAGAGCCGGCGCATGAGGTCGATGCCGCGCCAGCGTAGCGAACTCACGGAGCCACCGATCTGCGGCACCAGGGCGACTTCGAGCGCTCCCGATCCGATGTTCACCCATTCAGAAATTGCGCCCATAGCCTGCCGTCCATCCACCGTCTACGCTCAGCATCTGGCCCGTCGTGTAGGTGTTGAGCGGATCGCAGAAGAACAGCACGGCCGCAACCGCTTCCTCGATGCTGCCTGAGCGGCCGGCCGGTGTGTGGCTGAGCATCGCTTTGTCGCCGGAAACCATGGTTTCATCTTCGACCGCGCCGACGCCGACGGCATTGACCAGCACCTTCGGGCCGAACTCCATGGCCAGCGTGCGCATGCCTGCGAGGATCGAGGCGTTCTCCATGGAAAAGCGCGGATGGCGGCGCATCGGCATGCCGGCGGTCGCCGAGAGCAGGAAGACAATGCGTCCGCTGCCGTGCTCGGTCATGGTCACGGCAGCCTTGCGCGCATCGGCGTAGTGAGACCGCGGATCGCGCGTCGCCGTTCCTGGCCACAACGCGCAGGAGATCAGCAGGATATCGGCGGCCCGTGCATGGGAACCCTCGACCAGATGGCCGCCATTGGCCTGCAACGCGGCAAGTGCGGCCTCGGCCACCGGATTTGTGTCGCCATCGAGTGCGTAAGCAGTGCCCTCGAGATCGATTTCCATGCCCGCACTCACATCATGTATCCTGCTGTCCAGCCGCCATCGACGGCCAGCACCTGGCCGTTGATATAACTGGCGGTGGGGGAAGCGAGGAACAGCACCGCCTCGGCGATCTCCTCCGGCCGGGCCGGCCGGCCAAGCGGCACATGGGCGAGGAACTCCTCGGTGCGTCCGGCGAACTTGCCGTCCTCGCCATAGAACAGTTTGGCGGTCAGCGCTGTCATCACTGAACCCGGCGCGATCGCATTGGTCAGGATGCCCTTTTCGCCCAGTTCAATCGCCATCGAGCGCGTCAGGTGGATGATGCCGGCCTTGGCGGCGACGAACGGGCTCTGCAGGCGCATCGCCGCCAAGCCGACCACCGAGGCGATGTTGACGATGCGGCCGCCTCTGCCGGCGGCAAGCATCGGCACAAGCGCCGCGCGGCTCATGATGTAGAGGCCGTCGAGATCGATGCCGGTGATGCGATCCCATTCCTCGACTGGGAATTCATCGATGGTGACGCGGTGCGCCAGTGTATTGACGCCGGCATTGTTGACGAGAATGTCGAGGCGGCCGTAGCGCGCCATGGTGGCGGCTATCGCGTCGTCCACCGAGGCGGCATCGCGGATGTCGACGGCACAGGCCATCGCGCTGCTCAGGGTTGCCGCTACGCGCTCGGCGCCTTCCATGTCGATATCGGCGACAACGATTGCAGCATCATTGTCGGACAGCCGTTTGGCGATAGCGCTGCCGATCGCTCCCGCTGCACCAGTGACCAGCGCCGTCTTACCTCTCAAATCGCATCGCATGCGTCATTCCCCACCTTCGACCAGATTATGCTATTATAATGCTACAGGCTTCACAACAGAGCAGATTCGAACCGGAAGGAACGTCACAAACGCATCGCATAACATTGCCGGAGGTGCAGGAGGCAGGCTGAGTCGGCTTCGCCAGTAGCGGGCGCCGGTCCGACCCCCGCAGGAATAGACAGCCGCTTGACACGAGCCTTCGGAGGCAAGGCACTCCTTGCGCCAGATTTGTAGGCAGGACGGCCTCGTCAGCCGCTGCAGCGAAGTCGGAACTGGCAGCTCGATGAGTGGGGGGAAAGGCGGTAGCGCTCTCCCGCTACCAAATTCCAAAGATAAATCAGACACATAGAGATGTGCCGGTGCCAGTCGTCTCATTGTAGCGGGTCGCGCGATTTTGCAATTTTGACACCCGGTTTTGCACCATCATCACCAAGCTGTCGGAAGCCAGAATCCGGACAACGCATGTCACTGGCCTGGTGACTGACATGGGCATCGAACTCGGCAAGCTGCTTTATTGGAACATCTCGGGGAGTGACTCGGACGAACTGTTCGTGAAGGCAGATCGAAGAAAGCTGAGGCTGCTTGCGTCGCTTGTGGCATTGTTCTTTCTCGGCGGCGTCATCGGCGCTGTGGGTTTCAAGCATGTCGGCTTCGCGGCGACGTTGTTTCTCGCGGCCATTCTCCTCGTGCTGGCCTCCATGCCAGTCCTGGAGGACGTCTCCGTTCGCATGAGGCGGCTTTGGCAGTAGCGCTACAGAGCTTTGCCGCATGCCAGATTTGGCAGCACATTCGCGAAGGCGCTGTTCCTGGATTTCGGCAGCTATCTGTTTTGGCCGATCCTGAAGCACGAACACGATGAGACCGGCCCAACGGCAAGAGCAAGCGAACTCAGCCATACCCACTCATAACGTAGAGTGAGGTCGAAGAGATAGCCGACGCGCCCGCGGCGGCTCCAATCGAGTGGCCGGCCGAGATAAGGCCCATTGCCAGCCCCATCACGCGCAATCCGAGACGGCTGGCGACAAGACTGGCCGTGACGGGAATGGCCGCATGGCTTTGGTGCGCAGGGCGTATTACCCGGTTTTCTACGGCCTCAAGACAGATGCGCCACGCATCACTAATTGAATGCGCCGCATTTTAATATATGCTGCAAGACGTAGAGATAATATCTCAAAGCTGATCAAAAAGGGGGATGCGACCGTGATAACTGCTCCACAGTTGCGTGCCGCGAGGGCGCTCCTTGGCATCGACCAGCGCAGGCTTGCCGAATTGTCCGGTCTTTCCGTGCCGACAATTCAACGCATGGAAGCCAGCGAGTCGATTATTCGGGGTAACGTCGATTCTCTCATGAAGCTGATCGGGGCACTTGACCTCGCCGGCGTGGAATTGATCGCTGAAGGCGCCTCCAGCCAAATCGGCGGGCGCGGCGTGCGACTGAAAGCGGACTTTGACCCCGCCAAGATCCTTGGCGGGGTCGATACGGATGCCAAACTCCCCGTGAGGAGCGTGGCGTGATTTCGGGGGCCGCGGTCCTCCTGTGGGGCGTCGCTGCGCTCCTGGGGACTGCGGTGCTTGCGATTGCGGAAAGCCGCAGATCCGACTCGGGAACACGCCGCCTGATCTACGGCTTGACGCTAGGTATATCGTCGGCCGTGCTCATGGTTCTCGCGAGCCGCATCGCCGACAATCCCGTCACCCCGTCGACTGTGGTGTTGCCTCTTGGATTGCCATGGATTGGCGCTCATTTCCGTTTGGATGCGCTCTCGACTTTCTTCCTCATCGTCGTCAACTTCGGCGGCTCCATGGCCAGTCTTTATGGCCTCGGCTACGGCAGGCATGAGTCTGCGCCGCATCGGGTACTGCCGTTCTTTCCGGCTTTCCTGGCCGGAATGAACCTTGTCGTGGTGGCCGACGACGCCTTCACTTTCCTGCTTTCCTGGGAATTCATGTCGCTCGCCTCCTGGGCGCTCGTCATGGCGCACCATCGCGAGCAGGACAATGCGCGGGCGGGCTACATCTATCTCGTGATGGCAAGCTTCGGCACACTCGCGCTGCTGCTTGCGTTCGGCCTGCTCGCCGGATCCGATGGAACCTACACATTCGACGCGATGCGAGCCGCCGACCCCACCCCGTTCGCCGCTGCTTTCGTCCTGGTTCTCATGCTGCTGGGCGCCGGCTCCAAGGCTGGACTCGTCCCGCTGCAGGTTTGGCTGCCACTCGCTCATCCGGCCGCGCCAAGCCACGTCTCGGCTCTCATGAGCGGCGTGATGACCAAGGTCGCAGTCTATGGCTTCATACGCGTTATTTTCGATCTGCTCGGTGAGCCGGCATGGTGGTCGGGCGTTGCCGTGCTTTTCCTTGGCGGCCTGACGGCGGTTCTCGGCATCCTCTACGCGCTGATGGAAAAGGACCTGAAGCGACTGCTTGCCTATAGCACCATTGAAAACATCGGCGTCATCTTCGTAAGCCTTGGTCTCGCGCTCGCTTTCAAGGCGAACGCCATGCCATCGGCTGCAGCGCTGGCGCTCACCGCCGCGCTGTTCCACGTCCTCAACCATTCCTTTTTCAAGAGCCTGCTGTTTTTCGGCGCGGGCGCCGTGCTGACGGCAACCGGAGAGCGGGATATGGAGAAGCTGGGCGGTCTCATCCACCGCATGCCCTTTACAAGTTTTGCCTTTCTCGTCGGTTGCGTCGCGATCTCGGCACTTCCACCCTTCAACGGCTTCGTCTCCGAATGGCTGGCCTTTCAGGCCATATTGCAGAGCCCCGATCTGCCACAATGGGGACTGAAGGTCATGGTGCCCGCCGTTGGCGGTCTGCTGGCGCTGTCAGCGGCACTGGCCGCGGCCTGCTTTGTAAAGGCGTTCGGGATTACATTCCTCGGCCGGCCACGCTCGGCCGCGGTGGAACTGGCGCATGAGGTCGACCGCTACTCGCTGGCGGCAATGTTCATTCTCGCTTCCCTTTGTCTCCTGGCCGGCATTCTGCCCGGTCTTGTGATAGACGGCCTCTCATCGGTGACACTGCCACTGATCGGCAGTCGGATGCCTATGCAGATGGCCCAGCCCTGGCTGTCTATCGTGCCGATTGCAGCGAGCCGCAGTTCCTACAACGGCCTGTTGGTGTTCCTGTTCATCGCCTTTTCCGCATCCGCTGCGGCATATGTGATCCATCGCTTTGCATCACATGCACTCCGTCGGGGTCCCGCCTGGGGTTGTGGCTTCCCGGATGTGGTCCCGAGCTCGCAGTACACGGCCGTCAGCTTCGCGCAGCCTATCCGCCGCGTCTTCGGCACGTTCGTATTCCGTGCAAGGGAAACCGTCGAAATGCCGGCACCTGGCGAGACCGGTCCGGCTCGTCTGAATGTCGAAATGCATGATGTGATCTGGGAGACGCTGTACCTGCCTATCGGCCGGGCCCTCGACTTTGCGACCGACCACCTCAACCATCTGCAGTTCCTGACGATCAGGCGCTACCTGACCCTCGTCTTTCTCTTTCTCATTGTCCTGCTCCTGGTGCTCGCACTATGGCCGTGATTCTCGAGTTGGCCGTTCAAGGCGCGCAGATGGCGCTGGTGCTTTTGCTGGCGCCGCTCCTGACCGGATTCGTGCGCAAGGTGAAGGCACGGCTCTTGCGCCGCCAGGGTCCTTCCCTGATCCAACCTTACCGCGATCTCTTGCGGCTGATGCGCAAGGAAGTCGTTCTGGCGGACAACGCATCCTGGCTGTTTCGCGTGACGCCCTATCTGATCTTTGCCACCACCTGGGTCGGCGCGGCGCTCATCCCGACATTCGCCGCCGGCCTCACATTCAGTTGGACCGCCGATCTCATAGCCATTGTCGCACTGCTGGGAAGCGCCCGGTTCTTCCTGGCGCTGGCAGGCATGGACGTCGGCACGAGCTTCGGCGGCATCGGCTCGAGCCGCGAGGTGATGATCGCTTCGCTGGCCGAACCCGCCATGCTGCTCATCGTGTTCAGCCTGGCGCTCGTCGCGGGTGCTACGCAACTCTCAACGGTCGCCGCCTTCATGGGGTCACCGGAGGTTGGCTTGCGGGTGTCGCTCGGGATGTCGCTCATCGCCCTCGTGATGGTGGCGATCGCCGAAAACGCCCGCATACCCGTGGACAACCCATCGACCCATCTGGAACTCACCATGGTTCATGAGGCGATGGTGCTGGAATATTCCGGTCGCCATCTGGCGATGATCGAGTTTGCCGCCTTCCTCAAGCTTCTGCTCTATGTGTCGCTGATTTCCTGCGTCTTCCTACCTTGGGGACTGGCGAGCGCCGGGGCAGGACTGGAATCCCTTGCTCCGGGTGTCGTCGCCTATGTCGGCAAGCTTGCCGTCTGTGGCGTTCTCCTCGCCGTGTTTGAGACTGCCATTGCCAAGATGCGCGTCTTCCGCGTCCCGGATTTCCTCGGGGCAGCGCTGATGCTGGCCCTGCTCGGCACGCTCCTGCTGTTCGTCTCACGGAGCCTCTGATGAACGGCCTCACCTTCGACATCGCTCACCTGCTCGCCGGCGGCCTGGTGCTGGTCAGTTTCATGATGCTGTATCAGGATCGCCTCTTTGCTCTGATCAACGTTTTTGCGCTTCATGCAATCGTGCTGGCCCTGTCCGTAGCTTGGCAGGCATACATTCAGGACGCGCATCATCTCTACGTCACGGCGGCGATCGCCCTCGTCTTCAAGGCGATCGTCATTCCTGTCGGGCTTCATCGCATCATTCAGCGGCTCGGCATCCATCGTGACGTCGAGACCGCCGTCGGCATCGGTACGACGATGCTTGCGGGGATAGGCCTGGTGACCCTGTCCATGGTCCTGATGCTGCGCGTCACTCCCGAGGCTGATCCCCTCGCCCGCGAGGACCTGGCTTTCGCGCTGTCCATCATTTTGCTGGGGCTGCTGGTGATGGTCACCCGCCGCAACGCCGTCAGCCAAGTTGTCGGATTCATGTCGCTCGAGAACGGTCTGGTCCTCGCCGCCACGGGGGCCAAGGGCATGCCTCTGGTCGTCGAGATCAGTGTCGCCTTCTCGATCCTTATCGCCTTCATCGTCATCGGAGTCTTCCTGTTCCGCATCCGCGAGAGGTTCGACTCGGTGGATGTCGGCGCGCTCGACGACTACAGGGGAGAACACCGTTGACCGCGTTTTCCCTCGATGCGGTGGCCGCCATTTTGCTGATACCGGTCTTCGCGGCCGCACTTCTGGCGGCGCTGCCGAAATACCGGATATCGGCGGGCGTCAATGTCGCTGCGAGCTTGCTGACCTTGCTCGCCGCACTGTCGCTTCTTGTCACCGACCGCCCGCAGCCTGGGCAGTATCTGCTCGTCGACGATCTCAATATCGTCTTCATCGTGCTCAACACATTCGTCGGCTTCACCACCAGCGTCTTCAGCGCTTCCTACATTGCCCACGAACTGGAGAGCGGGCGGCTGACAGTCCCGAACTTGCGGTTTTATCACGCAATGTACCAGGTCATGATGTTCGGCATGAACCTGGCGTTCGTGTCGAACAATATTGGCTTGATGTGGGTGGCGGTGGAGCTTGCCACGCTGACCACCGTGCTCATGGTCGGCATCTACCGCACGCACGAGGCGCTGGAGGCCGCCTGGAAATATTTCATTCTGGGCAGCGTCGGCATCGCGCTCGCACTGTTCGGCACCATCCTCGTCTACATGGCTGCACAGCCGGTTGTTGGCGAGGGGACGAATGCGATGGTCTGGACGGTGCTCATCGCTCACGCCGCGCGCTTCGATCCGGCTCTGCTCAATGTCGCCTTCATCTTTCTGCTGCTCGGCTACGGGACGAAGGTCGGCCTTGCGCCCTTACATGCCTGGCTGCCAGACGCGCATGCTGAGGGTCCAACGCCGATTTCCGCAGTGCTGTCGGGCTTGCTGTTAAACGTCGCACTCTATGCCGTGCTGCGCTTCAAGCTATTGCTCGCGGCAAGCCCGGAAGCGATCGCACCTGGGCCATTGATGATCACGATGGGACTGACGTCGCTTGTCTTCGCGGCCTTCATGCTCTACCGCCGCCGCGACATCAAACGCCTGTTCGCGTACTCCTCGATCGAGCACATGGGCATCATCGTGTTCGCCTTCGGCATAGGAGGCCCGCTCGCCAATTTTGCCGGGCTGCTGCACATGGTCATGCACAGCCTGACCAAGTCGGCGATCTTTTTCACGGTCGGCCACATTGCCCAGGTCAAGGGGACACAGAACATCGCCGAAATCCGGGGACTGACGGAAACACATCCTGCCCTTGGCTGGGCGCTCGTCATCGGCGTCGTTGCCATTGCCGGCCTCCCTCCGCTCGGTATCTTCATGAGCGAATTCCTGGTCGTGAGTTCGACATTTGCAAGACACCCTCTTTTGGCGATGCCCTTGGTTTTCGGGATTCTGCTCGCTTTCGGCGCCCTGCTGCTTCGACTGACCGGCGTCGCTTTCGGCGAACCGCGCGGCAGCACTGCACCCGCCGAGGCGTCCTACATTCCGATGTATTCCCACTTGGCGTTGGTGTTTGCCGCCGGCATCTATCTGCCGCCACCGCTGGTCACATGGTTCCAGCACGTCGCAAGTATCCTGGGGTGAGCAGAGGAGAGAAAGAGCATGCCCGCGCTGATCGACCTCATCCTTGCTGGCCAACGTGTCGAAAATCATTTCCCGTGGTCGCGCGCCGTGGTGACTCCGAAAAAATGGGGCTTTGCCGTCGAGCAACTGGCCGAGGGCCACTGGAGCTTGCTCGGCCTATGGGGTGAGCCAGGCACCGTCCACATGGCACTTCTCGATGAAAGCGCCGGGGACATCGGCGTTGTCAGCCTGGAATGCCCCAGTGGCCGCTACCCATCGGTCGGCCGGCTGCATCCGCCCGCATTGCGGCTCGAACGTGCGGCTGCTGACCTGTTCGGGCTCCTGCCACAAGGCGCGCCTGATACGAGACGGTGGCTTGATCATGGCCATTGGGGTGTCAGCTATCCGTTGAGTACCCGCGTCCGGACGTCTGCTGCGACAGCCTTCCCGTACAGTTTCCTGCCTGCCGAGGGGGAGAGCCTGCATCAGATCCCGGTCGGGCCCGTGCATGCCGGCATCATCGAGCCGGGCCATTTCCGGTTCACGGCGAGCGGTGAAACGGTCGTCCGGCTGGAGCAGCGCCTCGGATACGCGCACAAAGGTATAGAAGGCCTGATGGCGGGGTCCGACATCGACCGTGCAGCCAAATTGGCGGGCAGAACCTCTGGCGACAGTACCGTGGCATACTCCCTCGCTTTTGCCCGCGCGGTCGAGGCGGCGCTGGGTGTCCAGGTTCCCCCACGCGCGGTCTGGCTGCGAGCGCTCATGGCCGAGTTGGAGCGCCTGGCCAATCATCTGGGCGACATCGGCGCTATCTGCAATGATGCCGCCTTCGCGCTCATGCATGCCCACTGTGGGGTGCTGCGTGAGCGCGTATTGCGGGCAAGCGATGCTGCCTTCGGTCATCGTTTGATGCGCGACTGCATCGTGCCCGGAGGCGTGGCAAGCTTCCTGAGCGATGAGGGCACGACAGCTCTCAGGTTCCTGATCGCAGAGATCAGGCAGCGGTTTCCCGCGCTGGTCGAGCTCTACGACAACACGGCGTCGCTGCAGGATCGGACTGTCGCAACTGGCCGGCTGAAAGTGGAACTCGCTCGTCAATATCGTGCCGGAGGCTACGTTGGCCGGGCCTCCGGTCGGGACTTCGATGCCCGACGCAATCTCGCTTATCCACCCTATGGCGAACTCGCCTTCGATGTACCTCTCCTCCAGGAAGGCGATGTGAACGCCCGTGTATGGATTCGTATCCACGAGGTCGAACAGAGCCTGTCCCTGATCGAACAAGTCCTGCGACAACTGCCAGACGGACCGATCCACGTCGATTTCGCGCAGACACACCGATCGCATGAAGGCATGGCGCTCGTCGAAGGTTTCCGCGGCGACATTCTGGCCTGGCTGCGCATTGGCAAGGGCGGCTTGGTCGAGCGCTGTCACCTCCGTGATCCGTCATGGTTTCAATGGCCGCTCCTTGAAGCGGCGATCGAAGGAAACATCGTTGCCGACTTTCCGCTGTGCAACAAATCGTTCAACTGCTCTTATTCGGGCCATGATCTCTGAAGGCACGCTGTCATGCGCAAGCTTCTTTTTGAAAGCCTGATACGCCCCCCTCTCACCGAGCGTCCGCCGTTGGCAAGCAGCACGGCAGTCGACGAACTCGCACGCGCGCTCGATGGGGCTGCTCACAAACGATTGGGGCGAAGCCTGTCGATCCGGGCGGTCGATGCCGGTTCCTGCAACGGCTGCGAACTTGAGATGCACGCGCTGAACAACGCCTTCTATGACATCGAGCGTTTTGGGATCCGGTTCGTCGCATCACCGCGCCATGCCGATGTACTGCTCGTCACCGGGCCGGTCACAAAAAACATGCGCGAGGCATTGAAGCGGACCTACGACGCAACACCCAACCCAAAATGGGTGGTCGCACTGGGAGATTGCGCAGGCAATGGCGGCTGTTTCGCCGGCAGCTATGCGGTGGTGCGCGGAGTGTCCGAGGCCTTGCCTGTCGATCTGCACATTCCAGGTTGTCCGCCGCCGCCAATCGAAATTCTGAAAGGCCTGCTCGCCTTGCTTGAGGGCGTGAATTCCAAGACTGGTGCTGCCCGAAGGTGACTATGTAGAGGCTTTGCCAAGGTTGGCTTGTCGCTGCACAGATCCAACCAATGCGTAGCCGTGAGTTTAACGGCATCAGCCAACCTCTGTCCCAAAATTGGAAGGCGCTCGGCGGCGAGAACGGCTAAAACGCCTGCTTTTTCGCCGGCAGCCCAGCGCTTTCGATCGAAGGGGAACCCGTTCCCTAGTCCGAAATGGTTACTTGCGCTGCAGCTAATGTAGTTACAATCTTGTGCAGTCGGAAGCTGCATGGGCCGGCCAGGCGCGAATACCGTCTTCGCCGGCGTCTCAAGGCAGTCGACCACACGTTTGCGGTGCTCTAATGGGGGAATCAATGAGATTGACGATTATTTGTGCGGCAATTGTGATGGCCGTATCCACCGCCGCCGTTGCACACGAGAAAAAGAGGGTGGTCAGTACAGCAGTAACGTCGGCCTGCGCCGACCTGTCGGGCAGCACGATCAAGAAAAACAGGGAAACAAAATTGGATAGCAGTTCAACCGGAACTGTCTCCAGCGCGATTTCGAAAGACAAATCGGAGCCGCGCCTGGGATATGAAACGGTTAATCCTGCAATCATATCGATCTATTAGCTGAGGAAATAGCAGGCAGGTCTATCGGCGCTCAGGCTTCGGGAGCAGGGCCTGGACCGACTCGCGGCCATTGCCTGCGGACCATATTCAAGCATCGATCAAGTCGGATGCCGCCGCGAAATCAGCCGTTAATCGCTTGGTGGCGGCGCTCGGCCTCATTGCGCATGCCTGCGCTCAATGTTTGATGCGGTCACGCATTGCGTACCAAAGCATGCCGAGCACATAGAGCGGCCCGCGCAGCGCCGTGCCGCCGGGGAACGGCAGCGGGCTTAGGGTCGAAAACAGATCGAGCCGCGAAGCATCACCGGTGATCGCCTCAGCGAGCAGCTTACCCGACAGCGTCGACAGGATCACCCCCTTGCCCGAATAGCCATGCGCAAAATAGACGTCGCCATAGCGACCGACATGCGGCAGGCGCGATGTCGTCACCGAGACCAGCCCGCCCCAGGCGTGATCGATGTGGCGGCCGCGCAATTGCGGAAAGGTGTTTTCCATGTGCGGCCGCACGAAGCCGGCAATGTCGGCGGGCGGCGACCGCGTATAGCGCTCGCCGCCGCCGAACAGCAGGCGTCCATCCGCCGACAGCCGGTAGTAATTGACGACGAAGCGCGTGTCGGAGACGGCCACATTGCTTGGGATGACGTCGCTCGTGTCGCCCAGCGGCTCGGTGGCGATGATGTAGTTGCCGACCGGCATGATGCGGCTGTTGACGCGCGGCTCAAGCCCGTGGAGCAGCGCATCGCCGGCCAGTACGACATGCCTGGCCCGCACCGAGCCTTTGGCCGTCGAAACCCGGGGGGAAGGTTCCCGCTCCAGCCGCAGCGCCACCGAATTCTCGTGGATGGTGACGCCCGCCGCAGCCGCGGCGCGAGCAAGACCGAGCGTGTAGTTCAGCGGATGCATATGGCCACCGAGCTTCTCGTACATCGCGCCGTGATAAGGTGTGTTCACCATTCCGCGCGCCTGCGCTGCCGACAGCATCTCGACATCATGAAAGTTCATCACCGTAGAAAGGCACTCGGCCTCTTCTTCGAGGTCGCGCAGGTCGGAACCGTTGACCGCACCGGCCAGATGGCCGGTGAGCCTGAGGTCGCAATCGATGGCATGGCGCTCGATCAGACCGAGCACGAGGGCCCGCGCCTCGAAGGCGAGATCGAACAGCGCCCTCCCCCGTTCCGGCCCATATAGCTTGACCAGCCCCTTGGCGCCCTTGCGCAGGCCGGGGATCATCTGGCCGCCATTGCGCCCCGACGCCCCCCAGCCGATCTTGCCGCCTTCGAGCAGCACCACCTTCAGGCCGCGTTCGGCTGCATGAAAGGCTGCGGAGAGGCCGGTACAACCGCCGCCGACCACCACCAGATCGGCGTCGACGTCGCCCTGCAGCGCCGGATGGTCCGGAGCCGGATTGGCCGTCGCGACATAGTAGGATTTGCCGATATCCAGGCCGGAGTTGAAGCCCCCAGAATTGAAGCCCATCATCACACCTTGAGCAGCAGATGGTCGCGTTCCCAAGAGGTGACGACGCTCTGGAACAGGTCGAGCTCAACGCTCTTGACGCGCAAATAGGTCTGGAAGAAATCCTCGCCGAGCACCGCCCGAACCGGATCGCACGCAGCGAAGCGGTCGAGCGCCTCTTCCATGGTTTTGGGCAGCGTGCTCCTGCTGCGATAGGCATTGCCCGACGCTTCCGTCGAACGAGCGATCTTCTCCTCGACGCCGAGATAACCGCAAAGCAGCGAGCCGGCTATCGCCAGATAGGGATTGGCATCGGCGCCGGGCAGCCGATTTTCCACGCGCCGCGCGGTGCGCCCGCCGGCCGGCACACGCAGGCCGCAGGAGCGGTTGTCGTGCGACCACTCGATGTTGGCGGGTGCACTGTGGTTCGGCCGGATGCGGCGGAACGAATTCACGTTCGGCGCAAACAGCGGCATCACCTCGGGAATGTATTTCTGCAGGCCGCCGATGAAATGCCCGAACATCTCGGTGTCGGCGCCGTCACGCCCGGCAAACAGCGTGTTGCCGGCCTCGTCGACGACAGACATGTGGAGATGCATTGAGCTGCCGGCTTGTGCGGCTATCGGTTTGGCCATGAAGGTCGCCTGCATGCCACCTTCCTGCGCGGCCTGGCGCGTCATTCGCTTGAACAGCAACACCTTGTCTGCCAGCGGCAGCGCGTCGCCATGCAGGAAATTGATCTCCAGTTGGGCCGTGCCCGATTCATGGATGAGCGTGTCGAGCGGCAGTCCGGCTGCCGCAGCATAGTCATAGAGGCGCCGGATCACCGGCTCGAATTGCTCCAGTGCCGCCATGTCATAGGGATGCTGCACGCTTTCGGAGCGGCCATTGCGCCCGACCGGCGCCGTCACCGGCCTGTCGGGATCGGGATTGGGCGCGGTGAGATAAAATTCAAGCTCCGGCGCCACCACTGCCCGCCAGCCGCGCTGGCGATATAGATCGAGCACGGCCCGCAACACGTGCCGCGACGAAGCCATCCACGGCCGGTCGTCCATGTGGAACGCATCGGCGAAGACATAGGCCTTGCCTGGCCCGCCACCGGGCGCCAGACAGAGTGTTGCGACATCCGGCACCATCCGCATGTCGGGGTCCTGGTAGGCGAACCCCTCGTCGACGGAACCGGAATAGCGGCCGTCGATGCTGACCAGGAACGCGCTGCTCGGCAGATAGAGTGCTCGGTCCTCGATCGCCTTGAGGAACTTGGCCGCTGGCAGGGCCTTGCCGCGCAGCACGCCGTTCATGTCGGGCACCAGGCACTCGACCTCGCTGACAGCGTGAGCGGCCAACCAGTCTTTCGGGTCGTTGGTGCCGTTCATGGTCGAGGCATCAGTTGTTGTGGTGTCAAGCATCAGGTCGGGTCCTTGCGAGAGCGAGAATGGCTTCGGCAGCCACGTCCGTTCCGGGTGTCAGCGCCATATGCACTGCATTCTCCCGGAGGCGTGCGCGCATTGCAGCATCGGCCATCAGGCCAAGAATGCTTCGCTCCAATTCGTCTTCCGTCCAGCCATCGCGGCTGATGTGGCGCCCGACGCCGGTTTCCTCGGCACGTTGCGCATTGTCATGCCCGTCCCAGCAATAGGGCATGACCAGCGACGGCACGCCGAAACGCAGTGCTTCGCAAAAGCTGTTGTTGCCGCCATGATGAATGAAGAGGTCGCATTTCGCCACGACGGAAGGCTGTGGAAACCAGGCGTCGAGATAGACATTGTCCGGAACGGCGCGATAGCTGTCGCGCAGACCTCCGGCATTGACAATGAAGCGGGCCGGCAGCCTGTCGAAAACGGCGAGCATGCGCTGGATCAGGCCGACATCCATGGCGCCAAGACTACCGAAACTGACATAAACCAGCGGTCCGCCATTGCGCGGAAAGACCGGTACGTCGAACGGCCCTTCCGAGCGGACGCAGCCTTCGAGATAGACGAAGCTGGCAGGGTCGAGCGGCTCGGCGCGCTGCCTTCGCACAATCGTTGGGGTCAGCAGCAGATTGAGGGCGGGCGAAGGTTCCAGAAAAAGACCCGTTGGCAAGGGCGCAAGACCGGCGTCGGTCCGAAGCCGATTGAAGCGGTCATGGGCCGGAGCGACCGCTGCCAGGTAGCGCGCCTCGAAGACCGCGCGGCTCGGGTCGTCGGCGGCGAGACCGGACAGATAGGGTGGCACATTGGCATCGGGAAGCTCGGTTTCGGCGCAGGAGACGACGCGCACCCACGGGCAGCCGGCGGTCGCCAATGCCGGGAACATGACGACGTTGTCGAGCACCACGGCGTCCGGCTTCAGCCGCGCCAGCAATTGGCGCAGCGGCGCCTCGGCGTTGACCGCAGTGTCTACGATTGCTTGCCAGGTCGGGGCAACGTAGGTTTCGAGCTGATCGATGGGGCTCAGCCTGAAATGCGGCAGATGACGGCGCACGAAGGCCTGCCAGTAGCTCTGGCGTTCGCTGTCGGTCAACGGATCGTCAGTCGGCAACTGGTATTCCTGAAACCCATAGTCGGCGAACACGCCAGAAAAGCCGGCATGGCAGATGAACACTGGACGGGCGCCACGAGCGCGCAGGGCCTGCGCTATGCCAACGCAATTCAGCGCAGCGCCGAAGCTCGCTTCCGGAAACAGTGCGATGGTCGGGCTGCCTTTGCGCATGATCCTCGTTATTCCGGCCGGCTGATCATGCCGAACAGCGCGGGCGCCCCGCGACTAGCCGCCTGCGGTCGCTGGCTGCGGGAAAGCCGCAGATGGACCCGAAGCAGATCGGCTGCAACCTCGTACTGCTGGCTCTCCAGATGGTCGAGTATGGTCAGATGCTCGCGCAATGATTGCTTCAGCCGGAAGACATTGACGCCGGCATACGTTCCCGGCAGCCGGCGCAGCCTGAGATGATCGGCCAACGCCTCGGCGACGAAGCGGTTGGCGGAGCCACCGGCGATCATCCCGTGAAAATCGATGTCCAGCCGTTGGAACTCTCTGGAATCGAATGCCGCGTCGGGCAGAGCCAGCAGCATTTCCATGCCCTGTCGCAAGGCTGCCGCGCGCGTCCCATCCAGCCGGAACCCAGGCGCCAGAAGGGCGGCGGGTTCCAGCAACAGCCGGAATTCATAGCTCTCCCCTTGTGCGCCAGGATCGTCCGGCACTCTCCTGAAAAGCCAGGACTGCCCCGGCGCGCGGTCCAGAAGATTTTCCTCGGCCAGTTTCTTCAGCGATTTTAGTACCGTCCTGCGCTCGGCATTATACCGTCGCATCAGGGCGCCGACGGTGACCGTCTGGTCCAGCCGGCGCGCCGAGCGGTCTCGCAGGATCATGTCGGCAAGTTCATCCTCCTCGGCGCTCGGCAGGTCGGCGGCGACGGTCGCCTGGCTCGTGAGGTCTACGGCCAAGCGATAGCCGGACTCAGCCTCCCATTGAACTACGCCTTTTTCAGTGAGCAGACGCAGCGCGGCCCGCACCGGAGTTCGGGATACGTTGCAGAGCGAAGCGATCTGCTGCTCCGGGAGATGAGCGCCGGGTTCAAAGCCGCGTTTCCGGGCCACATCGAGAATGCGCTGTGCAAGGTCGAGATGGTTGGTGCGGGGACGTCGAGCTGCAACTTGCATGGCAATTCTCATGAAGGACTTGGCGGCTGAGGTTTGGCCGATTGCCCTTGCGGATGCGATCGGCCGGGATTCACCGTAGTTGACAAATTATGGATTGACGTACTTTTTTCTGCAATAGTACTGTGAGATCAATCGGCAATAAAAGACTGGGGAACAGGATCAAAGCGGCTACGGCTGCAAGCGCTGGTCCGACGACTAAGTTCGATGATCAACCAGAATGGGAGTCTGTCATGACCACCACCACCCTGCGGCACCGTCCGTTAAGGAAATCCTTGATCGCACTTGGCCTTGGCCTGGCGCTGTCAGCGCCGGCGGCTGCCTCCGACCTCGTTATCTCCAACTGGGACGGCTACATGGCGCCGGATGCCATGAAAGCTTTCAAGGCGGCGACCGGTGTCTCCGGTGAAGTCGTGGTTCACGCCACTAACGAGGAGATCATGGGCAAGCTCGTCGCGTCCGGCGGCAAGGGCTATGACGTGGTCTTCGTCTCCTCGCCCTTCGCCGAAGTGCTGAACAAGCTCGGCCTGATCGAGGCGATCGACCATGCCAATATCCCTAACCTCGCCAATCTCTATCCCGAGGCGGCGAAGCTGCCGCACGACGCCGGCAACAATTTTTCCGTGCCCTACACTTGGGGCACCACCGGCCTTTGCTACCGTTCGGATCTGGTGAAGGCGGAGCCGGTGAGCTGGAACGACCTTCTCGCCCCGTCCGATGCGCTCAAGGGCAAGACGACGATGCTGGCGACCGACCGCTGGCTGCTTGCCGCCGGCCAACTCGCCAAGGGCTATTCGGTGAACGAGACCGATCCGGCAAAGCTCGGCGAAGTCAAGGACCTGCTGATCTCGGCCAAGAAGACCTTGCTGGCCTATGACGACACGACCTTTTATTCAAAGCTGGTCTCGGGCGAGGCGCTGATGGTTCAGGCCTGGGATGGCTGGTGCAATTACGGGATCGCCGAGAATCCACAAATTAAATACACCATACCGAAAGAAGGCTCGGATCTCTGGGTCGATACGATGGTCGTGATGAAGGCATCGGCCAACAAGGACGCCGCCTTCCAGTTCATCAACTTCATGCTGGACGCCAAGAACCACGCCTGGGCGGCCCAGAACATCGACTACAAGGTACCGAACAAGCCGGCTATGGAAAGCCTGCCGGCGGATTTTCTCGCCAAATTTCCCAATATGAGCATGCCGGTGGCAGAGTTGGTCAAGTTCGAGCAGTTGCGCGATGTCGGCGATGCCCAACGCGACTACTCGAAGATCGTCAGCGAAATCAAGGCCGCGCAATAACCGACATCAAAATCAGAGATCCCGGTCGACGGCGGGGTTTTCGCCGCCGACCGTTGAATGCGGTACCGCAATCTTGTCCCAAACAAGACTTCGCTCATCCTTGCTGATGACGCCGGCGCTGGCCTGGCTCATCGCCTTGATGGTCGTGCCATGCGCGCTGGTGCTGGCGCTCGCCTTCTTCCGGCGCGGCATCTATGGCGGCATCGACTACACTTTCACGCTGGAGAATTTCGGGCTGGTGTTCGACCCGCTCTATGCCGGCATCTTCCTCAATTCGGCGCGCATTGCCGGCACGGCAACCCTGGTCGCGGTGGTGATCGGCTATGCCGCCGCCTATGCGATCGCGGCAGCACCCCGGCAACTGCAGCCGGTGTTTCTGTTCTTTGCCGTCTTGCCCTTCTGGTCCAACTACCTGATCCGTACCTATGCCTGGATCGTGCTGCTCAACCGCGAAGGGCTGATCACACAACTGCTGCGCTGGTTCGGCTACACCGGCGAGCCGCTGTCGATGCTTTATACCGAAGGCGCCGTCATCGCCGGTCTGGTCTACAACTATCTGCCCTTCGTCATCCTGGCCTGCTACGCGCCGCTGTCGCGGCTCAATCCGGAGCTCGCAGAGGCCTCGCGCGATCTCGGCGCGTCGGCCGTGACCACATTTCGCCGGGTCATCCTGCCGCTGACCATGCCGGGTATCGCCGCCGGGGCGGTTTTCGTCTTCGTGCTGTCGATCGGCAATTTCGTCACGCCGGCGCTGCTCGGCGGCGGCCGTTTCCAGATGATCGGCAATCTCGTCTACGACCAGTTCCTCACGGCTAATGACTGGCCCTTCGGTGCGGCACTGGCAATGGTGCTGATCGCCATCATGCTGCTGGTGCTGACGGCGCAGGCCCTGGCTGCTGATCGCGCCTCGGGCCGCACCGCCGAAGCGAGAGGAGGCGCCGATGGCTGAGCGCTCCCTCGCCACGAGGCGCGCGCTCTGGCTCGTGCTTTCACTGGTCCTGGCCTTCCTCTACATCCCGATCGCCGTGCTGGTGGCGCTGTCGTTCAACCAAGGCGGGCTGCCGACCGTCTGGTCGGGCTTTTCGCTGAAATGGTATGTCTCGCTAATCGGAAACGCCGCAATCCTTTCTGCCGCGCTCAACACACTGATCGTGGCGCTTGTCTCGACCGCCATCGCCACGCTGCTCGGCACGCTGCTGGCGATCGGCGTCGAAATACGCCGGCAACACGGCAAAGGTCTCGAGGCGCTGATCTTTGCGCCGATGATCATTCCCGACATCGTGCTGGCGATCGCGCTGCTCAGCTTCTTCTCGATGCTTGATCTCACCTTGGGCCTGCACACCATCATCCTCGCCCATGTCGTCTTCAATCTCGCCTTCGTCTGCTCCGTGGTGCGCGCGCGGCTGAAAAGCTTCGACTGGTCGATCGTCGAGGCCTCTGCCGATCTCGGTGCTTCCGCGCTCACGACATTTCGGCGGGTGACGTTGCCGGTGATCCTGCCTGCCGTCGTCGCCGGCGCGCTGCTCGCCTTCACCCTTTCGGTCGACGAATTCATCATCGCCTTCTTCACCGCCGGCGCCGGCCGCGCCTCGACCACGCTGCCGATGCAGATCTATTCGATGATTCGCTTCGGCATCACGCCGGAGATCAATGCATTGGCGACTATCGTCATGGCGGTCTCAATCACCGCGCTGACCCTGTCGCAGCGGCTCAACCGTGGAGTGATCGGCCAATGAACGAGCCCCGCACGCTGCTGGCGATCGACAACGTGTCGAAGAAGTTCGGCCGGGTGACGGCGGTCGACGGCATTTCGCTGGATATCCGCGAGAACGAGTTCTTCGCCTTGCTTGGACCTTCGGGCTGCGGCAAGACAACGCTGCTGCGCATGTTGGCCGGCTTTGAGACGCCCAATGACGGGCGCATCCTGCTCGACGGCCGCGACATCGCCAGGACCCCGCCCAATAAGCGGCCGGTCAATCTGATGTTCCAGTCCTATGCGCTGTTTCCGCATATGAGCGTCAGGGCGAATGTTTCCTACGGCCTCGAAATGGAACGCTTGCCTGCAAAGGAAATCCGCTCCCGTGTCGACGCCATTTTGGCGACGACCGAACTCGTTGCCTTCGCCGACCGCAAGCCGGAGCAATTGTCTGGCGGGCAGAAGCAGCGCGTCGCGCTTGCCCGAGCGCTGGTCAAGCGACCACGGCTGCTTCTGCTCGACGAACCTCTTGGTGCACTCGACAAGAAATTGCGCGGGGCCATGCAACTGGAGCTGAAGCGGCTGCAGCACGAGGTCGGCATCACCTTCGTCATCGTCACCCATGATCAGGAGGAATCGCTCGTCATGGCCGACCGTATGGCAGTGCTCAGGGACGGCAAGCTGCTGCAATGCGATACACCCCATGCGGTCTACGAGCACCCGGGGGACCGTTTCGTCGCCGACTTCATCGGCGTCATGAATTTCGTGCCGGGCAAAGCCGTCGGCGACGGCGTGCTGGCAAGCAACGGCGTGCGGATCGCCGGCGATGTTCCCGCAACACTTTCGCCCGGCGCTGCGGCGGTAGCTTCAGTGCGGCCCGAACGCATCCGGCTGTTCCCGTCGGCAGAAACGGCCAACCGTATCTTCGGCGCGGTCGAGGCGCTGGCCTATCAGGGACTCGATCTGCAGCTGCACGTCCGCACCGCCCTGTCGCCAAAGCCGTTCCTGGTGCGCGTCACCGCCGACGCCGCCGATCGCCGCCCGGTCTCGTCGGGCGATACAGTCGAGCTCGGCTGGGATGCGGCTGACGTCAGAATTTTCGCAGATTGATCGAAAGGAGAACCTCTCATGGCGCAGAAGACGATCGCGTTCTTTCCGGAGGCCGCCTATGGCCCCGCGCTCAATTCCGTCGGCATAGCCCAGGCCATCGAGGCGCGCGGCCACAGAGCGGTGTTCCTGTCGGACCCCGGCTTCGTCGACGTCTACAAGGGCTACGACTTCGAGGCTCATCCGGTGAACCTGTCCGAGCCGCTGCCGCCGGAACAGATGGCCAAGTTCTGGGAAGACTTCATCAACGGCCACATCCCGAACTTCCGCAAATCGCCCTACGACCAGGTCGACAATTACGTGAAGGATTGCTGGACGGCGATCGTCGACAGCGCCAAATGGGCTGAGAAGGATCTGCCTGGCGTGCTTGCGACGATCAAGCCTGATGTCATCTGCGTCGACAACGTCATCCTGTTCCCGGCAATCAAGCAGTATGGCAAGCCCTGGGTGCGCGTCATCTCCTGCTCGGAAAACGAGATCGAGGACGAGGACGTCCCGCCACATCTGTCCGGCTGCGGCGAGAACGACCACGCCTGCCATCGGCGTTACCGCGACCATTTCAACGCCGTCATCAAGCCGATCCATGACGACTTCAATGCGTTTTTGAAAGCGAACAACGAAGCGCCGTATCCGATCGGCCAGTTCTTCGAGGCCTCGCCGTACCTCAATCTGCTGCTCTATCCCGAGGCGGCGAAGTTCAAGCGCCGCTATCCGCTCGACCCGGCAAAATTCCAATATCTGGAAGGCTGCGTGCGGCAGGAGAAGCCCTACACCGTGCCGGTTTTTGCGAAGAATAATGACGGGCCGCTGCTCTATGTTTCCTTCGGCAGCCTTGGCGCCGGCGATGTCGATCTGCTGAAGCGCATCGTCGCAACGTTGGGCAAGACGCGCTACCGGGCGCTGGTCAATGTCGGCGGCTACAAGGAGCAGTACGCGCAAGTGCCCGAAAACGTCATCGTCGAGAGCTGGTTCCCGCAGCCCTCGGTCATCCCGCAGGTCGATGCGGTGATCCATCATGGCGGCAACAACTCGTTCACTGAGTGCCTGTATTTCGGCAAGCCGGCGATCATCATGCCCTACGTCTGGGACGGCCACGACAATGCGACGCGGGTCGAGGAGACCGGCCACGGCTTCGGCATGCCGCGCTACGACTGGAGCGACGCCGAGCTCATCGCCAGGATCGAAACCTGCCTGACCGACCCGGCAATCAAGGCCAAGCTGGCCAAGACGTCGGCCCAGATGCAGTCGCAGAACGGCCCGGAGAAAGCGGCGGTACTGCTGGAGAAATTGCTGTGATCTCAGCCCCACACCTCCACCAAGCCTCGACCCGCACCGACCTCGTCGACTGGGGCACCCAGCCCGATGCGCTGGAAGGCGCTTCGCATTCCACCGGCAGGCTGGTGCACAAAGGGCCGAACAACCAGCCGGAATCCGGCATCTGGGTCTGCACGCCCGGTCGCTGGCGGCTGGCGATTCCGCGCGACGAATTGTGCCGTTTCGTTGCCGGCCGCGCGACCTACAGATCGGACGACGGCGAGGTGATCGAGGTATCCGCCGCCACGGTTGTCATGTTCCCGGCCGGTTGGACCGGCGAATGCACCGTCCACGAGACCATCCGCAACTTTTACATGCTGGCCTAAAGCCGGCCACTGGAGCTCCCGACATGCCGACACCGATCATGAAATCGCCGCTCGCCCTCACCGACCTGGTCGACTGGGGCGTCATCCCCACCCTGATCGAGGGCGAATCCCGCACTTCCGGCAAGCTGCTGCACAAGGGGCCGGAGGGCCGCTCCGAATGCGGACTGTGGGTCTGCACGCCGGGCAAATGGCGCTGCCACGTCACCCGCGACGAGTTCTGCCATTTCCTCGAGGGACGCTGCACCTATGTCCACGAATCCGGCGAGGTGATCGAGATCGAACCGGACACCGCAGCGTTCTTTCCGCAGGACTGGAAGGGCGTCTGCACCGTCCACGAGACCATCAAGAAAGTTTACATGATCCGCTGAACCTTCTCGATAATTCTACCCTACCGGACACCTGACGCCGTTTCTTCCGATGCTCACGCACTTTAATGTCCGCTCCGCTTCGGTTCTCGAAAACCACGCCGCCTGTCTCGGCAGGGTGAATTCTCAAAAAGGTTCCGTGCACACGGGAGGACAGAATGGACTTTTCACCCGACCGGCCGACCTTCTTCGTCAATCCGGATTATCGGCCAATGACTGGTGCGGCAAAACCGGTGATCGATCCGGCGACGCTCGAAACCGTCGGCGCGATCACCGCAGCCAGCGACGGCGAGATCGACGCCGTGCTCACCGCAGCGACCAAGGCGCAAACGGCCTGGAAAAAGCTCGACGCCAAGAGCCGTGCCCGGCATCTGCACGCCGTCGCGAACGCCATCGAAGCGGCCGACTTCACGCGCTGCGCCGAGCTGATGGTGCACGAGATGGGCAAACCCTATCCGGAGGCGATCGGCGAGATCGCCAATTGCGCGCCGATCTTCCGCTATTACGCCGAAATGGCGCGTGACGACGCCGGCAAGATCGCCGGCACGACGCAGGCCGGTTCGTTCCAGTATGCCCGCTACGAGCCCTACGGCACGTCGGTGCACATCATGCCTTACAATTTTCCGATCCTGTTGATGTGCTGGACCGTCGCCGCCTCGCTTGCCGCCGGCAATGCCTGCGTGATCAAGCCCGCCGAAGCGACAACATTGTCGACGCTGGATTATATGACCGTGTTCCGCTCCCTGCCGGAGGGCCTGGTTTCCTGCATGCCAGGCGGAGCAGCAACGGCGCAGGCGCTGATCGCCTCGGACCGCACGCATGCGGTTGCTTTCACCGGTTCGGTCGCCGCCGGCAAGGCTGTCGCCGTCGCATGTGCAGAGCGCATGAAGCCTTGCGTCATCGAGGCCGGCGGCAGCGATCCCCTGATCATCAGCCAACACGCCCCCCTGGACGTGGCGGCTGCCGGCAGCGTCACGGCTGCCTTCCATCTCACTGGCCAGGTCTGCACTTCGGCCGAACGGTTCTTCGTGGTTGATGCCGTTCACGACCGCTTCGTCGATCTGTTTGCCGAGAAAACGCGCGCGCTGCGTATCGGCAACGGCCTCGACAAAACCGAGATCGGACCGCTGGTCAGCGAGGCCGCGCGTGCGAAGGTCATCCGGCTGGTCGACGATGCGATCCGCAGCGGTGCCAAAGCGATCACCGGCGGACGCATTCCGCCGGCACATAATGTAGGCTGGTTCTACGAGCCGACCATCCTGACCGGCATCACCGCCGATATGGCAATCGTGCGCGAAGAGTGTTTCGGGCCGGTCGCCGCAATCTGCCGGGTCAAGGATTTCAACGAGGCGATAGAGCTTGCCAACGACAGCCCCTTCGGTCTCGGCGCCTCGGTCTTCACCACCGATCTTGCCGAAGCGCATGAGGCCGCGGAGCGGCTCGAGGCCGGCATGGTCTGGGTCAACAATCCGCTGATAGACAATGACGCGTTGCCGTTCGGGGGCTGGAAGGCTTCGGGCCTCGGCCGCGAGCTCGGCCGCCAGGGTCTGGATGCATTCCGCCGCTCGAAGATGGTCATCATCGACCACAGACCGGAGATTCAGGGCTGGTGGTATCCCTATCCTGACAGCTGTTTCCGCGAGGCAGGCGGGCGCAAGCATGCTTGACACGACTATCTTCGGGCGTGCTGCTAGCTAATTGTTTAGGATATCCGTCTCCGCCGAATGCAGCCATATCGGGCGTGGCGCTGTAGCCGAAGGCTGGTGAGGTCGGAATCAGAAAGGCCACCTGCGCTCAACGGCCATTCGCCCGGCGGACCCGCCAGATGACATTACCGACGTCGTCGGCGACGAGCAGTGCGCCGGCCTGATCGATAACAACGCCGACCGGACGGCCCATCGCCGTGCCATTCCGCCCGATGAAGCCAGTGAGCACGTCCTTCGGGAGACCGCTCGGTTTGCCACCATGGAACGGCACGAAGATGACCTTGTAGCCGCTGTGCACGCTTCTATTCCACGAGCCGTGCTGGCCGACGAAGGCGCCGTTGCCGTAGGCCGGACCGAGCCGCGCGCCTTTGGAGAAGGTCAGTCCCAGCGAGGCGGTATGAGAGCCCAGGGCGTAATCGGGCTTGATCGCTGCCGCCACGAGATCGGGGCGCTGCGGCTTGGCACGTTCGTCGACGTTCTGTCCGTAGTAGCTGTAGGGCCAGCCGTAGAAAGCGCCGTCACGAACCGAGGTCATGTAATCCGGCACAAGGTCGTCGCCGATCTCGTCACGCTCGTTCACGGCGACCCAAAGCTGGCCAGTCTCAGGATTCCAGGAGAGCCCGTTCGGGTTGCGCAGGCCCGAGGCGAAGACCCGAGTGCGGCGGGTAGACCGATCCACTTCAAGGACAGCGGCGCGGTTCTTCTCCGCGGCTATGCCGTTTTCTCCAACGTTGCTGTTGGAACCAACGGTGACATAGAGCTTGCGTCCATCCGGAGTTGCGATCACGTCCTTGGTCCAATGATGGTTGAGGTCCCCGGCCGGCAAGTCGATGATCTTTTCCGGCGACGTGCTGACTCGGGTCTGGCCATTGGAGTAGGGGAAAGCGACCAGCGCGTCGGTATTCGCGACAAAGAGTTTGCCTTTGGACAGCGTCATGCCGAAGGGCGAATTGAGGCCTTCCGCGAACGTCGTGCGTACATCCGCAATGCCGTCGCCATCGGTGTCGCGCAGGAGCGTGATGCGGTTGGCGCTTTTGGTCGCGGCGCCAGCCCGCTTCATAGCCAGGTCCATGAAGACCTTTCTAAGACTGAAGCCTTCGTCATGCTTGGCAGGGGCATTGGTTTCAGCAACCAGCACGTCGCCGTTCGGAAGCACATGTAGCCAGCGCGGATGATCGAGGCCGGTGGCGAAGGCGTTCACTGTCAGCCCCTTCGCCGGGGTCGGCATACCTTCTTTCTGCCAGCCTTTCGCCTCGGCGATGTTAACAGTCGGGATCAGCGTCGGTCTTGGTTTCGGTAAAGTGGGGTTGGGGCCATAGCCGGTTATTGCACCAGTTTTTTGCGCCGGAATGCCAGCGCAGCTCGCCATGACGGTGCCCAACACCGCTACGAGTACGCTTCCTGGGAAGCCGGCATGCATCGGACGTCCTCCGCATGGATTTGTGTCGCGCTCTTTGTGCAAACGGAAGTCAGTGGCTTATTCTTCCAATTGCCTCGAAACAGCGGCGCTCGTGATCCCAGGGCCAGGAATTCGCGACAGATCTGCGCTCGGTAGAAATATGGCGCGAGAAGATTGTGGCAACCGCGCGAATATCTGTCGCGCAATATGAATCATGGGCCAACATGCGTTCGAATGGAAGGAGACCGTGAACGGCGGGACCCACAATGACCCACCGATTGCACCAGCTGGTGAAACAGCTGTTGTTGCTGCTTAGCAAGACGCTGCAAATCTGCTAAAGTCTGCGGTGGGAGGAGACGGATATCCAATCGCTGCCGATAGCACATCCAAGTGTAGCGAAGGCGACACCCGGCGCATCACTTCCGCTCGCCTATTCCCTCGCGACGCTCTGCTGGCTCCTGTCGGCCGGCGTCTATATCGCCGCCAAGTGGGTTGCCCCCGAGATGCCGCCTTGGGCGCTCTGCTTCTGGCGGCTGACGCTCGCGTGCGCGATCCTGCTGCCTATCGTCCATCGTCATCACGGGGCGATGCTCGTGCTGATCCAATCCCGGGTGATCGAGGTGCTGGTCATCGGCACTATCGGGCTAACCTTGTGTCAGGGCATGATCTACACGGGCCTCAACTACACCAACGCGACAACCGCCGGCATCATCATGGCGCTGTCGCCGATCATGACCATGGTGCTTGCCCGCTTCGTGCTCGGCGAGCCCCTCGGTGTCTGGAAAGCGCTTGGAGCGCTGGTCGCTCTGGCTGGGATGGTGGTGATCGTGGCGCGCGGCGACCTTGCCGCGCTGATGCAGCTGCAGTTCAATCCCGGCGAGTTGTGGATCGTCGGCAGCGCGTTTTGTTGGGGCCTCTACACCGTGCTGCTGCGTCGCGCCAAATTCGCTATCGAGCTTCTGCCGATGGTGGTCCTGCTGCTGGGAGCCGGCGCGCTGGCCGCACTGCCCTTCTATCTCTGGGAACTGTTTTCCGGGGATCGTTCAGCGCTGCATGCGAACGGCCTTCTGGCTCTCGCCTATGTTGCCGGCCCCGGCGGCGCTCTGATGTACTATCTCTACAACCGTAGCGTCGAGACGCTTGGTGCGGGGCGCGCCAGCATGCTGCTCTATCTCCAGACCGCCTTCGTCGCCGTTCTCGCTTATCTGGTCCTTGGCGAAAGCTTGCACGACTACGATCTCGCCGGCGCCGCCTTCATCATCGCCGGCCTGCTGCTCGCCACCGCGATCAAGCCGAGGCAGCGCACGGTGCGTGTCGCGTAGGCAAACATCAGTTCCGCTGCTTCGGCGAGCAGCTCGCAAAATCAGAGCGCAAGCCGGGTCACTGAAGCCGGCTGTTGTGGCGCAGCACGAGGCCGACCGCGCCGAGCAATGCATCGTTCTCCGTGTGCTTGCCAACGATTATCCGCGTGCGCAGCGCAGGCGCCACATCGCGGGACTTGATGAGCGTGTGGCGTTCATATGATGCGATCAGTGGCGCCAGGAGAATGTCGCCCGCCAAGGCCATGCGGCCGCCGATGATGATGAGCGGCGGATTGAGAACCGAACCGATCAGGCCAAGGCCACGGCCGGCAAACTCGGCGGTGTCCTCGATCATCCGCAGCGCCCTCACGTCGCCCTGCTCGGCCATCATGATCACGTCGTCCATCGTGACCGGCCGCCGCACGATGCGCGAAATCTGCTCGAGCGGTCGGGCAAAGCTGGCATAGAGCTCCAGGCATCCTCGATTGCCGCACCGGCAAAGGTCGCCGCCGGGATCGATGCTAATGTGCCCGAATTCGCCGGCGCCGCCGGCGATGCCGCTCACCAGCCGACCGTGCTGGACAATGGCCCCGCCGACGCCCAGATCGACCTTGAACAGCACGAAATCGTCCTGGCCGACGGCAGCACCCCACATCAGCTCGGCAATGGCCGAGCAGTTGCTCTCATTGTCGGCGAAGATCGGCTGTTCAAGGACCGGCCCGAACACATCGCGGATGTTGACCCCGGCCCAGGTCGGAACGATACTCGCGCGCAGCACCACTCCTTCGCGGCTGACTGGGCCCGAGACGGAGACCCCAACCCCCAGGAGCCCCGCCATCGGCAGACCGTTCTCTTCGTAGCATCGGGCAATTACTGACTTGGCGAGCTGGGCCGCCTGTTGCGGCTGGTAGTCCAGACCCATGGGGATAGTTTGTTCGGCAACGAAAGAATGCGAGACGTCAGCGACGACACACCGCATCTCGTCGAGGCCCAGATGGATGCCGACGCAGGTGCCCGCAGCGGGATTGAGCGTCAATGTCGTGGCAGGCCTGCCGATACCCCTCGCCGCGTCATGATGGGCCGAGGATTCGATCACCATCCCAGATTTTCTCAAGCCGTTGAGCGCGGTTGAAACCGTCGACCGCGCCAAACCGGTAATGCGGGTAATTTGCGACGCAGAAAGCACGCCGCGCTCGCGCAAGCATCGGACGATCAGGCTCTCCGGCGACGCGGACGGCCTGTCGATCAGCCAATTTCTAAGCGAAGGTTTGTTCATGATGGGCACAAAGCACGTTGACTGATAGCCCAAATATGTCATCTTGGAAAGAACGGAGATTACTGAATCTCGCCGGCCACGACCTCAAATCGCGGGCCACAAGCGGTCGATACGAACCGTGCATCACATATGGGAGTGAAACGATGAAATACCTGAGGACGGCCTTTGCGGCCGCTACCGCCTTCACCTTGATTACCGGAACAGCCCTCGCGGAGCCGAAGACCAACCTCTTGCATCAATGGGCCACCGGATCGGACGCCCAGGCTATCGCCAAGCTCGGCGAGATGTTTACCGCCAAGGGTGGCACCTGGCAGCAGACCTCCATCGCAGGCCATACGGCCAATACCCTGGCCAAACTGCGTGCTGATGTGATCGCCGGCAACGCACCTCCCGCTGTGCAGCTCAAAGGCCCCGAGATCGCCGAATGGAACGAGACGGGCATGACAGCCAATCTCGACGACCTGGCGAAGGCGGAAAATTGGGAGAAGGTCGTCGCTCCCGAATTGCTGCCGGTGATGAAGCCGACCGGGAATTGGGTGGCCGCGCCGATGAACATCCACCGCATCAACTGGCTGTGGGCATCGCCGAAGGTCATGAAGGACGCGGGCGTCACCGAGATGCCGAAGACATGGGCGGAATTCAACGCCGCCTGCGACAAGATCGTGGCCAGCGGCAAGATCTGCATTTCGCACTCGACCGCCGACTGGACCGACTCGACCGTCTTCGAAGTGGTCGTGTACGGTCAGGACCTCGATCTCTACAAGAAAGCTTTCGTCGAGGGCGACGTCGATGCCATGCGCAGCGACGGCATGGTCAAGGCCTTCGAGCAGTTTCGCACCATGACCTCGAAGTACATGGACCCCGGCATGAACGGGCGTGACTGGGATACCATGTCGCATCTCGTCGGCCGCGGCGAGGCCGCCTTCCACATCATGGGCGACTGGACGATCGGCCTGCTGACGGCCGGCGGCTTCAAGGAGGGCACCGACTATGTCTGCGCCCAGGCGCCGACCGATTGGGGCAAGCCCGGTTTCATCTTGAATTCAGACTCGGTCGTGTTCTTCAAGCAGAAGGATCCGGACTATATCGAGGGACAGAAGCTGCTTGCCAGCATCATCCTGTCGCCCGAATTCCAGACCATTTTCAATCAGACCAAAGGGTCCATTCCGGCCCGCCTCGACGTCGATCTTTCGAACGGCTTCAATCCCTGCCAGCAGCTCTCGCAAAAGGATCTGCAAGCCTCGATCGCCGCCGGCACGCTCGTGCGTTCGATGGCGCACAACATGACGGTTCCGCAAAAGGTCCGCGGCGCAATAATGGATAGCATCACGGAGTTTGTAGCAACGCCGGATATGAGTGCGCAGGACGCGGCCAATGCGATGGCGGATGCGGCCGAAGCGCAGAAGTGACGCTGCCGATGATGGCCGGGGGCGAAGCTCCCGGCCAGACCTCGCCGGAGCAGCCCGATGTCCACCCATGATCTGATTGTACCAGCCGCAGCTGCCGCGGCCCCTCCGTGGCGCGAGCGCCTGGGCACGATGGTGCCCATTCTGGTGCTGGCGCCGTCGATAGCGGCGAGTTTCATCTATGTTTTCGTCTTCACGCTCTGGACGCTCTACATCTCGCTGTCCAATTCGTCGCTGTTGCCGACCTATGGGTTCGTCGGCCTGGACAATTACGCTTCGCTCTGGGCAAACCGGCGCTGGAACATCGCCTATACCAATCTCTTCCTGTTCAGCGGCTTCTATATCGTTGGCTCGATGGCCGTTGGCCTGCTGCTCGCGATCGCGATCGACCAGCGCGTCCGCGGCGAGGCGGTTTGGCGCACCATCTTTCTCTACCCGTTGGCGGTGTCCTTCATCGTCACCGGTACGGTGTGGAGTTGGCTCTATAATCCTGTCGACGGTATCCAGGCCTTCGTTCGCGGGCTTGGCTGGACCGACTTCAGCTTCGCCCTGACGGCCAACCGCAACACTGCGATCTATGCGGTGATCATAACCGGTATCTGGCAGTCGTCCGGCTTCGCAATGGCACTTTTCCTGGCCGGTCTGCGGTCGGTCGATCCGGATCTCGTCAAAGCCGCGCAAATCGACGGCGCGTCGGTTTTCCGGACCTATCGGAGGGTCATCCTGCCAACCATCGCTCCGATATTCCTGGCGGTGGCGGTCATTCAGATACAATTCGCCATCAAGACCTTCGACCTGGTGGCGGCGTTGACGCGAGGCGGCCCAGGTGTGTCCACCACCTTCCCCGCCATCTATGTCTACGACCTGATGTTCCAGCGCGGCCAAATCGGCGAGGGTGCCGCCGCGGCGATGATGATGCTCGCGGCGGTCGCGGTGGTGCTGGTGCCGTACTCCTTGTGGATCGTCTGGCGCCGGCGGGCGGAGGGCCGCAATGGCTGAAATTGCCCCTAATGCCCGTTTTGATCCGGAAGAAGCCGCTGCCACGCGCCGGCATTTCTGGAGTCGCTTCCTTGTCTATGCCGTGCTGACGCTTTTCGCGGTCGTCTATCTCGTGCCATTGCTGGTGGTGATCTTCAACTCATTGCGCGAGCAGTCGGAGATTGCCCGCAACGGCCTCATCTCCGTACCGCGCAGCTTCCGGTTCGATGCGTGGGCGCAGGCCTGGGGATCCTACTGCGTCAGCGGTACCTGCGAGGGCATGAAGCGCAATTTCTTCAACTCGCTGGCGATGACGATCCCCGCCACCATCATCTCGACCATTCTCGGCGCCATGAACGGCTACATCCTCTCCAAATGGCGCTTCAGGGGTTCCGAACTGATCTTCAATCTGATGCTGCTCGGCGTATTCATGCCCGGCCAGATTTCGTTGATGCCGTGGGCGTTCCTGCTCGGCAAGCTCGGCCTGACCAATTCCACATACGGGCTGGTGTTGATCCACGTCGTCCAGGGTATCTCGTTCACCACCCTGTTCTGCCGCAATTTCTACGTCAGCATACCGGACGACCTGATCAAGGCGGCACGCATCGACGGCGCCGGCTTCTGGCGGATCTTCCGCAAGATCATCCTGCCCCTGTCGCCGCCGATTCTGATTGTCACCGTCATCTGGCAGTTCACCGGCATCTGGAACGAGTATTTGTTCGGCGTCGTCTTCACATCGGGCCAGCAGCAGCCGATTACGGCGGCGTTGGTCGCGCTCACGGCCGGCGGCACGACCGCGCGTGCTTACGATGTGATGAGCGCAGCCGTGCTGATCGGCGCGTTGCCTCCGCTGCTGATCTATCTGTTTGGTGGAAAATACTTCGTGCGCGGCCTCACCCAGGGCGCCATAAAATGAGGCGTCGCCGATGTCCGCGTTGATGATCCGCAACCTTCACAAGAGCTACGGCTCGCTCGAGATTCTTGCCGGCATCGATCTCGAGGCTAAGACCGGAGAATTCGTCGCCCTTGTCGGCCCGTCGGGTTGCGGCAAGTCAACCTTGCTCGCCATGATCGCCGGACTGGAAACCGTCACGTCGGGCGAGATATGGATCGGCGACCGGCTGGTGAACTCGGTGCAACCCAAGGACCGCGATATTGCGATGGTGTTCCAGTCATACGCCCTCTATCCCACCATGACGGTGCGCCAGAACATCACCTTCGGCATGGAGAGCCGCGGCGTGCCAAAAGCGGCGCAGGCGGAAGCTGTCCAGCGGGTTGCCGCACTCCTGCAGATCGAACAGCTGCTTAAACGCAAGCCCGGCCAGCTCTCGGGGGGCCAGCGGCAGCGCGTTGCGATGGGGCGTGCCCTCGTGCGCGACCCGAAGCTGTTTTTGTTCGACGAGCCCTTGTCCAACCTCGACGCCAAGCTGCGCGTCGACATGCGTACCGAAATCAAGAAGCTTCACCATCGCGTCGGCAAGACCACGGTGTATGTCACCCACGATCAGGTCGAGGCGATGACGCTTGCATCCCGCATTGCGGTGATGAACCAGGGCTCGGTACAGCAGTTCGACACGCCGAAGCGGATCTACGACCGGCCGACCAACATGTTCGTTGCCGGTTTCATGGGATCGCCGGCGATGAATTTCATTCCCGCCCGGCTTACGGGCTCGACCAGCATCTCGGTACGCGCCGCTGACGGCAGCGACGCCAGCCTCGCCCTTGCCGCGCCGATGCCCGCCGGTGCGCCACAGGACGTCGTGCTCGGTATCCGGCCGGAACACATCTACCGTTTCACGACCGATCTGAAGTCGCGCAAACCTGCTGTGGCGTCCATGCAGGCGCCGGTCGAATTGGTCGAGCCTACCGGGGCCGAGACGCTTGCCGTGCTCAGGCTGGGTGACCTGGAGATCACCGGCCGTTTCGAGCCGGATGACGCTCCCGTCATGGGCGAGACGATAACGCTAGGCATCGACATGTCGCGTGCCTGTCTGTTCGATCCAACAACCAAGGCGCTTCTGTAGTTTGATGTCCGTACAATTCGCGACTTATCCGAGCTTGACCGATCGGGTCGTGCTGATCTCCGGCGGCGCCTCCGGCATTGGCGCCGATATGGTCCGCGCCTTCGTGGCGAACGGCGCCCGGATAGCCTTTCTCGATGTGCAGGACGAACCAGCGGAGGCGTTGGTGCGCGAGCTCGCTGGTGCCGCCGGGCAGGCTCCGTTATATCTCCATTGCGATGTGACCGACGTCGATGCGCTAAAGGCGTCGGTAGCAGGCGTGCGCGCGCGGCTTGGTCCGGTCGCCGTCCTGGTGAATAACGCAGCCAATGATCAGCGCCATCCCATCGACGCGGTAACGGCCGACTATTGGGACCGCAGCTTCGACGTCAATCTGAGGCATCACTTCTTCGCCGCGCAGGCAGTGCATCCGCATATGAAGGAACTCGGCTTCGGCTCGATCATAAACTTCTCCTCCATTGCCTGGCGGTTCGGAGCGGACCAGATGGTGGCCTATGCCACCGCCAAGGGGGCCGTGGTGGCGCTGACGCGTGCGTTGGCGCGGTCGTTCGGACCGGATAACATCCGCGTCAATGCGATCGAACCCGGCGCCGTCATGACCGAGCGGCAGCGCGAGCTGTGGTTCAAGACGCAGGAGGCAGTCGACCAGACGGTGCAGCGGCAATTGATTCGCCGCGTCCTGCTGGGCGAGGAGATTGCACGCACCGTGCTCTTCCTGGCGGCCGACGACAGCCGCATGATCACCAAACAGTCCATAACCGTCGATGCCGGTCTGCGCTAGTGACGCCTCTCCGCTCTCCATTGGAACCGCCAAGCTGATGTTTCGTCTCGGCCTCAACCCTTACGGACTGACCTACTATCTCGGCCTGCAGGGCCGCGGCACGCCGCGGCACAATCCGGACGGCGTGGGGCTGGAAGGCTTCATCACGCTGGCGCAGGAACTGGGCGCACGCACGCTCGAGATCTACGAACCCTGGTTGACCGACTTGACTGACGCCGAAATCGTCGCCCTGCGCAGGCGTCTTGCCGCGCTGGACATCGTCCCGGTGGTGAGCGGCGGACTTCTAGTGGCAGGTCCGCTGGACAACGCCTTTCGGGCTGCGCGCCTGCTCGAGGCGACGACGATCCGTATCGCACTGACGCCTGTCCTGTGCGGCGACCGCAATGCGTGGGGTCCGAAATGGAGCGAGTTCAACGCAACGATTCGCGCTGCCTTGACGGAATGGGGGCCGCGTGCGGCGGCCGAGGGACGCGTGCTCGGCATCGAGAACCATCAGGACTTCGGCAGCGACGAACTGGTTGCGTTCTGCGAACTCGGCGGGCCGGGTGTCGGCATCACCTACGACACCGGCAACACCTTTCCTGTCGGCGAGGCGCCGCTTGCCTTCACGCGCCGGATCGCGCCCCATGTCCGCCACGTTCACCTCAAGGACTATCGCGTCCAGTTCACGGATGAGGGCTACCGCCTGGTCCGCTGCGCGATCGGCGACGGCGCCGTGCCTTTCGCCGAACTGGCAGCCATCCTTGGCGAGCACCACGACACGCTGACGGCGGTGCTTGAGCCCGGCGCGCTGGAGGCCCGTCACGTTCGCTGTCTCACCGACGACTGGTGGAACGGATATGCGCCGAAGACCGCCCGCGAATTCGCGGCCTGCCTGAGTGCTGCGCGCCTGAACCGCCTTGCGGACGACGCCGACTACCGCACGCCATGGGAGCGCGATGATGACGGTGCGCTCGTTTCGTACGAGCTCGACATGATCCGGCGCAGCGCCGCCAACATGATGAAATTCGATTTCATTGCAATGGAGAAATCAGCATGACTGCCCGAGAACTCAGCGGCCTGACCGCCTTCGTCACCGGCTCGGGACGCGGCCTCGGCCGCGTGATGGCCGACCGCTTGGCCGAACTTGGCGCAAACGTCGCGGTCCACGACCTCGATTGGGCCCGGCCATCTCAATATGGCGAATTCGCGGACCTCGGCGACTCTGCCAGGGGCTTGGAGAAGCATGGGACGCGCATCACCGCGGTCACCGGCAACATCGGCGACAAGCAAGCTGTCGCGGAAATGAAGAGGAAGATCGAGGCGGAGCTCGGCGACGTGCACGTCTTGGTAAACTGCGCCGGCGGCGACATCGGCGCCAAGGGCGTAAAGCCCAATCCCAACAACGCACTGGACATCGACTACGAAGACATCAAGGTTCTAACCGAGAACAACCTCATCGGCACGATGCTGGTCTGCCAGGCGTTCGTTCCGCCGATGGTCAAGCGTGGCTCAGGCTCGGTGATCAACATCGCCTCGGCGGCAGCGCATATCGGATGCTCGCCCGAGGTGGTCTACTCGACGCTCAAGGCGGCTGTCGTCCATTATACGCGCTGCCTCGCCAAGGAACTGATCGACGATGGCGTACGCGTCAATGCGGTGAGCCCCGGCGCCACCAAGACGGCACGGTTCCAGGCGAGCCGCGTGGTCGATCCGCAGCGCATGGATTCGAGCAAGAAATCGCTGAACCGGTATGCGGAGCCTGAAGAGATCGCCGAAGCGGTGGCCTTCCTCGCCGGTCCGCGCGCGCGCTTCATCAACGGGCAGGTAATCCGAGTCGATGGCGGTTTCACGATCTTTCCAGGTTAGGCCGCGACCATTGCCGGTTTCGGATGAGTATTTGATTGTGCCGTGACCCGATAAAGCTGTTATCGTGCCCTCGCATCGGGGGCGAAGCCATGCAGATCGCGGGGATGGGTTCAGGCAGCATCGGCCGCTGTTTGGCGGTTGTCCGCTGGCCAAGGCGTTACGCTGATGGCGTTGGTGCCGCCTCGAACCGCTGCTCCGGCGCTAGCACCCGGATCCGCGGCAAATGACGGATGACGCCAACATCCTTGATGCGGTGGTGGTCGGGGCCGGTTGGGCCGGCCTGGGCGTCAGCTATTCGCTGGCACGGCAAGGCTTGCGCCATGCCGTACTGGAGCGAGGCCGCATCGGAGAGACCTGGCGCACGCAGCGGTGGGATTCTTTCCGGATGAATACCCCAAACGTTCAGACCGTCATGCCAGGCGACTTCTATGACGGTTCAGATCCGTTCGGTGCCCTGACGCGCGACCAGTTCGTCGCCCTGCTTGAGGATTTCGCCAGGCGAAACGAACTACCGGTCGAACCGGACACTGTTGTGACCGAGCTCTCCGGTGGGAACGGGAATGGCGTCTATCGGTTGACCACCTCGCGCGGCACAGTTTTGGCACGCAACGTGGTGATCGCAAGCGGCGACTTGAATTGTCCGGTGCGCCCAGTGTTCGCCGCTGCCTTGCCGCCAGGCCTGCGCCAGTTCGATGCTTCTGATTACCGCAGCACCGCCGATCTTCCGGCTGGAGCGGTGCTGGTGGTCGGAAGCGGCCAGTCTGGTGTCCAGATCGCGGAGGACCTGGCAGAAGCAGGCCGAACAGTCTTCCTTGCCACCAGCCGCGTCGGGCGGCTCTCGCGGCGCTACCGAGGTCGCGACATCATGATCTGGCTCGTCGAAAGCGGGTTTCTCGACGTACGTCGAGACGAGATCATTCGACTTGCGGGGCGCATTCCACCTCGTGGTCTGCTTGGCGTGGAACACACGATAAGCCTGCAAGCGCTCGGCGCCCGAGGCATCGTGCTGCTAGGGCGGCTCGCGGGCGTCGAGGGCGACGGCCGTCTGTCGTCCGCCGAGGATCTCGAAGAGCATATTCGTTTTGCGGACGAAGCTTCCGCCAACGTTAAACGCTATATCGACGAATACATCAGCCGCTCTGGAATCGATGCTCCCGTGTCGGAGCCGGATCCAGCGGATACTGTCACAGCGCATCGGCCGGACCCGGCTATCGTTTCGCTTGACCTCGCCGGGTCCGGCATCACGACCGTGGTGTGGTGCACCGGCTTCAAGGGCGATTTCAGTTGGGTGAGGCTTTCCGGTCTGCTCGACCCGGAAGGACAGCCTGTTCACGAGGATGGCGTGGCCGCCCTGCCAGGCATTTACTTCGCTGGGTTGGACTTCGCCTCCACACGCAAGTCAGGCACAATATTGGCAGTCACCGAGGAGGCGCCCCGCCTTATCGAACACATCGTGCGGCGTTCGTGACGACCTGGACACCGTCGGCGGGTTTCTAAACCCAAGGCCATTGATGACGACTAAGTCTCAGCTTGACAAAAACTGCGGTATAGCGGGTATATTAATCGAATAATATGACGCCATCCATTGTGAGGAAGGCGGGTGGCAAACCAGGGAGGAGACCAAGATGAGCCGCTACAAGTCAGTCGGATTCCTGCACGGCATGGTTTTGGGCGTGGCCCTGACGACCGCGACTGCGGCCCATGCCGAGACCTTGACGCTCTATTGGAACGCCGGCCACGCCTATCAAGCTTATGCCGATGCAATAGCGAAGTTCGAGCCGATCATACCGGATGGTCGGTGCAGTGGGAGAAATTCCAGTGGCCGGATATGCGCACCAAGCTGGTGGCGGATTTTGCGGCGAAGAACGCGCCCGATCTCGTCGCCGAACCCGGCGGCTGGGTGCAGGAATTTGGCCAGCGGAATCTGCTGCGGCCGCTGAACGACTTCATCCAACAAGACGGCAAGGCGATCGGCTATCCCGACGACTGGCAAGCCTATTCCGTCGAGCGCAACAAACTCGGCGACAAGTACTATGGCGTCCAGATCCACCTCACCTGCGCCACCCTCGTGTACAACGTCGATATGCTTAAGCAGGCGGGCTTCGACGCGCCGCCTGCGACCTGGGAGGAGTTCCTGAAGGTTGCCAAGGCGACGACGACCGGCGCCCGCTTCGGCTTCGCTCCCAACCCCAGCATCGGATATTATTCGTCGTGGCTACTGCAGAACGGCGTAAGCTATTACGATCCCAAGACAAACAAGGTCAATCTCGACAGTCCTGAGGCGATCGAAGCGATCCAGTTCCTCGCCGACCTGATCCACAAGGAAAAAGCAGCGACCAAGCCGGCGGCGGGTGCTGACTATGAGGGTCCGCAAAAGCTGTTCACGGCCAACCGGGTCGCAATGATCATAACCGGTCCGTGGGACGTGAAGCCGATCCGCTCGGGCAACCCGAAGCTCAACTGGGCGGTTGCGCCATCACTCAAGCACAAGGTGCAGGCGACGTTCGCGGGCGGCGTCAGCGTGATGATCCCTAAGGACGCCAAGCACCCGAAGGAGGCCTGGGAGTTGTTGAAGCGGCTCGTCGCGCTCGACACGGAACTAGCGGCTACCAAGGAAGCGGGCATGACGATGCCGCGCAAATCCTGGGCCGAAAACGCCGAGGTTCAGGCCGATCCGGTCATCGGCAGCTTCAGCAAATGCCTGCCTTACGCGCAAGACGTCACCGCCGAGCTGCGCCTCACCGGCAAGCACGCGCGAATCGAGAAGCTTCTGCAAAGTGCGCTCGAGGATATCATCTACAATCAGAAGCCAGCAGCCGAGATCATGCCGAAATTCGCGGCCGAGGCCAACGTCATCCTGGCCAACAACTAGGCCGATGTTTATCAGCGGCAGCACCGATACGGCCGATACGGACATTCGCGTCGGCGCGATGCCGACCCGGCGAGCTGCCCGCTTCAGCCGGCGCACCAGACAAACGCTTCTCGCTTACCTGCTGCTGTCGCCAGCAATCCTCTATTTCTCGGTCTATTTCTTCTATCCGATAGGACTGGAGTTTTGGGCGAGCCTGTACAGCGGCCAGCCGCTGATCGGCGAGAGCCGATTCGCCGGACTGGACAACTACGTTGCTGCCCTCGGCGACGCGCGCGTTCGGCAGTCGCTCTTCGTGACGCTGGCCTTCGCGATAGGCGTCACCGCGGCCAGCATCGCCATTGGCCTCGGACTGGCGGTCGTGCTCAACCGGCCGATCCCGGGGCGCACTCTGATCCGCGCAATCATCTTCTTTCCCTACATCACCTCCTTCGTGATCGTCGCGTTGATGTGGCAGGCAATTCTCGATCCCTACACTGGCATCTTGAACAGCTTCCTTGCCGAGCTTGGGCTGCCGACCCAGAATTGGCTCGGCGACACCTCGACCGCGCTGCCGACCCTCATCGCCATCACGGTGTGGAAGGATGTCGGCTATGCCATGCTGATCTACCTCTCCGCGTTGCAGTCGATCCCGTCCGACTTCTACGATGCCGCATCCATCGACGGCGCCACGCCGACGCAGCAATTCCGCTATCTGACCTGGCCGTTGTTGACGCCGACCACGCTGTTCATCGCGGTCGTCAGCACGATCAGCCAGCTACAGGAGCTGGCGCCGGCCTACCTGATAACCAAGGGCGGACCGGCCGACGCGACGCGGTTCTTCAGCCTGCACGTGTTCGAGGCAGCCTTCTTCGAGCTCAACATCGGCTACGCCTCGGCGCTGTCTTTCCTGATGTTCCTGCTGATCCTGGCCATCACCTTCGTTCAGTTCCGCCTGCTCAACCGCGAAACCACCTATTGAGATTGGCATGACATTCGCAAAAACGCTCCCGTCCTACCTACTGCTGCTCTTCTGCGTGGCGCTGTCGATCTTTCCGTTCCTTTACATGCTTTCGCTGTCGCTGCAGAGCGATGCCGACGTCTTCAGCGGCATTCCGATTCTGATCCCCGAGACGTGGCAATTCACGAATTACATCGACATCTGGCAAAAGGCGCCGTTCGCGCGTTTCACGCTCAACAGCTTCATCATCGCCGGCGGGATTACCTTCCTCCATCTGATCTTCGATCCGTTGATCGGCTACGTCTTCGCGAAAATGGAATTCGCCGGTAAGCGCGTCATGTTTGTCGCGGTGCTGTCGACGCTGATGATCCCATTCTTCATCCGCATGATCCCGCTCTATGTGCTCACCGCGCGGATGGGATGGCTCAACACCTATCAGGGCCTTATCCTTCCATTCGCCATGAGCGCCTACGGAATCTTCCTGATGCGGCAGTTCATCCGTCCGATTCCCGACGAGTTGCTTGACGCTGCACGGATGGACGGCTGCTCGGAACTCGGCCTTTACTGGCGCATCGTGCTGCCGCAGGTCCGTCCGGCACTGGCGACGCTGGCCCTCCTCACCTTCGTGTTCCAGTGGAACGAATTCCTCTGGCCGCTGGTCGCCGTCAACACCACCGAAATGCGGCCGATCACGACGGGACTGACGCTTTTCAACCAGGAATTCTTCACCCAGTGGAACCTGACGGCGACGGGCGGGATCATTCTCTTCATCCCGAGCCTGCTGCTGTTCCTCTTCACGCAGCGCTACTTCGTCCGTAGCGTGATGCTGGCAGGCATGAAATGACCATTCGGAGTTATTGCATCCCATGACGTCTCGCCGACCGAACGTGATCGTCTTCTTCACCGACCAGCAGCGTTGGGACACCGTTGGCGTCCATGGCAATCCGCTCGAGCTTACGCCAAATTTCGACCGCCTCGCCGGGACCGGCACGTTCGTGGCGAATTCGTTTACCTGCCAGCCCGTTTGCGGCCCCGCCCGCTCCGTCTTCCAGACGGGGCGGTACCCGACCATCACCGGCTGCTACCGCAATGACATCCCACTGCCGAAGAGCGAGCGCACGCTCGCGCACCATTTCGCCGCAGCAGGTTATGACACCGCCTATATCGGCAAATGGCACCTGGGGTCCGCCGAGCCGGTCACCCAGGAAGAACGCGGCGGCTATCGCTACTGGCTGGCCTCCAACATCCTGGAGTTCACTTCGGGCCCCTTCGACACCGTCGTCCACGACAATGATGGCAAGCCGGTTAAGCTGCCGGGATACCGCGTCGATGCCCTCACCGACGCTGCAATCCGCTATGTCGCCTCGAGCGAAGACGAGCCCTTCTTTTTATTCCTGTCCTTCCTCGAGCCGCATCACCAGAACCAGACGGACAACTACCCTGCCCCGCTCGGATACGAGGAGAGGATCCGCAAGAAGCTCGCCATTCCCGGCGATCTCGCAGCACTTGGCGGCACGACAGCCGAACATTTCCCTGGCTATCTGGGCATGGTCGCCCGCCTCGACGAGGCGTTTGGACGGCTGATCGAGGCGCTCTACAGCCTTGGCCGGCTTGACGACACGATCATCCTCTTCACCTCCGACCATGGCTGTCACTTCAAGACCCGCAACAACGAATACAAGCGTTCCTGTCATGAGGCGTCGATCCGCGTGCCGACGCTATTCCACGGCCCCGGCTTCCAGCGCATCGGCACATATGAAGGCCTGGTCAGCCTCGTCGATCTCGCGCCGACCCTGCTCGCCGCGGCCGGCCTGAAAGTGCCCAATTCGATGCAGGGCGTCTCGCTGCTCGACGCACTGCAGGGCGAACGGCCGCCGCGCGACGAGATATTCATTCAAATCAGCGAGCACCATGTCGGCCGCGCGTTGCGCACCAGACGGTGGAAATATGAGGTCGAGGCACCGGGAAAAGACGGCTGGCGGGATTCCGGCAGCGATTTCTATGTCGAGGCGAGGCTCTACGATCTCGATGGCGATCCGAACGAGCTAACCAATCTCATAGCTTCGCCCGATCACGCAGAGACGCGTGCATGGCTGCGAGGCCGCATCGTTGCCCTGATGGAGGAGGCCGGCGAGGCAAGGCCCGAGATCCTTGCCGCCGGACATGGAAGCTGGAATGAAATCCGGCTGAGCGACAGCTGATCATGTCACGTCGCGCAGCGGATCCAACAATGCACGAGAGAAGTTCCGATCGCAGAAAGGCGCCGACCATGGCCGATGTCGCCCGGCGCGCCAATGTATCGACCGCTGCCGTGTCGTACCTGCTCAGCGGCGACAGCACGCGCCTGAAGTTCGTCGGCAAGGAGGCGCGGGAGCGCATCCTCGAGGCCGTTGCTGAGCTCAACTACGTGCAAAACCGCACCGCGCGCCAGCTGCGCCGCCAGCAGGCCGAGCGAATCTGCCTTGTACTGCCTCGTCTCGGCGTGCCGTTCAGCGACCGGATCGCGCAGGATATCCAATCTGCAGCGGCGCTGAGGGGATTTTCGACAATTATCACCGCGGGAGACACCTTCGAGCGAACCGACCGGATCGTGAGGGAAATCGAGAGCGGGCTGGCAGACGGCATTATCGCCGACTGGCAGCATCTCTCCGAGCCCGAGGTGATGCTCTTGGCCGCGCGCCTGGCGGCCGCGGGCCGGCCAGCGGTGATCTTCCATCCGACCATCGAGCCGGCAGGCTTCTCGGTTGTGCGCCAGCATACCGGCAGGGCCGTCTTCGAGGCACTCGACTATCTCTACCGAGCCGGCCATCGCTGCATCGCCTATATGGTGCATGAGCAAGCGGTGGACGCGAGCCGTCTCGCCGCCTATCGCAGCTTCCTGCAAGCACGCGGCCTTCCGCTGCGAGACGACCTGGTGATCGGCGGTGCAGAGGCGCGCAAGGCTGCGTTTGCCAATGCTACGGCGCTGGCCGCCCGCAAGGATCGGCCGACCGCGCTTTTCGTCGAATCCGATCTTGCCGCCGTGACCGCCCTGCACGCATTCGAGGAGGCCGGCCTCTCCGTGCCCGGCGACATTGCAGTCATCGGCTGCGGCAATATCGACGAGGGCGAATTCAGTCATCCGGCATTGACGACAATCGGCCCCGAAACTGCCCACTACGACCATCTTGCCGATCATCTGATCTCATTAATCTCGGCAACACCGGGCGCAATACCTACCCTTTTCAGCGTTTCGTGGCAGTTGGTCCGTCGCGCGTCCGCATGAGCAGGATCGCCGCTATTTGACGCCCACGCTTTCAGGCCAGAGGACCTGGATTTCCTTTGGCAGCGCATCCCGCACCTTTGCCGACTGGCCAAGGTCGATATGCCGCGCAAGCACACGCAGCACTGAGCGTGCCGCATCCTCGGGATCGACAGGACGGGTCGATTTCAATTCATCGGCGATGTGTTGCAGGAACTTCTCGAGCGAGCGTGTCTTGTCGGGCATGTCGGCGGGCCGATAGCGATCATAGTAGGCGCCGCGCACGAGCAGCGGCAGTTCCGCTCCCAAGTTGGCCGCCAGTCCGATCTGCAGCCTGTCCCGAAGGGTTCGCAGAACGGCGCCCCAATGTATGCCAGGCGACGTGTCGATCCGGACCAAGATCCGCCATGATCTCGTCAAGCCAGATGTTTGTTATTTGCAGCGTTTTGTCAAAAACGTCCAAGCCGGTTGCGCTCATCGTCGCCTCCTCGAAAGGTTCTGCGGGCGAAACGGCGACCGGAGATTATTGTTTCGTGGTCCTGTGAAAATCGTCCTGGCAAAGCGGCGGAAACCGGTTCGGTCGGAGAGCCTGTCGGCGTCAGGTCTGCTCGACACTCTGCATCTGCTGGATTTCGGCGATCTGTCGGAAGCGGCCGTTTTCCACCCCGTTGAGTGCAGTCACAGCGGCCAGATTGTCGCCCTTTTCATCCCACCGCACCGGCTCGCGATAGGCGATTCCCCTGAAACGGATATCGCGCACCGCCGCCAGAACGTCGCGCCGGCTCGGATATCCCTTGGATACAGTGCTGGCGTCTTTGATCGCGGCAAGGAGAAGGCAGGCCGAATCGTAGGCATTCACGGCATAATTGCGCTTCGGCTTCGCCGTCCGACGATCTCGCCAGCTTCGGCGAGCGTCGCTTCCAAGCAATCCCTTCGCGCGTCAACGACGCCCGTTCAACCTTCCCACAGTTGTATTCGGCGCCCTGCGTTCCGATCATTAAAGTCGTCCTTGCTGATCCGAAAGGTGGTTGTCCTCCGCCTAACTGAGCTTGTGCTCATCGGTTCCGAACGCCGTCTCAGCAATGAGACCAGTCCTCACGTTGCCCGAGCCCGGGTATCTCTTGACTGACTGAGCGGCCCGCGCCGACAATGGCATTGGGAAGATGGCGGGATGGCGCCCACGGTGTTCGGCACCACTTGGCGATCAAGCTGCGAAAGGGCTGTCATGGATTGGAAGCTGGAACTGGTCCCGGTCCCCGTATCGGACGTCGATAGAGCAATTGCCTTTTATGTTGGGAAGGTCGGCTTTCATCTCGATCACGACCACACCGTAAGCGACGAGATACGTTTCGTGCAATTGACGCCGCCCGGTTCGGCCTGTTCGATTGCCATGGGCAAGGGCCTCGTCGACAGCCCCCCGGGATCCATAAGGGGCCTGCAACTGGTCGTGCCCGATGTCGATGAGGCACACCGGTACCTGGCCGCTCAAGGTATCGAGGTCAGCGATATCAAGGATTTTCCCTGGGGCAGATTTGTCTTCTTTGAGGATCCCGACGGCAACACCTGGTCTGTCCAGCAACTTCCACCTCGCAGCTGAGGTGGCGCGCTGCAGCACGGTCGTGCCCCGACACAGATAGCGCGGGATGCACGGTTCAATTCGAACGCATCCCGGACTAACGCCTCTTCTCGTCGAAGGCGGCATTCCAATTGTGATAAGGCGCGCGATAGGTGGGGATGCGGTCCTCGACATCGGCAAGCGCTTCGAACGGTTTGTGCGGTTCGGCCTGATACCAGAAAGCGACCGACGAAATGTCGTCCGAGCGGCGATTGGCGTGACCGTGCTCGATGGTCACCCGGATGCGTTTGTGGAAGATGACCGGGTCCTCTATGTGCCAGCGATAGAGCGTAACCGGCTCGGTCCAGTTCGGCCCGCCGGCGGCGATGATGCCGTGATAGGGCGCGCTGTAGTCCTGTGTCGGGCACCATGCCGTATTGAAATAATCTTCCGTGCCGGTGCCGTGCAGCGTCGGCGGCCAGGCATCGTTGGCGCCGGGGCCGGTCTCGCCGCGATCGTCGATCAGTTCGGCCTTCGGTCCGATGCGCGGATCGGGCTTGCGCACTGTATCCGGCACGGAAATGCCCGGCTCGCCATCGACGAAGATCATGTCGTCGCCCTCGCCATACCAGTCCCATAGTGCGGAACGCCGCCGCGAATAGACGGAATAGAGCACGCCGACATAGTGGCCATGACCTTCCGCCTCCAGGATGGTGTAGTTGCCGTTCCCGTCGGTGTTTTCCCCGCCAAACAGGACCTGCTCGTTGGCCAGCCCCGTCTCGTCTATGCCATCAGGTCGCTGCTGCCTGTATTGGGCGTGGAAGCGGCCCAGGCCTTCCTCGAGTTCCTCATGCAGTTCGAGATCGACATAGTAATAGAAAAGCAGGTCGTCCTCAGCCTCATTGGTGACGGTGAAGCGCATGTGGCTGGCAAACGGCATCGGAAAGTAGCAGTTGAAGGCCTTGCCATCCTCTGGACTTGCCTGCACCGGCAGGCTGGCAAAATTGCGCGTGCGGGCATGGCCCATGCCGAAGAAATCGCCGATCGGCGTTTCGATGCTCGGATGTGCCTCACCATCCCAATAGGCGCGCAATACGATCTTGCGCAGGAACGCCTCGCTCTCGCAGGCGAGCGTCGCCCAGATATGCGTGACGATGCCGGCACCGTCATGCTCGGCAATCACCACCGTCTGGCCGGGTTCAATGTGCAGCCGGTCGTCATTGCCGCCGGTGCGGTCGTAGCTTGAGAACCGGCGGGTTTTGGCGTCGCGCAATTTGGCGAGCCCGCGAAGCGGCGACAGGCCGGCATTATCCATGTGTTTCTCCTCTTGCTTCAGCAGTTATTTCAGGCCGCTTGTCTTGATGGATTCCATGATTTGGCGCTGGAAGATCACGAAAAGGACCAGCATCGGCACGGCGACGATGGTCGAGGCGGCCATGACATAATTCCAGGCGGCGGCGTACTGGCTCTTGAAATTTGCTATCGCAACCTGCACCACCCAGAGATCGAGGTCGGAGGTGATCGTCAGCGGCCACAGGAAAGCGTTCCAGTTGGCGAGGAAGAACAGGATCGCCAGCGCCGACAGGATCGGCCGGCTGAGCGGCAGGATGATGCTCCAATAGATGCGCCAGTAGCCGGCGCCATCCATGATCGCCGCTTCTTCCAGTTCCCTGGGCAGCGACAGGTAGTATTGCCTGAGCAGAAAGATGCCGAACGCGTTGAAGATCGCCGGAATGATCAGCCCGGCATAGCTGTCCAACATGTGCAGCGTCCGCGTCAAAATGAACAGCGGCACGATGATGACCGGCAGCGACACCAGGAAGGTCGAGAACATGGCGAGGAACAGAATGTCGCGGCCCGGAAAACGCAGCCGTGCGAGCGAATAGCCGGCCATCGAATGGAAGAACAGCGCAGCGACGGTTACTGTGGCCGACACAAAGAACGAATTGAAGAGATAGCGCAGGAACGGCACCTCGGTCAGCACATAGAGGAAATTGCCGAGCGTCGGCCGTTCCGGAATGAGGCTCGGCGTGAAGACGTCGCTCGCCGGCTTGAGCGAGATGACCAGCATCCAGACAAGCGGGAACACCGTCATCAGGCCAAGCGCTGCGGTCGCCAGCATCCAGGCAAGCCTCGCCGCTCGTATCTGCGAACGGCCGGAAGGAGTTCGGCCGTCAGTCATGCTCGAAACGTCCGCCGCGCGTCAGCACGAAGAAGAAGACCGTGACCAGCATCAGCGCCAGCACCAGCAGCGATGCCATTGCCGATGCATAGCCGAAGGCGCCGAACTGGAACGCCTGCTTGTAGATGTAGATGATCAGCACCGAGGTCGAATTGACCGGCCCGCCTTTGGTCATCACATAGATCAGGTCGAAGACCTGGCCGCCGGCGACAGCCGCGACGAGCGAGACCAGGAGGACGAAGAAGCTGGTCGGCTTGAGCAAGGGCAAAGTAATGTACCAGAAGCTTGTCACCGGCCCGGCACCGTCGATCTTTGCGGCTTCGTAGTACTCTGCCGGGATGTCCTGGAGCCCGCCGAGGAAGATCAGCATGTAGAAACCCATCAGGAACCAGACGCTGACCAGCACCAGCGTGAACAGCGCCAGATTTGGATCGCCGAGCAGCGAAATTCCGCCGAGGCCGACGAGCGGCGCCAGCCGGCTGACGATGCCGACCTTTTCGACCAGCATGAGCTGCCACACGAGCGCCACCACGACCAGGCTGACCATCTGCGGCGCAAAGAACATCGAGCGCATGACCGCGTTGAAGCGGTTGGTCTTCTGCACCAGAAGCGCCAGTCCCAGTCCGGCGACGTAGAGCGTCGGCACCAGCATGACGGCATAAGCTACCGTCACCTTCACGGACGACCAGAACAGCGGGTCGCCCCACATGCGCCTGTAATTGCCGAACCCGACGAACCTGTAGCCGCCGAAGCCGTTGACCTCAAAGAACCCGACGGCGAGCGACAGCAGCATCGGCACGCCGACGAACACCAGCAGGCCAACCGCATCGGGCAGGACGAACAGCCATGCGGCGCAGCGCTCCCTTTGCTTGGCGGTGAGGCCGCGGGCGGAATTCGCGCCCGCGGCTGGCGGTTTCATCTGATCCATGCTGGAAAGGACCTAAAGGATCGGCGCGCCGGAATAGGAAGCGAGGAACGCATCGAGTTGCTGACTGGCCGTCGTTGCCGCCTGCTGGGCATCAACCCCGCCAAGCTGTGCCGACTGGATGGCGTCGGAGATGATCTTGTAGGCCTCCGGCGGAACCCGCGGCTCGGCGCGCGTCCCCGGATGGATCTCCTTGGCGAAGGTGCCGAACTTGCCGGTGCTGAAGACATCGGCGCCGGCCTTCAGCGCGCTGTTGCGCGGCGGCATGTCGCTCTTGGCGACAGTGCACCAGTTGACGACCCGGTCGATCGATGCCGGATCCATTGAGGCCAGCGCCCAGGCGCAGAACTGGGCGGAAGCATCCGGGTTCTTGCCTCCGGCATTGGCGACAAAGGCCCAGCCACCGCCGACGGTGACGTATTTGCCATTGGCCGGTGTCGGCAATTTGAAGATGCCGTAGGGCACGTCCTTGGCGTTGTTGTCCATCGCCGAAATGCCCCAGATGCCGCAGTTCTGCATGGCGCACAGCCCTGCCCCGAGATTGGCGACTATGTCGAAGCCGCCGCCGACCACCTGACGCGGCGCCACGCCGGTATTGATGGCATCCTGCCAGAGTTTCAGCGCCTGGACGGTGGCCGGCGAATCGAAGGCGCTCTTGCCGTCCTTGCCCTGGAATTCGCCGCCGCCCTGCCACAGGAACGGATACCAGGTGAAGTTCTGGTAATAGCCGGGAGTCGTTTCGAACAGCACGCCGTAGCGACTGGGCGTCGTCAGCTTTTTGGCGACCGCCAACAGCTCGTCCCAGGTCTTCGGCACGTCGTTCTCGTTGAGCTTTGCATCCTCGAACGCTTTGACCGAATAGTAGAAGGCCATCGGCTCGACTTCCATTGGCACACCGTAGATCTTGCCGTCCACCATGCGGTTGGCGATGACGCTTTCCGGGAAATCGGCTTTGGCGGCATCCTCGATATGCGGCGTCAGGTCGGCAAGCACGCCGCCATTGTAATAACGCAGGAAATCGCCGGGGCTGATGAGGAAGATGTCAGGGCCCTCGCCCGACGCGAAGGCCGTTGCCAGCTTGGAACCGGAGATGTACTCGCTGTTGACGACATATTCGAGCTCGACCTTCTGGTCGTGGCCGTTGTTCCAGTCGGCCACCAGCTTTTCGAACCACTGGACCTGCGGCTTCACGTCTCCGCGAGGCGCATAGAACTGCCAGAATTTCAGCGGCGCTTCCTGAGCGCGCACGGCCATCCTGTTGATGAACGGGAAGCCTGTAAGGCCGGCGGCAGCGAAAGTGGCGCCGCCCTGGATCAGCCGACGGCGGTTCAGGCTGGCCAATGGCCGGTCGCGGGTCGTTTTGTCAGTCATCAATTCCTCCCTTGGATGTTGTTCGGTCGAACGTTGGCGAAGGGACCTCCGTTCCCTTTGCCGGCATCTGGCGTCACGCGCTGTCGAATGGGCTCAACGCGCATGGGATCACTTCGGTGCGCGGGGCGCCCTCGACTTTGCCACCCAGCCGTTCGAGCAGCATTTCCGTGGCGCGCTTGGCAAGCATTGTCGGACTGTTGCCGACATGGGTCAGCTTCGGCCTGACATATTCCAGTTGAGGCAGGTCATCGAAGACTGCGATGGCGATATCTTGAGGGATATTGATCCCATGGTCGTAGAATTCGGTCAGCGCACCGGAGGCCATCAGATAATTGGCGAAGAACATCGCCGACGGCAGGTTTCCGCCGTGCTTCTCGCTGAGCCAGGTGACCGCATCCCGCCCTGACGGGGCAAGATAGCTTCCCTCGAACCGCAGATCGACGGAGATTGGCACGCCATTGTCGGCGAGCCCTTTTTCGAAGCCGGCGGCACGCGCCATCGCCTCCTTGAAAAAGGATGGCCCGGTGACATGGGCGACGCGGCGATGGCCCCTCTTCGCCAGATACTCGCCCATCAGATAGCCGCCGCCGAAATCGTCCAGCTGGACGCTGTCGACAGCATGGTTCGGCAGATGGCCGATGAAGACGGCGGGCAGATCGAGGCTGAGCAGTTCGCTGTGCATGCCGTGCAGCGCGAAGTCGGCAACGATGACGCCGTCGACCCGCTTGCGCCCTATCTGGCGCAAATACTCGCGGCCGTGATCCTGTGAATGTCCGCCCGGCACGTCGGTGTTGAAGATCAGCATGTCGAGGCCGACCACTTCGAGCGTCGACTGCGCCGTTTTCACCAGCTCCGGATAGAACGGGTTGCGGATGTCCGGGATCAGCATCGCGATAATGTTGGTGCGGCCGGTGCGTAGGCTCTGCGCCTGCGGGTTCGGCGTGTAGCCGAGTTCGTCGATCGCCGCTTGTACGCGCTCACGTAGCGATTTCGATACCCGGTCCGCATGGTTGATGACATGCGACACGGTCGTGCGCGACACGCCCGCTCGCGTGGCAACTTTGGAAATCGTGCTCATGGTGACAAGTTATGGGCACATGAATGCATTTGCAAATCGATTTTACCAATGTCTCGCAAATTAGGGCCGTCAGGCGGATTACACAAATGCCAAAAGAAAAGGCCGGGTTGTTAAGCCCGGCCAAGTGTGAAGGTCTATAACCTCCAGAGGGGAACGCGCCGGACGCAATGGGAGGAGACATCCGACGCAATTCGCATATGGGTCTGTATTGGTGGCGTTTCAACGATGCGGCAGTAGACCAACGGCGTTGCTGCCATAGAGCCAGAAACGCAAAGCATTCGAAGAGGGCGGTGGATCGCAGCTGCCAGTTGGACACAAAGGTCGCCGAATGCAGGGCGGCTCCTGGCATAGGGACTTCAGTCTGTAGGCCTATCGACCAAGGACCCGCACGGCCAAACTTTGGTCCGAGGCTGCTATCGCAAAAGCCCGAAATGCGAGAGTTTCAGGAACTGAGTTCCGAGGAGCCCCGTTGCGATGCCGACTGTTACAGGAGGCCGCCATGGACCCGAGCATTCACCAGGCACGTTGGCTGCTTTTTCCGTTATTTGGCCTGTGCTTCGGGGTCGCGGCCATTGGATTTATTGTTGGCTGACGGTGGAAGTCGGCGCTACCGCGGAGAGACGCAACCACGGGAAGGCAAAAGACTTGCGCAGTAAATAGTCCCTTCCTGCGCTAGCGAGACCCACCAGTTACCATCGTGGGACTGGTGGGTCTTGACGTTCCGGACGCAAACCATTGTTTTAAGCATCACACGAATTCGAACAGGAGGCAGTACGACAGAGCCGTATGATTAAGGGGAGTTCCGACATGCGACTGGCAAGTTCATTGATGACGACCCGGAAACGAAGGACCGGATCTTCACGAGGACGTCATGTCGGCATTTCTATAGTCGTCTTGACCTTCATTCTCGTCGTGAGCCCCTATCGCGTCGTGGTCGATGGATCATCGCAGCCGCTCGGCCCGCAGGCTGCCTGGGCCAAAGATGGCGGGAACGGCAATGGCGGGAACGGGAACGGGAATGGGAACGGCAATTCGGGCAATTCGGGTGGAAACTCCGGCAATTCGAACTCGAACGCTGGTGCCGGCAAGGGCAAAGCAAAGTCGCAGGACGACAATCTCCCTGATCCCGCCCCTGCGGTAAACCCCGATAGCAAGCCAAAACTCTTTGTCAACGCATCCACAGGAGACCGGGTCGAGGTGAGCGGCCCGAGCATTGGCGTGGTGCATTCGAACGGACTCAGTGAGCGCATCGACAGCGACCAATATGAAATGCGGGATGCCGAGGGCCGCATCATCATTCGGCGCCTGGCGACGCGTTCCGATCGGGACAGGTTGCTTGGAATGATCAACTGAGGGCCAGTTCACATGGCCGCGCAGTGCGGCAATTTCGGCTCAAGCATGATCGCGAACAGGCGGATGGCGGCGCTCAGTCGCGTCGCGCAAGGTCATGGCGGCTTCGGTCCTGTTGCTGACGTTGAGCTTGGCCAGGATTCGCGTCATGTGGTGCTTTATCGTCTTTTCATGCAGGTTCAGCCGAAGCCCGATCCGCTTGTTGCTCAGTCCCGCGGCAACCAGCGTCAGGATCTCCCTTTCGCGGCTGGTGAGGTCGGCAAGTCCGTCAGCTTTCGCCGGCTCTTTTGATTGAGCCGAGAGATCGGCCAACAGGCGCGCCGACAATTGTGGACAGACATATCGTTCGCCCGACGCTACCGTGCGCAGGATCGCAGCCAACGTCCTCGACCCGACCCCCTTCAGAACATAGCCCCTTGCCCCGCTCTGCAACGCGGTCATCACGTGCTGGTTTTCTTCCGAAACGGTCAGCATCACAATTTTCAGTGCCGGATGCCGCTCAAGGGCCGGTCCGATCACGCCAAGGCCACCTCCAGGAACCGAGATGTCCATCAGCAGAATGTCGGGCCGCTGGTCTTCGATTATCCGCAGGGCATCGTCTCTGCTGCTTCCTTCACCGACGATCTCGAACCCGCCGATCTGATCGAGCGTGCGCACAACGCCTTCCCTGAACAGCGGGTGGTCGTCGACGATGGCGAGCTTGATGGCTACTGTCATGTCTGCCCCATTTCAACGATGTTGAGGGCCATTCTTACGACTGTGCCACTCTGTGAGGAAGTCACGGTAAACTGGCCCCCGAGGCTTTCCACCCGCTCGCGCAGCCCAACGAGTCCCAGCCTCTCGGGACGCACGATTTGCGGGTCAAAGCCAGCGCCGGCGTCGGCCACTTCGATACAAACGCGCTCGCCGTCGAAATGTTTCTCGACCGACTGACCTTCACCTCCGGCATGACGGAATCCATTGTTCAGCGCCTCCTGGACGAAGCGGAAGATGCAAATCTTGGCCGCCGGCGACAACGGCGCATGGCCGCCGGTCATCGATAATCTCACTTTGACGCCGGTTCGTTCTTCGTGCGCCTGTACGGCTAGCTGGAGAATTTCACCCAGTTCGGCATGCTCGATATGCGGCAGGACAAGGCCCTTGCTGATGCTCCTGATCTCGCGCATGGCATCGTCCAGATGTGCTTTGATGGCCAGCAATTCCTGTGCGCGCTTCGATTGCGGCGTAGCGGGATCGGCAATGACGGGGCTGTCGATCCCCAGCGCCGCGAGAGCAACCAATTGCGCGGGGCCATCGTGCAAGTCCGCACCGATGCGCCTGAGATAGCGTTCGTTAAGTGCGGTGGCACGCTGCGAGGCACGCTGCACCCGCAGCCTCAACAGTCTGTTTTGCGCAAGCAGATCGGAAAGCTCGGCAATGCGCTGCTTCAACGAGCGGCTCTGCGAACTGATCATGCGGCTGCCACGGAACACGATTGCCGACAGCCCGAGAAAGAAGGCCGCTGTGACGGCGGCAACGTCCAGCCAGGTTCGAATGAGCGCCTGATGCAGGTTTCTTTCAAAATCAGTGGCGACCTCGTAGAATTCCGAAACGGCCACCACTTCCCCCGACCATGGCTGCAGCACCGGATTGTAGATCTCGAGGAGATGCAAGCCGCTGGCTCTTTCGGCCTCGCTGTCCGGATCGTCGAGCTTGTCGAACTCCGAGACCATTTGGCCTGCGAATGCCGCCCGGAGATTGTCGCTGGGTTCGAAGCGCTTGCCGATCAATGTCTTGTCGGTCGAATACAGGATGGTTCCGTCGCGACGCCAGAGCTTGAAGGATTCGAGCCTTGTGCCGAGTGCCCCTTGTCCCAGCGTTTCATCGAGCGCATGGGCGACGCTCTCGTCGAGCACTTCGCTCTTGCGCATATCCGGAAGCAGCGGCGCGATAACGCTGTCCACGTAAAGAGCCGTCGCGGAAGCCGAATTCTGCGTGACCACGGTTTCTATATGGTTCGTGACGGAAATCCCCACCACCACCATGGCTGACAGGGAAAATAGACCGCCCGCGAGCAGGAACTGCGTTGCCAGCGACAGCGCATTCCAACGGTCAACAAGGCTTGTCAGCCTGTGTGGCTTGGTGTTCCGAATGGCCCGCTCGGCAGCACGCCGCACCAGTGGCGCGATTCTGGAGAGCCGGCTAATCCGTTGTCGAACGTCGCTGAAAGACGCCATCCTAGGTGTGTAACCGATCAATCGCGATGGAACTAGGGCCTGATGAGAGGGCGAACAGCGTATCCGGCGCTTTTTTGGGCAAACCGTCTCATTGCGTCGACTGCCGCCAGCCGCTCCTGCAGGGCCGGGCCGGAAACGCCTTCGCTGTGTAGGCGCACTGCCGCCAGCGACGGCAGTTCCAGCGCCCAGTGGAGCGGCTGGAACTCGTCCGGGCGCACCAGCGTGAATTCGAGCGCCGGCGAAATCAGCACGACGCCACTCGGGCTGATGCCGATGTCTTCCTGAAGCTTCCTGGCGAGCAATGCTGCTCGAAAGCCGCCATAGCTTTCGCCAGCCAGGAAGACAGGCGATGCCGTACGGTTCGTCTGCGCCAGATAGAGCCGGATAAACGCGCCTATCGACGCGGCGTCCTGGCTGACGCCCCAGAAGCTGTGTGCTTCCGTGCCGGGCGCTTCACGGCTGTAACCGGTTCCAACAGGGTCCACAAAGACCAAGTCGGTCATGTCGAGCCAAGTGTCGGGGTTGTCGAACAGCCTCTGCGGCGGCGGCAGGAAACTTCCATCGGCCGCCGTCGCCAGGACCCGCGGACCGAGCGCGCCGAGATGAAGATAAGCGGAAGCTGCTCCCGGACCGCCATTGAACACGAAGGTGATCGGGCGCCGCGGATCCGGTCCCGTTTCTTTCCCGGAATGCAGTGCATAGGCGACGTAGAAAATCTCGGCGGTGATATCGCCTTTGCCGGACGGCAATGACAGCGTGCCGGCCTTGGCCTCGTAATCGAGCGTGCGTCCGGCAATGACGATCGAATGATCGGAAGTCTGCGGCGGTGGCAAGAGCGAGAGAACCCCGCCTGTAGGCGGCGGCCGCTGGGCCGTCTCCGCGTGACCCACCCCAACTCCGGCAACCAACAGCAGAAGAGCGAGGGCGATTTCTTGCAGCTTGATAGGCATGACGTCTCCGGAGCAATTGGCTGGAAACTAGCACACCGTCGGCCGAACCAAAGTCACAGCACCGTGCGCCAGTACATCTGACAAGAAGGGGTCGGATTTGGAAATCCGATGCCCAGGCGGAAGATAGGGCGCGAGGGTCACGGCGGCAGCCTCAACCTCTTGCAGCAGATGCATGCGGCGGAATGACGTACCAAACGACTTCGTGAATTTTCTGCCGGTTGACTCGATTGGCCCACTTCCTAGGTTGGCATTCGGGCTCCCGTGCAATCCGAAGTTGGCATGACATCTTTCCACACCCGAAAGCTTGCCCTTCTCCTTCTATCGGCAAGCGCCGCCATCCTGTCTTCCTGCGTCATGCCCGACGACACGTCGAGCACTGCAAAGGAGGACGCCACGGCGGCGGCAGCCCGCAGGGAGATGGTCGGCCTTAGCGAGGCGGACGTTCGAATGTGCGCCGGCTTTCCGACCGCCACTGCCGATGTCGGCAAATCCGGCCAGATCTGGACCTATCAGCGCGTCGTTCAACGCGGCAATCTCAACATTGTCGTTCCGACCGTGGCCATTGGCCCCGTCCCGGCGCTGGGAGGTTCCGTCAACGTCGCCCCCGGCGGCTATTGCAACACGCAAATTCGAATGGTTGACGGTCATGTTGCCGAGGTTGCCTACGCCGGCGACAACAACCTGCCGAACAACCGCGATGCGCTCTGTGTCAGCACGGTAGACGCCTGTGTCGCCTACGCCCGTCAGTATCATCCAGGCAGGACAATGGGCAGATAGCGGGATGAGTGGCATTGCCGCTGGTCTGAACGCCTGAGATTTCTGGTTTGCCGGCTAGTGACTATCCTCGATCCCGATCGAGCATCACCGATTTGACCTGACATTCCCCGCTCTCAACCGCGGACCCGACCCCATCGCGAATAGTGGAGAAATAGCGGTCGGTTCCGACCTGCCCGCCCTTGAGGGCAATTTCCAGCCCATCGATCGCCTTAATGCTTGAATGCGCCACACAAAGTGGCGAGCCCGGCGATGCCGGCAGCGGCATTCGCACCGTCAGCGCGTCGACGCCCATCTGGCCAAGTGCATGGCTCGACGTGTCGCCGCCGGCGATGACCACGCGCAGTAGCTTCTCTTGAAGCGTCAGTTCGCGGAGAACCTCGCCAAGGCCGCGGCCGAGCTTATGGCGGGCGCCTTCCCGGAGATCGATTTCTGCACCGCGGTCGGCCGCAGGTCCGAGCGCGGTGTAGAGGATGACGCTGCGCCCGGCCCGTAGGCTGGAGCGGCCGGTTGCCACCGCGCGCGCAATCGCGTCGTTCGAAGCCTCAGAAACCAGTTCGACCGGGTCGAGCTCGATCCCGTCGAAGCCGTCGGCCAGAGCATGACGGATCTGTCGTTCCGTCGTCGGCGAGCAACTCCCCGAGACCACGGCGATCCTGTCGGCAGCGCCCGGCGGCGAAAAGGCGGATTTGGTATCCACGATCCGGTTCGATGCCCATTCGACCAGCAAGGCATATTCGATGCCTGAAGAGCCGACGACGAAATAACCGCCCGGCTTGCGAGCGCGCCAAATCTCCTTGCCGGCAAGTGCTTGGGTTTCCAGGCTATCGACATCGACAAGCACGATACCTGAGCCATTCTCCACAAGCCGGTCGAATGCTTTCGACCGCGACGCGGACTGCAGCGTCGCCAGGTCGACCAGGCCGGAGGCGAGGCTGGTCTGGCGCGACAGATGGATCAGCAGGTCGGATTCGTCCATCGGCGTGGTCGGATGGCGGCTCATCACGGGATGGCGGTCGATGCGGAAATATTTTTCGCGATAGGCCGCGAACAGATGACCGAAGGCGGTGTAGCGCTTCAGCTGCGGCGCGCCGACCACCAGCGGCACGCCGTCTTGCCGGAAAACCGAGCGGCCGATTTCGATCGCCCGGCCGATGCTGCCGATTGCCGGGCTGGAATCGAAGGTCGAGCAGACCTTGTAGTGGCAGATCTCGGCGTTGACGGTCTTCAGCCAGGCGAAGGCATTCCGCAGATGCGTGTCCATCCACTGCGGCGTCTCGCTGCGGCTGGTGCCGGCCAGCCCGAGGGCGCGGCAATGCGCAAATTGTGAAAGCAGCGCCTCGTCCGGCTGGCGCATGAACAGGACGGTCGGCACGCCGCCGAGCTCGAGCGCCTCCATAACGTCGGTCGAGCCGGTCAGGTCGTCGCCATAGTAACTCAGAAGCAGGTTTTGCATGGCGTCAGGCCGCCTCGCCGCCGCCGAACTTCTCGATCGACCGCGCCAGCTCGACATGGCTCAAGGCATAATCCGCCAACGGAATGTCTTGGACCGCCGCCTGCCAGGCCTGCTGCACGGCGCGCACGCCGGCGCCCGGCCCGTCCGGGTGGCTGACGATGCCACCGCCGCAGAGATAGAGAAGATCGACCGTCCGGCCGGTTCGCTGGAAGGTTTCAGGCGCCTGCCCGCCCCACTGGCCGGAGCCGGCGACCGGCAATGCGCAATCGGCCGGCGAAAAGATCGGCGTGGTCACCGCCTTGAAGGATTCGACGAAGGACCAGTCGGGTTCCCAGTATTTCGAGGCGATGCCGTTGATCTGGAACTGGTCGACGCCGAGCAACCGCCAGAACTGCTGCCAGACCTTGAAATCCATGCCGAGGCCGGGATGGCGGGTGAGAATGTCCCAGCCATTGCGGTGGGCATGGAGCACCAGGCTGGAGCGCTTTCGGAGGTAAGCCATGCCACCAAAGCCGATCGAATTGATGTTGACCACCGCGCAATTGCCGCCGGCCTTTGCCACCAGATCGTGGTTTCGCATCATCTCGTCGGGATCGGCATGTGAAATGCCGAAGGCATACATGACCTTCTTACCGGTCTTCTGCTCGTGGTCGAGGATCAGCGGCATGATTGCCCTCACTCGCTCCGACAGCGGTGAATAGGCCGGGCTCATCAGCTTCTCGTCGTCCTTGATGAAGTCGACGCCGGCGGCAATCAGCTCTTGCACCATTGCGGCCGTCTCGTACGGGCGGAGTCCCAGCGCCGGCTTGACGATGGTCCCGATGATCGGACGATCCGCGACACCGGTCAGCCTGCGGCTGCCCGTGACGCCGAATTGCGGGCCCGGATGCGCGCCCCGGTACTCCTCGGGTAGCTTCATGTCGACGACACGGATGCCGGACAGGCCCTTGATCGAAAAGGCGCCGCCGATGGCGATGGTCATCAGCGCCGACAGGTCGGTGCCGATGGCGTCCAGCGGAAAGGCGATATCGATGTCGGCGCGCTTGACCGGGCCGTTGCGTGCTTCGGGGCTTGCTCCGGAACCGGTTTCGGGAAGGGACGGCCGGTCCGCGTCCGGCAGATGCCGTATCGCCAGGACTCGCGCTGCGACCCTAGCCTTGAGCTCTTCCGTCTCGCCGGCCAGCGCGACGAAGGTCCCGGTCGACTGGTCGCTTGCAATCTTGGCCGCCAGCGCCTCGATATTGCCGGGCGTTTCGATGCGATAGGTAAGAACAATCATATTCGCGCGGCCTGCCGGGGAGGTTTCGAAAAAGGTTCCTTGGCCCTCGAAATCTGGTATAATGAGTACATAAGCATTGCAAGCCCTATCCGGCTTGGCGGTAAGGGCGAGTCGGCAACAGGCGTTCCGGAATTCACGGCGGAAATGCTAGGTATAGGCCGGTCAAAGGAGTGATTCGCGACGATGAACCGTTCGGAGCCGATCGTCCGGCGCAAGCTTTCCGACGAAGTATTCTTGAGACTGAAGCGCCTGATCACCGGCGGCGAATTGCTGCCGGGTGACGACATGCCGTCGGAGCGCGAATTGATGGAGCGTTTCGAGGTCGGCAGGCCGGCGATCCGCGAGGCGATGCAGGCGTTGAGCAATATGGGGCTGGTCGCGATCTCGCATGGTGAGCGTGCCAAGGTGCTGCAGCTCACCGCCAAGTCGATCATCAAGCAGGTCGACGGCGCAGCCAAGATCATCCTGTCGTCATCGAAGGACACGCTCGAGCACCTCAAGAACGCGCGCATCTTCTTCGAGCGCGGCATGGTCAAGGAAGCTGCAGAAAAGGCCACAGCCGAGGACGTGCAGCGGCTGCGGGAAACGGTCGCCGAGCAGCGCAGCCATCGTGGCAACTCGGAAGCCTTCATATCCGCCGACATGAAATTCCACACACAGATCGCGGCAATATCCGGTAACCCGATCTATGTCGCTGTCAGCGAGGCAATGCTAGGCTGGCTAAAGGAATACCACACCGAAATGCTGATCTGGACCGGCAAGGAAAAGTTCACGCTGACCGAGCATGAAGAGATCGTCGGACGCATCGAAGCCAAGGATGCGGATGGCGCCGAGAAGGCGATGATCAAGCACCTCGAACGCTCGCGCGCGCTCTACGTGATGAATTCCGGCAGCTGAAAATCAAGTGCAGGTCCCGACCGGCGTCGCGGTCGGACCTTGTTCTCGGCCTACTGGCTGACCACAGATCAGCCTGAGCCCGGACCGACGCAGTTTTATGTTGCCGTCTGAATCCGGTGTATGTGCCGCGTTGTTTTCATTCAGCGATTTCAGCATTTGCATCTTCCCAGCCGTGGATTTCCGCCGCCCGCTTTCGTCAGCAGGCCCGCATAGGCCCGTCTTGGAGGCGCCTGGCTTCTTCTTGAATTGGCAATTCTTGCAAAGACTATGCTAGATTTGCCAATCGGCGAGAACGACACCGGGAGAACCGCAATGGCTGACAGGAGCCTCCACGTCGTGATCTGGCTGCCGTCGAATTTCTATTCGGCCGTCGTCTCGACGCTCGTGGAAATGTTTCAGCTTGTGAATGACGTCTGCCGTTCACAGGTTCTCTCCTGTGAGTTCGTTTCAAGGGGCGCGCCGTCGGCATCAACCACAGGAATTTTCTTCCCGACGAAGGCTCAACCATCCCGGAAAATGGATGTCCTGATTCTCATTGCGATGCCGGGTGTCGAGATTCCGGAGCTTCTGCGCTCGCTCGACGAGGAGAGTGAACATTCAAAACCGCTGATCGCGCTCGCGCAACAGCAGGACGCAATCATCGCAGCACATTGCGGCGCGTGTTATCTGCTCGCCAATTCGGGATTATTGGACGGTAAACGCGCAACGATATCCTGGTGGCTGAAAGCCGAGGCAAGCCGCCGGTTTCCGCAAGTGCGATGGGACGCTTCCCGCCTGCTCATTCGCCAGGACCGCCTTTACACATGCGGAGGCGGGTTTTCCGGACTCGAACTCGCCAGGGCTTTGCTGATCGATCTGGGCTTCTCGAAGGAGGAGCGGATCATTCGAAAACTTCTGGTTCTTCCTCCGCCGCGCAAATTCCAGAGTCCCTACGAATTTTCCCTCGACGAAATTTCGAACGAGGCCAGCCCATTCGAGAACAAGCTGCGCGAGCTCTCGAAAGACAAGATGTCGGAAATCGATCTGAAATTTCTCGCAACTGAATTGGGCATGTCTTCGCGAACCCTGTCTCGCAGATTTTTCGACGAACTCCAGACAACGCCGGGAAAATGGATCCAGGAACGGCGGCTGGAGTTGGCAAAATCCATGCTTGAGGAAACGAAACTGAGTGTTTCAGAAATTTGCTATCGCGTCGGATATCAGGACGTCGCCTCGTTCAGCCGTCTTTTTTCCAAGACAACTGGAATGGCACCAGGCGAGTTTCGAAAGCAAATCCGGTGACAAGTCGGCAACGGAAGTGCTGCGGCTACGGGCAACCGCCGCGGAAGTGCGGCTATCCATGAGCCTCGGCAAATGACTTCAGCCGATCCGGACGATTGCATAGGGTGTCATCACAAGATGGTCCCGGACCGACGTATCTCGCGGAATCTTGCGCGATATTCGTCCATCCCAGATCTTCAGAGGACCCCGATCGGAGCCGAGCCCGGAAACATCGACTGGAACGTCGTCCGAGGTAAGGTTCGCCAGCCAGACGATGATCTTGCCTGTCTGGGAGCGGCCGGCCAGTGCCAGCACCCGCGTCTCATCGGTCGTTGTCGCCGCCACATGCGCATGGCCGGCCAGATCGCAAAGTCCTTTCACCGCGTGGAAAATCGGCCGGGGTGCACCTTCTTCGACAGGTTCGCCCGACGAGGCCAGTACGCCGAACGGTCCGGTGAAGCTGCAGAGCGTGAGCATTTCGAGCCCGGCCGGCGCAACGCGCGCGGCATAGCCGATCGTCCACGCGGCCCCGAACAGCCCGGCATGGCGAGGGTCGCGGTCGGCCATGGCAATGCGCTGATTGTCGGGATTGGCCTTGGTCGCGCCGCCATAAGGGTTCTGGCGCATGGCAATGGTCGACGGCCCGATCCGATAAGGTATTGTTCCGAAGATCGTTCGTACTGACGCCGTGATGAAAGGCAGTGCCCCCAGCGATTGCATGACGCTGAGATCGTCGGCGGCGTGCACGATCGGGCAGGTGCAATGCGTGACGAAATCGAGCGGGTCAGCCGGCACACGCTTGCGATTGAGTTCGGTGAAATAACTGAACATGCCGCCACCGAGGCTGGTGTCGGGAAAGGCGCGCCGCGCCGCGGCATAGACGTCTTCGAGCGGTGGGCATTGCGGCCATGCGCTGCCCGGCGGCGTCGACTGCCGGTCGACCGAGGGCGAGACGGCAATGGCCGAAAGCTTGAGCCCGGCCTGGCGCACCATGTCGGCGACGCCTGAAAGCTCGGCGTCGAGATCGCCGTCGCCGGCAATGACACATTCGAGCGTTGTCCGGACCGGATAGGCGGCGGCGAGCTGGGCGTAAGCCCGCAAGGCGTCGAGCCCATGGCCACGCGTCGGGTCGTAATGGAACATCAATTGCTGCGGACCAAGCTCGGACAGCATCGGCAGCTTGCCCAGCGCCGCCTCGACCTCATCCGGATAGACGATCACGCCGATATCCGGCAGCGCCGGTCCGGCTTTGCCGAGCGTGACGCGAATTGGTTCGACGGTTGCCGCAGCCGCCGGCAGTTTCCCGCGACCCTCTATCCGCAAGCTGATGGTCTGGCGGAAGGTCTTGCCGGCGGGCAGCACATAGGGCCATGGCAGCGCGAGCGGCCGGACATAGGTCTTGTAGGAGGCATCCGACCAGTTGCGCTGGTCCTCCATCTCGAAAGTATCGCCTTGCATACGGCATTCGGCGGTGACGCCCGGCCGGACCTCATGGGTGATCGCCCGCAGATCCTTGAAAGGCTGCCAGGCATCGATCAGCTCTGGAAGCCGCGTCGCGACCACGCTGCCATCGGTATGCTCGACTGTGACCGGGCTGCCGGCCAGGCCGGCAATCGGATGCAGGATGCAGAAGCCGCAGCGATTGGTCTCGAAATCGTTGTCGGGAAGAGCGCTCACGTCGAAGATCAGCTGGCCATCAGCCGAGCCCTTGATGGTCGCACGGAAGTCGAGCCGGCTTCCCTCTGGTCCGAAACAACCTGCCGAATAGCTGACGAAGAAAGCGTCATCGCCCTGGTCGATGATTAAATCGGTGAGCGTCGGCTCGTAGGTGCCCCAGTCGCGATCCCTGACGATGTAGGCGATGGCACGCAGAACTTCGGTGTCGCCGTGGCGGATGCTGCGCAGATTGCCGTTGACGAAGTCCGCCGTCAGCGCGCCGGCGCGCAGCCTGACCGGTTCGGCTTCAACGGCACGTGTGCCGTAGAGGAGGAAGGCGTCGGCTGTCATTTCAGCAAGGCGTCGAGTTGCACCGGCTCCCGGCTTGCGGCGCCGGCATAGGCTGCCTCGACCAGCGCTAATGTCTTGAGGTTGTCCGCGCCCGAGGTCGCGGGCTCGGTTCCGTTGGTCAGGCAATCGACCCAGTGCTTTTGAATGGCGACGACGCTTTCCTGGATGTTGTGCCACGGCCGTGATGCCCAGGCCAGCAGCGGTGGCGAGACGTCGCTCACGGCTGTCCCGCTCCTGCCGGTGACGGTGAGCCGGTAGCCCTGCGCCAGCCGGATCGTGCCGTCGCTGCCGTCGATCTCGATCAGCGTCTCCGGAAACGGCTCGGTAGCGAGCTTGCTCGCGTAGCTGCAGTCGACCACGGAAGTGGCGCCGCTCGTGTGGTCCATCAGCATCGTCGCAACGTCCTCGCCGGCAATGCCGGGATTGATGCGCGCCGTTCGCGCAGTGACGGTCGAGACGTCGCCCAGCAGGAAGCGGGCGATGTCGAGGATGTGGATACCCAGATCCTCGATGATGAAGCGCTTTCCCGTCGCCAGATAAGGCTGGCCAGAAAACACGTCATAGGCAGAGCGGAACGAGATCCGTCCGAAAAAGGGGGGGCCGATTTCGCCGCTGTCGAGCACGGTACGCACCGCCTGGATCGGCGACTGCCAGCGAAAATTCTCATGCACCATCAGCGGCACGCCGGCGTCAGCACAGGCCTTTACCATCGCCTTGGCGTCGGCAAGCGTCGGCGCAAACGGTTTTTGGCAGATTGCCGGAACGCCGTGCTGCGCCGCCATCTCCACGAGCATTCTGTGGCTTGGTGCGGTGGTGGCGATGTCGACGAAATCCAGCCTTTCGCCGGCAAACAGCGCTGCCGCGTCGGTATAGCGCCGCGCGACCCCGAACTGGTCGCCGACGATCCGCAGCCGGTCCGGATCACGGTCGCAGATGGCGGCGATCGAGGCGCCCTCTATGTCGCGCCAGGCATGCAACTGGTTGACGGCAAAGAAGCCGCAGCCGATCAGCGCTCCACGCAGTTCCGCCATGTCAGCCGGCCTTTGCCATCTGCATCAGCGTGACACGGCTCTGCAGCCGGCGCTGTGCCTGGTCGACGACGACGGCGACGATGATGACGAGGCCCTTGATCACCATCTGCCAGAACGAGCTCACTCCCATCATCACCAGCCCGTCCGAAAGGATGCCGATGACGAAGGCGCCGACAATGGTACCGCCGATGGTACCGCGACCGCCCGACATCGAGGTGCCGCCGAGCACCGCCGCGGCAATGGCGTTCAGCTCGAAGCTCTCGCCGGTCGCCGGATGCGACGCCATCAGCTCGGACGAGATGATCAGCCCGACGATCGCCGCGCAGAAGCCGGAGAACATGTAGACGAACATCTTCACCATATTGACGCGGACGCCCGAAATCCGCGCCGCCCGTTCGTTGCCGCCGACCGCGAAGATGTGGCGGCCGAGCGGGGTGTATTTGGCGAGATAGGCCGCCCCTAGCGCAACGACGAGCAGAATCCAGAGCGCGACCGGCAGGCCGAGCAACCGGCCGGCGCCGAGAAAGCCGAATCCGGTGGTGCCGAGCTCCGGCTTGCCGACGAGATTGGGGAAAGTACGGCCGTCCGACGACAGCAGCGCCAGGCCGCGTGCGACATAGAGCACGCCGAGCGTGGCAATGAAAGGCGCAACGTTAAGCCTGGTGATCAGCAAGCCATTGACGGCGCCGATCAATATGCCGACGGCAAGCGTGATCAGCGCGATCTCGAAGACGTTGAAATAGATGGTGTAGCCGACCTGCAGGTCGATGCCGTTGAGCACGAGGTAGCCGGCCACCATGCCGCACAGGCCGACGATCGAGCCGACCGACAGGTCGATGCCGCCGGTGATGATGACGAAGGTCATGCCCATTGCGAGGAATGCGTTCAGCGCCACGTGCTTCGACATCAGGATAAGATTGGCGGCCGATAGGAAATTGGGGGCGGCTATCGAGAAGAATAACAGCACGGCGATCAGCGCGATGAACGTCCTCGCCTTCATCAGCGTCAGCAGGACCGAGCCGCCCGACATGGAGTTGACCGCCGCCTTGGCTGGGATGTCAGTCATGCGCCTTGCTCTCCGTGCGGGACCGGTCCGTGGCCGAAGGCCGAGGCAGCGACGAGCGCGGCCTCCGTCGCCTCTGCGCGATCGAACATGCCGGTCAATTTTCCATTGCTCATCACTGCGATACGGTCGGACAACGCCATCACTTCGTCGAGATCGGAGGTGGCAAACAGAATCCCCAGGCCGTCGCGCGACAGCTTGCGCATGGTGCGGAACACGTCGGCCTTGGCGCCGACGTCGATGCCGCGGCTGGGCTCGTCCATCAACAGCACCTTCGGGCCGGTGAGCAGCGCCTTGCCGATCACCACCTTCTGCTGGTTGCCGCCTGACAGCGACGAGACTTCCTGCGCCGGATCGGCGACCTTGATGGCCAGTTCGCGCACCGTCTGGGTCACCGCCTGTCGTTCGGCGGCACCACGAATGTGGAACAGGCGCACGAACCGCGACAGGCTGGCCAGCGTCAGATTGCTGGCGACGGAGAGGATCGACACCAGCCCTTCGCGCTGGCGGTCTTCGGGGATCAGCGCCAGGCCGCGCCGGATGCGCCGCGTCGTGTCGCGCTCGTGCACTTTTTTGCCGGCAATGAATATCGCGCCCGTCGAATGGCCGTGGCGGCCCATGATGCAGTCGAACAGCTCGCTGCGTCCGGCGCCCATCAGGCCATAGATGCCGAGGATTTCGCCGGTGCGTAGCGATAGCGAGACGTGATCGACCGCAAGCCCGCCGGTGACGCGCGGCAGGCAGATGTCCTCGGCGCGGAATATTTCCTCGCCCGGCACATGGCCGTCGGCCTTGGCGAAGTCCTTGGCGTCCGAGCCGATCATCTGCCGCACGATCCACTGGGTGTCGACGTCTTTCATCTCCGCCTGGCCGGTGATGCGCCCGTCGCGCAGCACCGTGATGGTGTCGCCGATGCGGATCAGTTCCTCGAGCCGGTGCGAGATGTAGACGATTGCCACGCCGCGTGCCTTGAGGTCGGCAATCACCTTGAACAGGATCTCGACTTCCGCCGCGCTGAGCGCCGAGGTCGGTTCATCCATGATCAGGATGCGCGCATCGAGCGAAACCGCCTTGGCGATCTCGACCAGCTGCTGCTGGCCGATGCGCAGATCCTCGACCAGCATGTCGGGCCGGATGCCGGCTTCCAGGCGTTCAAGGAACTCCGCCGCGCGGCGCTCCTGCTCCTTGCGGTCGATCTTGCGGAAGCGGTTGGTGATCTCGCGGGTGGCGAAAATATTTTCGGCGACAGTCAGATTGCCGAACAGATTCAGCTCCTGGAAAACCATGCCGATGCCGCGGCTCACGGCATCACCGGAAGACGAGAATGAAACCTCCTCGCCGTCCAGAAGGATGCGCCCGAGCGTCGGTTGCTCGACGCCGGCGATGATCTTCATCAGCGTCGATTTGCCGGCTCCGTTTTCGCCGACCAGCACGTTGACCGCGCCTTTGCGCACCTCGAAATTCGCCCGCTTGACCGCGACGGTGCCGGAATAGACTTTCGAGACGTCCTCCAGCTTCAGGATGACATCTTGATCGCCGGTCATGGCTTCGGCCCGATCTTTGCCTCCGCCGGCGTCACCAGAGGCAGGTCCTGGCCACTGCCCGGCGTATAGGCGCCAAGTACCTCGACGCTGCGGCCCTCGAGTGCCTCGCGCGGCAGCTTGGAAAGCACGGTCTTGTCGGCATAGGCGTTGAAAGCCTTGCCGAACTGGGCGAAGTCGATCTGGTTGGTGAAATCGTTGAACTGGATGAAGTCGAGGCTGTCGCGCAGCGCGGTTCCGCGCATGGCGGGTCCGATCTGCACCCGCGCGTCCGCCTTGCCGTCGCCGTCGGCATCGATGTCCATCGTCGCCGCGCGTGACTGTGTATTGGCTGCCACGACCTTGCCCTCGAGCCGAACGGCGAAGGTCCATGGCGAATTCGCCTGCTTCTTCGGGTTGCCGTATTTGGCGCCGGCAGCGGCGGGATCGGTCTTGGCCAAGGTGTGAACGTCGGCAAACGGCCCGGCCTTCTGCTGCAGATAGGGTATGACTTTCGCCGCCCAGATGTCCTCGACCATCTTGTCGGGATTGAATGCGGAGCCAGTGCCGCCGTTTTCCGCCGACGGCGTCGGCAGGATCTTGCAGCCGGTCAGGCTGACTATAGCTGCAAGGAACGACGCGACAAGGATCGGCCGGGTCAGCGTGTTGAACATGTCGGCTCGTTCGGCATGGCAGTCAGGAGCACCCAAAGAAATGGAAGCAAGGGCGAAATGGAAGCAAGGGACGAACCGGAGGCTCGTCCCTTGCTGCTTGATGTTACGCCGGCTCAGTTGGTGAGCGCGAACGTCTCCAGCTTGGCGGCATTGTCGCCATTGACCAGGACGCAGTCCATCAGCTGCTTTTCCTCGGCCGGAGACTTCTTGTTCTTGATGAAGTCGTTGGCCTGCTCGACCGCCATCTGCGCCTGCGCGAAGGCCGGCTGCAGGACTGTCGCCTTGATGCCGCCGGAGGTGATCGAGTCGCGCACGTCGTTCGACCCGTCGAAGCCGACGACGATGACGTCCTTGCGGCCGGCAGCGGCAAGTGCCGCATAAGCGCCCATCGCCATCGTGTCGTTGCCGGAGATCACGCCCTTGATATCGGGATTGGCCTGGAGGATCGATTCCATCTTTGAATAGGCCTCGGTCTGGCTCCAATTGGCCGACTGCTGCGCCACCATCTTCAGGTCCGGATAGTCGTCGATGACGTCGTGGTAACCCTTGGAGCGGATGCCGGCATTGGTGTCGGATTCCTTGCCGACGAGCTCGACGAAATTACCCTTCTCGCCCATCAGCTTGACGAATTCCTGTGCGCCGAGCTGGGCGCCCTGATAATTGTTGGAGACGATCTGCGCGACGGCAACGCCGGTGGCATTGATCTCGCGATCGATCAGGAAGGAAGGAACGCCCGCGTCCTTGGCCTTCTGCACCGCGGCGACAGTCGCGTCGGCGCCGGCATTGTCGAGGATGATCGCCTTGGCGCCGCGGCCAATCGCCGTGTCGATCAATTCGGACTGCTTGTTGGCGTCGTCGTCATGGACGAGCACCAACGCCTCGTAACCGAGTTCCTTGGCCTTGGCCTCCGCGCCGACAGCTTCCGCCTTGAAGAACGGATTGTCATGCGAGGGCGTGATGATGGCGATCAAATCCGCCGCATAGGCGGGTGCGGCGGTGCCAAGCGCCAGCATGCCGGCAAAAGCCGCAAGCGTCATTCTGCGTGTCAGTTTCATGTATTCCTCCCGTTGAAAATCCGTGCCTTATCCCAAGGCTATATGCATTCGATTTCGTTAGCCGGCCGTAGGCGGCGGGTCGCGTCAGATTCACAAGCCCTTGGCCGGCTTCACCTCGACGGATCGCTCCCCCTATCCTCCACTCATCCAGCGCCTGATCCTGCTGCGAAGCTTGACGGTCCGATCCATCGAACAGCTAAGCCAACTGGTATAATGAGTCAATGACAATTTCAGGTGACATGTTCCGGAGAACGCGTCGCTGCCCTCAAGTGATGCGCTGAATGCTCGCGGCAATCTCCTCCGGCTCGAACACCCGCTTCCAGTCGTCGCGCATCAGCACCGGCTTGCCGAACTCTATCGCCTTGTTGCAGGCGTCGGAGAACACGCCTTTGGTCTCGCCGAAGATGACGGCGCCAAGCACGTTCATATGGCCAAGCAGGAAGTCGAGCGCCGCCTGCTTGTCGACCCCGCGCGCCACCACCTCGTCAACGGCCTCCTTCATGACGACGAGCAGCGAAGCGCATACCGTTTCCGAAAGGCCGGGCTCGAGCAGCGCCATCTGATCGACCGTGACGCGATGCGAGCGCATGACCGGCGCCCAGATGATTTTTGCGATCGCCTCACCCTTGGCGAAATCCTCCTCCGGTCCCTGCATCAAGGCGCTGACCATATGCTGCTTGGCCTTGACGCCGCCGAAATAGTCCTTCTTGGCCGCCATGTCGGTCTCGTCGTTGAAGATCGGCGGATGGCAGGGGTGGGTGACGAAATAGGTCAGGTCCGGCCGCTTCGGCAGGTGGCCGGCGAAAGGTGCTGCGGCGTCGAGCACGACGACCATGGTGCCTGACGCAAGCTTGCTCTCGATACTCGCCGCGACCTTGCCGATATGCGTGTCCGGAACCGCCAGGATCACCACATCGGCGCCATCAAGCGCCTCATCGGCGCTGACGGCATCGATGCCGAGGCCCGACTTAAGCCGCTCGCGGCCGGCGTCGCTGACCTCGACATGGCGTATCGTATAGGGAGATCCGCGAAAATTGGTCGACAGACGGTAACCCATTTTGCCGCCCGCACCAAACAGCGCAATCGTTGTCATGTGTCCGTTACTCCTGAATTCCAACGACGGCCCTGCCGATCGTCATCCCATTGACTAGTGTGCACATTGCCGCCGGTTGGCGGATTAGAGAACGCAGGGGAGCTGCCGCTCAAATGACGATGCCATGGACGATGTCTCGGGCGCCCGGATGTCCAGCACAGCGCAGCTACGCGGAGCATGCTACCTTAGGTACACATTATACCAGCATACCAAATTGGCAAGCGGCCATGGCACGGCTCTGACCGCTTGCTCGGCCGTCGTTTACCTCCTGTTCAACGGCAAGGAGCGATAATCGCGCTGAACCGCCGATCGGCGGGATGATTCGCAGCCGACAAAGGCCCATGCTCGAAACGTCACTCTACAACCCGGTCAAGGCCTTCCTCGAAGGCCTGGGATTTATAGTCAAGGGCGAGATCGGCGGCTGCGATCTGCTGGCGCTGAGTGCCGACTCTCCACCGATCGTCGTCATCTGCGAGCTGAAGCTGAAGTTCAATCTCGAGCTCATCCTCCAGGGCATCGACCGTATGGCGGCGAGCGACGAGGTCTGGCTAGCGGCATGCATGTCGGCCCGTGGCAAGGGCCGTGAGAGCGATGTGAGATACCGCAATCTCTGCCGTCGGCTCGGCTTTGGCCTGCTTGGCGTGCGACCGAACGGCGAGGTTCAGGTGCTGCTCAGCCCGACGGCATTGGCTCCGCGTCGCGATCCCCGGCGCCGCTCGAAGCTAATTGACGAACATCGGCGTCGGCAGGGCGATCCTGTCGCCGGCGGCGGCTCGCGTGCGCCGATCATGACCGCTTATCGCCAGCAGGCGCTGGCATGCGCCGCAGCCCTCGCCGACGGCCCAAAGCGGCCGCGTGACTTGAAGCCCAACCTGCCGAACGCGCCTAAGATCCTGCTGCACAATGTGTATCGCTGGTTCGCGCGCACCGATCGCGGGATCTACGAACTGACCGCTCAGGGCCGTGAGGCGTTGCAGCGCTGGCCGCAGCCCGATCGCAGCCACACCGCTGCCTGAGACAGGCAACGCCGGATTTCGCGCCCTGCTTTCCGCGACAATCACGGCTTTCGGCAAGACATCACCTCGGTCACGGAACCATATTTCGACACGATGGTTTTGTCGTCACCGAATTGATCGTCCGCTGAGCAAACGGAAGGAACGGCCATGCGCCTATCGACGACAATTGCCACACTTTCGGCACTGGCCCTTGCCTCGCCGGTCTATGCGCAATCCGTGGGACCAGAGCTTGCTCCTGTCCCGCCGACGGCCCCGCAAACCCTGCCGGAGCAAGCCACGCCCGAAGGGACCACTCCCGACCAGACTACACCTGACCAAGCCTTCTCCGCCCAGAATTTCACTGCAGTGACAATCGTGGCGATGGAGGATCTGCCTCCTGACATCAAGGCACAGGCGGAGGCCGTCGTCACCCAGACCAGCGCCGAGGATTTGCGCATCCTGCAAAGTTCGATCGACGCATCGCCGCAGGCGGCATCGGCGCTGGCGGCGAACGGGCTTAATTCCACGCAGGTCGTCGCAGCCAATATCGACGGCGACGGCACGCTGACGCTGATCATCCAGACGACGACGTGAGCGGCTGAAAGCGGACAAGCCGGCTCCGGCACGGAAACGAAGGCCGCCCGATCGCGGAGGACTGTCATGGCCGAGGCTGCAGTTCGCAACTTCACCATCAATTTCGGGCCACAACATCCCTCCGCTCACGGTGTCCTGCGGCTGGTGCTCGAACTCGACGGCGAGATCGTGGAACGCGCCGATCCCCACATCGGCCTGCTGCATCGCGGCACCGAAAAGCTCATCGAGTACAAGAACTACCTGCAGGCCTTGCCCTATTTCGACCGGCTCGACTACGTCGCGCCGATGAACCAGGAGCATGCATTCTGTCTCGCCGCCGAGAAGCTCCTCGAAATATCGGTTCCGAAACGCGGACAGCTCATCCGCGTGCTTTTCTGCGAAGTAGGCCGGCTGTTATCGCACCTCCTCAACGTCACCACGCAAGCCATGGACATCGGCGCGCTGACGCCGCCGCTCTGGGGTTTCGCCGAGCGCGAGAAGCTGATGGTCTTTTATGAGCGCGCGTCCGGCGCCCGCATGCACGCGAATTATTTCAGGGTCGGCGGCGTGCATCAGGATCTGCCGCCGGAACTCCTCGACGACATCTGGAAGTTCTGCGATCCGTTCCTCAAGGTCTGCGACAATCTCGAAGAGCTGTTGACCGAGAACCGCATTTTCAAGCAGCGCAATGTCGATGTCGGCGTGATCGGCCTCGACGATGCCTGGGCCTGGGGCTTTTCCGGCGTGATGGTGCGCGGATCGGGCGCGTCCTGGGACCTGCGCAAGGCGCAGCCATACGAATGCTATTCGGAGATGGATTTCGATATCCCGGTCGGCAAGCATGGCGACTGCTACGACCGCTATCTCGTCCGCATGGAGGAAATGCGCCAGTCGGTCCGGATCATGCGGCAATGTCTGGAAAAGTTGCGCTCACCCGAAGGCCAGGGACCGGTCGCGATCCCGAACCGCAAGATCACGCCGCCGCCGCGTGCCACGATGAAGCGCTCGATGGAAGCGACGATCCACCACTTCAAACTTTATACCGAAGGCATTCGCGTGCCGAGCGGCGAAGTCTATGCCGCCGTCGAGGCGCCGAAGGGTGAATTCGGCGTCTACCTCGTGTCGGACGGGGGCAACGTTCCCTACCGATGCAAGATCCGCGCACCTTCCTTCGCCCACCTGCAAGCGATGGATTTCCTGTCCCGAGGCCATATGATCGCCGATGTTGCCGCGATCATCGGCTCGCTCGACATCGTGTTCGGAGAAATCGATCGCTAGTTTAGCCAGGTCGCAGGATCTTCCCCGATCGCAGGATCATTCGTCGTTAGTAGCCGCGCAGGCAGGCCTGGACGGCGCTCGACCGCCGGTCAGACGAAGGCCCTCACCTGCGGCGGGCCAGCTCAAATTCTCACATCAAAGACGGACGCATGGCCGCGACAAGGCGCAGCCAAGCGTCGAGGAGTTTCACAATCTGCGCGGCCCGACGGGGCACGAGCCCTTCCAAGTTCGGAAGCGCTCTCCACGGCGCGGAAAGAACGCGTGTTCCGCCGTTCCTCGTACCGCCTCAATGCACGATCAAGCCCTTCATCCAGGCAACAAATCTGTTGCCGCGAACTATCCCGCGCACCCTGGCAGCGGCCCATCTCGCTTGCATCGTAGCGCCGACATGGCAATGGCAGACGATTTGGTGCAACTGCCGGTCGCTCAGTTCGAAGAAGCGCTTTGCCTCACCATAGGTATCATCGCTGAGACCCATGGCACGCAGAACCGGATCCTCGAAGGCGACAGTGAGCGGCGTCCCAGCGCCACGCGATCTGTCACGCGCTTCCCTGTTCATATATTCGGTGCCTGGAAGCGCCCCAAGGCATCGCGTCGGGTTTTGTTCGAGAAGTTCCGCCCAACGTTCAATCCGCTGGGTTCGAGTCATCGCCGGATACGCCGCGAAGGACTCAACTTCCGCGACGGCCTGCAGTTGGTCGAGTGTTTGATGTTTCATGGTCGGCTCCTGTCGACAGGTGAATTCGCCCACGCCTACATGAGCAATTATCGCGCCATGGAGCGCTGACAAGGCCGGACCGTCGCAACATGAGGCGTACGGATCACCTGCCCGGTGAAGCGGCGCTCGAATTCCGACGCGCCCCCGCCTGTGTTCGATGTCGACCCGTTAACCGAACCCGTTTCCGGACAGGAACTTTTGCGGAAGCTTGCCGTTTGGCTTTGCGTCCGCTTCGGCGGCTGCAATATCAGTCTTGAAAGCAATTCCGTTGGACACGAAGCCTCAACGCGTCGAACAAGACGTCGAGCCTGTAAATGAAACCCGGGAGCAACCGGCCCCAGTTCGAGAATCTCGTGAGCGATCGGCAGAGCCCCGGCAGGAAAAACCCGACGGGAATGCCTCGCAACGAAAGGCCGGTCTGCTCGGCTTTCCCAGGCGCCATCCCTATGCGGCCGCAGCCATCGCGCTTGCGCTGTTGCTCGTCGCGGCAGGTATCGCGATCTGGTGGCTGAACGCTCGCCAGTACGAATCGACCGACGACGCCTTCATAGATGCGCGCACAGTGACGATCGGTGCGCAAATAGCCGGCCGCCTTACCGAGCTGGCGGTTACCGACAATCAGCATGTACAGGCGGGCGATGTCCTCCTGCGTGTCGACGACAGCGACTATCAGGCAAACCTGAAGCAGGCCGACGCCGGCGTCACCGCGGCCGAGGCCGAAATCGTCAATGTCGCCGCCCAGATCGAGGCTCAAAACGCAAAGGTAAACGCTGCCCAGAGGCAGGTTGCACAGGCCAAGGCAGCGCTGGATTTCGCCAAGGCCGAGGATCAACGCAATCGCGAACTCCTGGCCAGGGGCACGGCAACGCAGCAGCAGGCGCAGCAGGCGGCATCGACGCTGCGTCAGGACCAGGCCGCGCTGGACAGCGCCGAGGCCAATGTCGCCTCCGCAAAAAGCCAGGTTTCGGTCTTGCAGGCACAGGCCAGGAGCGCCGAGGCGCAGCTCGAGCAGGCAAAGGCCAGCCAGGAGCAAGCCCGCACGACGCTGTCGCGCACGACTATCACAGCACCCGCAGCCGGGCGCGCAACGAGCATTTCCGCCGCTAAGGGCACCTACGCCCAACCCGGCCAGGTATTGATGATGTTCGTTCCCGACGAGGTCTGGGTGAAGGCCAATTTCAAGGAGACGCAGCTCGATCTGATGCGGCAGGGACAGCCGGTCGACATCGACATCGACGCCTACCCGGACAAGTCCTTCCATGGCCGCGTCGACAGTATCCAGGCCGGCAGCGGCACCGCCTTCAGCCTCCTGCCGGCCGAAAATGCCACCGGCAATTACGTCAAGGTGGTGCAGCGCGTGCCGGTCAAGATCGTCTTCGACAAGCCGCCGGATGTGCTTCTCGGGCCAGGCCTGTCGGTGGTGCCGACGGTCAAGGTGCGATGAACGGCGAAACCACCAGAAATCAGGGCGAAAGCCGATCCGCCGCCGGGACACACAATCCGTGGCTCATCGCCGTCGTCGTCTCCATCGCCACTTTCATGCTGGTGCTGGACACCTCGATCGCCAATGTCGCCCTGCGCAACATCGCCGGCAGCCTGGCGGCCGGAATGGATGAAAGCACCTGGGTGATTACCACCTATCTCGTTGCCAACTCGGTGATCATTCCGGTCAGCGGCTGGCTGGCAAGCGTCATCGGCCGAAAGCGCTACTACATGCTCTGCGTGGCGACCTTCACCGTCGCGTCGCTGCTGTGCGGACTGGCGCCCAACCTGGAACTGCTCATCCTGTTCAGGGTCCTTCAGGGCCTCGGCGGCGGCGGCATGGCGCCAAGCGAGCAATCGATCCTTGCCGACACCTTTCCGCCTGAAAAGCGCTCGCAGGCCTTCGCGCTTTACGGCATTGCCGTCATCGTCGCACCGACGGTCGGGCCGACGATCGGCGGCTGGCTGACGGACCATTTCTCCTGGCACTGGATCTTCTTCATCAACGTGCCGTTCGGCATCCTGTCGCTGGCCCTGGTGCAATGGCTGTTGGTCGAACCGGACGTACTCGAACGCGAACGCAAGGAACGGCTGAAGGGCGGCCTGAAGATCGACGGGATCGGGTTCGTCCTGGTGGCGATTGCCTTGGGGTGCCTGGAGATTTTTCTCGACCGGGGCCAGCGCTACGATTGGTTCGCCTCGGATTTCATCACCACTTTCGCAGTGATTTCGGCGATCGCGTTCCTGCTGCTTATTCCATGGGAACTCAGTCGTAGCGATCCGGTCGTCGACATGCGCCTATTGTTCACGCGCCAGTTCGGCACGGCCTTCCTGGTCATGATGGCGGTCGGTGCTATCCTGTTCAGTACCACCCAGATCGTGCCGCAGCTGCAGCAGACGACATTTGCCTATACCGCGACGCTCTCGGGCCTTTCGATGATGCCGGGCGGCATCGCCATGCTGATCTTGATGCCGGTGTCCGGATTTGTAGGCAGCATCGTGCAGCCCAAATACCTGATCATGATGGGCATGTCGGTGGTCGCAGTGGCCCTCTGGCATATGACCTCGCTCACCCCGGACGCCAGCTTCCGCTTCTTTGCCTTTGCCCGTGTTTTCCTGATGGTCGGGCTGCCGTTCCTGTTCATTCCCATCTCGACCGCGGCCTATGTCGGCCTGCCCCCGCAGAAGACCAACCAGGCATCGGCGCTGATCAACGTTGCACGCAATATCGGCGGCAGCATCGGCGTCTCGCTGTCCAACACCGTCATTGCGCAAAGCTCCCAGATCCATCAATCGAATCTGGTCGGCCACACCGTGCAGTCGTCGCCCGCCTATCAGCAGGCGCTTCGGCAGGCGACCGAGCATTTCGTCGCCCAGGGTTCGCCGATGGTCGAGGCGAAGCAGCAGGCGATCGGCTGGCTTGGCCAGTTGATCGCCCGCCAGGCCACGCTGCTCGCCTATGTCGATGTCTTCCGCTACTGCGCGGTGGCAACCGCCCTGCTCGTTCCGCTTGCTCTGCTGCTGCGATCAAGCAAGTCGGGCAGCAGACAGGCGAATCCGGAGATGGGCTGACCAGAAGGCGGGAACCAGCTGACCCATTGCGTTGTTCTGCGCCAAGAGGAGATGATCACGATGGCCACTATTCCCACACCCGAGCCAATGCCGACCCCGGTGCCGCCGCCTCCCATCCCCGATCCCAAGCCCGTGCGTGAGCCGGACCCCGACAGGCTCCCCGACGAGGACCCCATTCCCAATCCGGATGAAAACGATATTCCGCCGAAGCGGGCGTTCAACATCTAGCCTATCAGATTTCGAGCACAGCGTAGGGGCGGCCGGTCGGCTTGGCGACATGCATGGCAACGTTATAGACCGACGCCCCGCCCGGTGTGCGGCCCTCGTAGGCGCCGCGATGCGCATGGCCATGCACCACCGCGCTGACCTGGAACCGGTCTATTGTCTCGGCCAGGCGTGACGAACCGAGAAACGGGAAGATCTCCAGCGGCTCGCCTTCGACCGTCTCGACGACAGGCGCGTAGTGCAGAACGACAAGCGTGCGTTTGGCGCGGACCTGCCGCATTGCGTTTTCAAGCCGCATCGCTTCGTTCACGCTTTCCGCCACCATTGACTTGATCGCCGGTTCGCCGAAGGAGCCGAGCATGCGCGATCCAAAACCGCCAACGAAACCCTTGACCCCGACGAACCCGACCTCGTGAATCTCCGTCGCCTCGCCGTCGAGCAGGTGAACGCCCGCCTGGCGCAGAATGTCGGTGACCTGCTCGACGGCGCCTGACTCATAGTCGTGGTTGCCAAGTACGGCGACGACCGGGATCGTGCAGGCACGCAGTTCCTCGGCAAGGATTTCGGCCTCCCGAGGCTTGCCGAGGTTGGTAAGGTCGCCGGTCAGCACGAGAACCTGGGCTGCACGCGACATCTCGCCGAAAAGATCGCGGTACGAGGCCTGGTCCTCCTTGCCGACATGCAGATCGCCAATGGCGGCGACTTTGAGTGCGCTGCCGTTTTCCGCCTTCGGCGAAGCAGTTTCGAGCTCGTCAGCCATTGCTATGTTCTCCTTCACCGCCGACGTCGGCAAAACCCCAGTCGTTGACGTCGATCTCATAGTCAGTTCGTGAAAGCATGCGCCCACGGCAGATTTTCATCCGGGAAGGTGGCAATTCGCGCTGCTTGGCCAGCCGGTCAAGCAGCTCGTCGAGCAGCCAGGCGGGCACGCGGCCCCGCTCCGTCGGATAGATCCATCGGAAGTTCAAGAGATGCATCAGCAGAACTTCCCAATGAACTTCCATGTAGGAAAGCAGCCTTTGCCAGTCGATCTGGTCGTGGGCCTTGAGGATGGTGTGCGCGACGTCGGCACCATCGTGGCGACCGCGGTCCTGGATGAAACTTTTGGACCAGATAAGCTCGGTGGGCCCGATGATCCGCACCTGGCTGCCCAGCAATTCGCCCTGACGGGCGTGCTCCAGCCACTGGTCGTCGACAGGCATTGTGCCGTTCATCGAGGCGAAAATGACGTCGAAAAAATGGGTGCCCTTGAACACTTTGCCGAGCCACCGGTCGTCCTCGACCACGACGGCGTAGCCGATCTGCTTAAAATGGGCGAGGATGCGCGGGCAGTCGCCGGCCTTGCAGAAAATGTCGAGATCCTTGGTCTGACGGATGATCCCGGTATAGGCGCTTACGGCATAGGTGCCGGCGACGAGAAAGGGGATGCCGGTCGCGACAAGTTCGCGGATCGCTTCGATATAAAAGACCTCCGCTTCGGCATTGCGAAGCGTCGGGGCGGCTTTTGGGTCGACCGACGGAACGGATGCCGGGATGGCGCTTTCCGGTGGAGGATCGATGATCATAGCAATGGCTCCTGGCCCGGCAGACCAGCAGCCGCCTGTATCTAATAGCCAAGCACGCCCGATGGTTCCCGCCGCGGCGTGCCACTACCGCTCTCGCCTGCTGCATCAGGCGGACACGCCGCCGTGGCAGGCCTTCGAAGCGGTCATGGTTGTCGGCTGCTGCGCGGCCCTAAAAGGATATGTGAGCGGTCATTTTGACGTCAAGATCGCAGCGCGGTCAGCCTCAAGCACGTCGAGGCGGAGTGGGCCCGCTATCGTCCTCGGGTTCGGAAAGGATTGGCTTCAACATGGTTCCCGAGCTGTCGGAGGCGCTGCGCACTCGGCGCAACAGCCACTTGAGCGCCCGTGGCCAGACCGACTCTGTTTGCCGGAAAGCTGCAGGCGGCGTGGCGAAAAGGCCATTCTCCATTTTGTAGTCCCTCACTGTCTCAGTCCAATCAGCGTTCTTCAACGAGCAAAGCTTGTGTTGGTTCCGCGTCGCCATCGGCGGGAGCACGGGCTGGACAGGCGAAGTCATCGTTGGTGGGTTCGAGCGGGCTGGCCCTCTGCAGCGAAATCAGTGGCCTCGGCGATCAAGTCGCGGAATTCAGCCCACTAGCCGGCGGGATTCAGCTCGTATCCTAATGCGTCGGCTCTGGACACGACCCGCGAAGGCTGAAATTGTGATCGGCATTTTCCAGTTGCAAATTTGGTTGGGCTCGGCGGGGATGGCGCTGGTTTCTGAAGACATTGCCAGCCATCCGGCACTGCGTCGCCATGTCCAGGCTCAGTCGCGGACGCTTCTCCAGACGTATGAAGCGAACCCGCGGCTGGCTTCCGTATTCGCCACGCAACAGCGTTGGCTGATGGCCCATATCGGCCTTGGCTTGTATTTCAATCGAGAGCCGGACGATCATCGCAAGGGACTTACGTCCGCACGGTTCATGGACGACATCTGCCGGCATTCGGTGGCCAGCCGCAACACCGCCGATGCCTTCCTGAAGGAGATGCTGCATTACGGTTTTATCCGGCATCTGCCGATTAAATATGGGCGCATCCGCCCGTTTCAGCCGACCGCGGGCACTCTGGAGACGGTTGCCGGCTGGGTCATGGCTCATCTGAAAACGCTGGACAGCCTGGATGGTGGATGTCGACTGGCTGCATTCGTCGCACAACCGGACGTACTCGCCAAACTGCAGCCACTGGTGGCCGACGGACTGCTTTCGTCGCATGCCGTGCGGCAGCCAAAACAGACTTTTTCCTTGTTCACCTGGCTCGACAATGGCGGCATCGTCATGGATTGGCTGATGTCCGGCGTCGACCCCGATCATGCCGACCTGGACCGAATCCCGACCGGTGTCGTCTCAATCGGGGATTTCGCGAACTGGCTCAAGCTTTCCCGCACTCACCTGTCACGCAAATTGCGCGATGCCGAGGAACTCGGCAGCATCGGCTGGTTGGGCCAGCGCGGTCACTCGGTCATGTGGGTGTCGAGCGAGTTCTATCAGGAATACATGACCGCCCAGGCGGTCAAGCTCGCCATCATCGATGCAGCCTTCGACAACTGTGTTGTAACTTCGCAAGCCAGCTGAACGGCGAGCCGACCGCCGTCGTGGCAGCCTTGGCGCCGCCGCGACGAAGGTCTGGCATTTCAATCGATGTCGAACGACACGCCCTGCGCAAGCGGCAGCGCCTTGGAATAATTCACCGTGTTGGTAGCGCGCCGCATATAGGCCTTCCAGGCATCGGAGCCGCTTTCGCGGCCGCCGCCGGTTTCCTTCTCGCCACCGAAGGCACCGCCGATCTCGGCCCCTGACGTGCCTATATTGACGTTGGCGATGCCGCAGTCCGATCCATCGACGCTAAGAAAGCGCTCGGATTCCTGCAGGTCGCGGGTAAAGATCGAGGATGACAGCCCCGCTCCCACCGCATTGTGTTCTTCTAGCGCGATGTCGAAGTCCGAATATTTCATCACATAGAGGATGGGCGCGAAGGTTTCCTCCGTCACCGGCGAAACCTGCCGCGGCATTTCGACCAGCGCCGGACGCACATAGTAGGCCTCGGGGTGACCGTTCTCGACCCGCATTCCGCCGGTTATCTTACCGCCATGCGAAGCCGCCTCCTCCAGCGCCTTCTGCATATTCTCGTAGGCAGCCTTGTCGATCAGCGGGCCAACCAGAGCGCTTGTCTCCAGCGGATTGCCGACCGAGACGCTCTCATAAGCCTTCTTCAGGCGCGGAACGAGCTGGTCATAGACGCTCTCATGCACGAACAGGCGCCTGAGCGTCGTGCAGCGCTGGCCGGCCGTGCCCATGGCGCCGAAGGCTATAGCGCGGAGCGCCATGTCCAGATCGGCCGTCGGGCAGACGATGCCGGCATTGTTGCCGCCGAGCTCCAGCACCGCACGGGCAAAGCGCTTCGCCAGCCGTGGGCCGACATCCCTGCCCATGCGTGTCGAGCCGGTGGCCGAGACCAGCGGCACCCTGGGATGATCGACCAGGATCTCGCCGACGGCGCGATCACCGATCAGCACCGGCGCCAGGCCCTGCGGCGCGTCCGTGCCAAAACGCTTTACCGCGCGTGCAAAAATCGCTTCGCAGGCGAGCGCCGTCAGCGGCGTCTTCTCGGACGGTTTCCACACCACCGCGTCGCCGCAGACCAGCGCAAGTGCCGCGTTCCACGACCATACCGCCACCGGAAAGTTGAAGGCCGAAATGACGCCGACGACGCCGAGCGGATGCCAGGTCTCCATCATGCGATGGCCGGGACGCTCGGTGGCGATGGTCAGGCCGTACAATTGCCGGGAAAGACCGACGGCGAAATCGCAGATGTCGATCATCTCCTGCACTTCGCCAAGACCCTCGGACGGGATCTTGCCGACCTCGATCGATACCAACCGGCCAAGCTCGGCCTTGTGTGTGCGCAATTCCTCGCCGAGCAGCCGCACCAGCTCTCCACGCTTGGGAGCTGGCACCTGCCGCCACGCCAGGAAAGCTTTGTGGGCATTGTCGATGGTCGTTGCCGCATCGGCCGGCGAGATGGTGTTCAGCGCGGCGATCTGCTCGCCGGTCACCGGGCTGCGCACGATAAGATCGCCGCCCGTAAGCGCGCGCTCGGCAACGCCCAGTTTCGCCAGAAGCCCGGCCGTTTCCATCGCAATCGTCATTTTTATCCCTTTCAGATGCCGTCGCTTATATGGCGTCGGCCCAAACTTTTCGCCATACCGGTTCCCTGCCGGTCGGCATACCAGGCGCTGTCATGGCGTGGCATTACGCGTTTCAGGGAGAAATCGCCACCCCGGCATGGTCCAAGCCGGCGTCCGACTGTTGAACCAGCCAGATAGAGCGAATCAGTGTGCCGTCTTGGCGGTTTCCGGCACGGCGCTTTCTTTCATCAGCCGGTCGATATGCATGCGGATATGCGCTGCCTCGGCGGCCGTGTTGGCAAGCGCGATGGCGCGGTCGAAAGCGACGCGCGCCTCCTCGCCGCGGTCAAGCTGCATCAGCAGTCCGCCCTTGAGGCCGAAGAAATGGAAATAGCCGGAAAGCCTTCCCTCCAGCGGCTCGATCATGGCGAGTGCGGCTTCCGGTCCACGCACCTTGGAGACCGCGACGGCGCGGTTGAGCGTCACCACCGGCGACGGCTGCATCTGCTCGAGCAGGCCGTAGAGCAGGTCGATCTCGTTCCAGTCCGTGTCCTCGGGCTTTTCCGCCCGCGCATGCAGTGCGGCGATCGCCGCTTGCACCTGGTAGGGACCGGGCTTGCGATGGCGCAAGGCCTTATCGACCAGCGCCAGGCCTTCATCGATCATCTTGCGGCTCCACAGGCTGCGGTCCTGGTCTTCGAGCAGCACGATCTCGCCGTTCTCTTCGAAGCGAGCCGGCGAGCGTGCATGCTGCAGCAGCAACAGCGCCGTCAGCCCCATGATCTCCGGCTCGGTCTGGAACAGCCTGAGCAGCAGCCGGGCCAGCCGGATCGCCTCTTCGCAAAGCGGCGCACGCGCCGAAGCCTCGCCGCTGTTGCTGGAATAGCCTTCGTTGAAGATCAAGTAGACCATGGCGGCGACGGCGGCGAGCCGTTCGGAGCGCTCGACCGCTCCCGGCGTCTCGAACGGCACCCCGGCGTCGGCGATACGCGCCTTGGCGCGCGTGATACGCTGCTCCATTGCGCTTTCACCGACGAGGAAGGCGCGGGCGATCTGCTTGACCGTCAGGCCGGAGACGATGCGTAACGCCACCGCGATCTGCTGTGTGGCCGGCAGGTCGGGATGGCAGCAGATGAACAGCAGCCGCAAAATATCATCGCGATAATGCGCCCCGTCCAGCCGCTCGGCGACGTCGCTCTCGGCATCCTCCAGATCGGAGATCTGGTCCTCCTCCGGCAGCGGCGCCTGCTTGGCGCGCTTGCGCACCGCATCGATGCCGCTGTTGCGGCCGACGAAGATCAGCCAGGCTGCCGGATCGCGCGGAGGACCGTTTTTCGGCCAGTTGTTCAGTGCCCTCAGGCAGGCGTCCTGGAATGCTTCCTCCGCCGCGTCGAGGTCGCGGAAGTAGCGCAGCAATGCCCCCATCACCTGCGGGCGAGCGGTGCTGATTGCTGTGCTGATCCAGGCGAGTTCGGTCATGCGGAAACCTTGGCGGGATTGAAGAGCGAGACCGGCCGGATTTCATAGGAGCCGCCGCTCGGGTTGACCTCGGAAAGCTCGCGCGCGAAGTCGACGGCCTCATCGAGGTCGGCGCATTCGAGCGTGTAGAAGCCGAGGAACTGTTCCTTGGTTTCGGCAAACGGGCCGTCGATGACCACCGCTTCGCCCTTGATCTTCCTCAGCGTCGTCGCCGCCGTCGTCGGCAAGAGCCGCGCCACCGGGCCAAGCCGTCCCGCCTGGGCATATTTTTCCTGCACGCCGAGGAGTTTTTCCATGACCGCATCATCCTGCTCCTTGCTCCAGGAGCAGACGACGTCTTCAGAGGCATAGCAGAGGATCGCGTAGAGCATGGGTCGTCCTTTTCTCTGTCAAAGGACGAAACACTAGGACCGATCCCGACACCGCGTCGACAAAAAAATACGCTCCGTCCGGTGTCCCAGCCCCTAACTGAAATGTGGAATGCTTTCTGCTGCAAAAGTCGGTCGCATAACTTCGAATTTTTGCGACTGACTTTGCGGCAGGAACTTCCCTGAAAATTCAACGCCATCGATTTTGTCGCAAAACTTAGGAGTTTCGCGACACCGGAATCGATGCAATCGAGAAGTTGATGAACGTCGGATTCTCTCCAAAGAGCGGACGGTTCTCGCGTCGTCATCCCAGGCTGCCTATGATGCGGCATGGAAGCAAAAGTGTTCATTCGTGACGATGGCGAAACAGACGCAACGGGGGTTACGGATTCGATTCCATGGTGGAGCTTTACGAAGACGGCGCTCTCGGTTGCTCTGTTGCGCCTGTCGGAACGCGGCAAGATCAACCTCGACGAAGCTGTCGAGGGGAAATCTTTCACACCTGCCCAACTCCTACAGCACGAGGCGGGGTTACCAGACTACGGTTCCCTTCCGGCCTACCACGCCGATGTTGAAGCGGGTCGTTCGCCGTGGTCTGTTGATGACCTGTTGAATGCAGTCGAAGCGGATCGGCTGCGATACGAACCCGGTCAAGGGTGGGCCTATTCGAACATCGGCTACCAGGAGGTCGCCCGATTGATCGAGGAGGCAACGAATGTCCCTCTTTCCGAGGCTCTTTCCAACCTCGTATTCATCCCTGCCGAACTCGCCACGGCCCGGCTCGCCCTCACTCCGGCTGATTTAGCAGACGTGCAGATGGGCGACGCGATCGGCTACCATCCGGCCTGGGTCTATCACGGATTGGTTGTCGGCACGGCGATGGATGCGGCCCGACTTCTTCGCCATCTACTCGCCGGCAATTTGGTCGACGGGAACGCGCTGTCCAGAATGCTCGAACACAGGCCGCTCCCGCAATTCCGCTCTGAACTCCATCCCGATCCAGCATACGGATTGGGGCTGATGCTGCGGGCAACGAACCCGCTCGCCCATCCCATCGGTCACAGCGGAAGCGGTCCCGGAAGTCGAATTGCCGTCTATGGGCAGCAGGGGAGAACATGCGTCGTTTGGGCAACCGCCGCTTCAAGCACCATTCCCGAGGCGGAAGTTTTCCGTGCCTTGGAAAACGGCGGCTTTTGACACCCCCACCCGAAGCCGATCGGCCGTTTTCCAACCTTCCGCGATCTTGCCGTATCGCGAAATTCCCGATTGAAGCGACAAAATAACCGGCAAATGCCGATTAGGCAGATTGCAGAACGCGCATTTCAACATGCAGTCCGGCCGCGACCACCATGTTGACGAGGGTGTCGAGGGCGAACAGGTTGATCTTACCGCGCAGGAGATCGGACACGCGGGGCTGCGTCACGCCGAGATGGCGCGCGGCTTCGACCTGCGTCCAGCCCTTTGCCCGGATATGCTGTTCCAGCGCCATCATCAGTGTGGAGCGGAGCTTCATGTTCTCTGCTTCGGCGGGGGTGTCTTCGATGGCGTCCCACACGCTTGCAAAAGTCTCGTTGCTCATTGGCCTAACTCCTTCATCCGATCGCCGTAGCGTTTCGCCGCCAGGTCCAGATCCATTTTGCTGGTCTTCTGCGTTTTCTTCTGAAAGCAATGCAGCACGTAGACCGCATCGGCGACTTTGGCGATGTAGATCAGCCGGAAGGCGCCGGCTTCGTCCCGAATCCTGATCTCCTGCACACCCTTCCCGATTGTCGCCATTGGCTTCCAGTCGGTTGGAGGTTGCTCATTCTGTACCTTGTCGAGCTGGTAGCCCGCTTCGCGCCGTGCCGAGTTCGGGAAAGCGCGCAGATCATTGAGGGCGCTGCCCCGGAACTTGAGCATTTTCATGCGGCGACTATACAAAAATTTGTATAGTCGCCGCAAGCCTCTTTTCTTCGGGCTGCATCAAGGGCTACTTGTCACCTTGCCGCACCCAGATATGGATGCAAATAGTGCAAAAGTCAGGATTTTCGCGACACGAAGACAGCGGCTTTCGACCTCGAAGCGGCCATGACGGTCGGCGCAATCCGTGGTCAGGCAGGAACGTAAGTCAACCTGATGACCTCCCCGCCGACCCGATCGCTGGCCACAAGGCGGAGCGGCGGCCGAGGACCGGTGAAGAAGGGCTTGCCGTGACCAAGCACCACTGGGTGAAGGTAAAGACGGTATTCGTCGATCAGACCTAGGTCAGTCAGGCTTTGCGCCAACTCCGGTCCGGAAGCGGAAATCTCCCCTGTAAGCTGGGTCTTTAGCCCGCGTATTGCCACCTCGACGTCATCCATGACAAGCGTTGCGTTAGGGCCGACCGACTTCAACGAGCGGGACACGACCCATTTCGGCTGGCTTCGCCACGCCATCGCGAAGTCGCGTTGCTCGGGGGTCCACTCAGGATGGTTGTCATCCCAATAGCGCATGACTTCATACATGCGTCGACCGTAAATGCTGCCTGTCAGGTCGCGGACGTGGTCGATCCAATGACGAAAGAGAGCAGGATCAGGTCCAAATTCCTGATGGTCGACATAACCGTCGAGGGAGAGGTTCATTCCAAAAACGAGCTTCGCCATGCCGTAAGTTTCCGTGCCGGTCAGGGTATGATGGCCACCCTACTGCGTCATTCCTTTGTCGCGAAAATCCCGATTAAAGCGACAGTTTTGCGATTGAATTTTGCGACGCCGCAAAATGGGACATTTTGCTACAATCGGGTGCGCAGAATGCCGCACGAGGATATTTTCGGCAAGAAGATCGCCCAGCACACCAATGCTGCAAACGGATTCGGCACCTCTATCTGCTTGGTTTCCACATTTCGGTTGAGAGGTGGGTCCCGGCGTCAGCCCTCTCTTGCCTTCAGCCATCTCAAGACCAGGGCCTCCTCGTCGTCGAGCCCGGCGATCGAGCGCTTGCCTTTGTTGGCATCCGCCATTTCGTCCAGCAGCCGTCCTTCGGACCAGGCGCGGAACACTTCCGGATGGATGTAGCATTGGCGACAAACCGCGCGTGTGTTGCCGAGCCGATCGGCAACCTTGTCGATGACACTGTTCATCACCCTCTTTTGCTGCGCCTGGCTTTCCGGACGTTCGGTTTGCGCAAACAGCGACGCCGCATGGATGGTGCCGCCCCAGGTTCTGAAGTGCTTGGAGCTGAACTCCGCTCCGGCGTTCTCCCTGATATAGCGGTTGACGTCGTCTGAGCGCACCGGATGCCTGTTTCGGTCCTCGTCGAGATACTGGAACAGTTTTTGGCCCGGCAGGTCCTGCGCTCCACGCACGACCTTGGCAATCCGGCGATCGACAAGCTTCAATCTCCATTCCTTGCCGGATTTACCGATGAAGGCAAAGCGCAGGCTCGAGCCCTTGATGTCGACATGGCGGTCACGCAGCGTGGTCAGCCCAAAACTCTTGTTGTCGCGGGCATAGGCGGCATTGCCGACACGGATCATCGTGTTGTCGAGCAGCCAGACGATAGCCGCAACGACGCGTTCCAGCGGTAGGCCGTGACGGCGCAAATCGACGTCGATCTGCCGCCGCAGTTCGGGCAGGCTTTCGGCGAAGGCGATCAGGCTCGAATATTTGACGCCGTCACGCTCCTCCGCCCAGTGCGGGTGATAGCGGTATTGTTTGCGTCCGCGCTGGTCCCGACCGGTCGCCTGGATATGACCATCGGGGTCTGGCGAGATCCACACATCCGTCCAGGCCGGTGGAATGGCGAGCGCCTTGATGCGTGCCAGCGCCTCCCCGTCGACAATCCGCCCGTCGGGTCCTTTGTACGAGAACCCTTTGCCCGAACGCAGCCGGCGAATACCGGGTTCAGTGTCGGTGACATAGTTGAGCGAGGCCCGAACGGCCGAGGCTTGCGCGCCGTTCTCCAGCGCTCCGTTCTGCGGCACCCCGTTTTTTGGTGCAGCTTTCCTCACAGCCGATTGGCCAGACGACGACCCGGATTTGTCCAGCATGTCCTCTCCACGGAATTTCCGTAGATAAGCCGCTTGCCGGCTGCGGGTTCCAACGCCTCTTGATCTCTTGGTTCCAGAACAGCCTATCGACGTCGCCGTGCAACGAAGACGTGCGTCGTCACGCCTTTTCGAGCACGACCGGAATGACGTCGACCGCCTGCTCGCCGACCTGTCCACCAGTGGTTTTCAGCACGCCGACGATCGGCGCCACATCGGAGTAATCGCGGCCGTAGCCGACCGTGATATGGTCGTTGCTTGCCCGCATGCCATTGGTCGGATCGAATTCCTGCCAGCCGGCATCGCGCCCGCACCACACCTTGACCCAGGCGTGCATGGCGTCGGCGCCTTCGAGCCGCGGCTTCCCGCGCGGCGGGATGGTGCGCAGGAACCCGCTGACATAGCCCGCGGGAATACCGAGGCCGCGCAGGCCGGCGATCATGATGTGGGAAAAATCCTGGCAGACGCCGCGCTTCAGGCCAAAGGCGTCGCTGGCCCGCGTCTGCACGGTGGTCGCCTCGCCGTCATAGGTGAAATCGCGGTGAATGCGGTTGCACAGAGCCATGGCCGTGCCGACTGTCGAACTGCCGGCACTGCCTTTCGCATAGGCAGTGATTGCCGCGTCGATGCCGGCATGATCGCTGGCGGCCAGAAAGTGATGCGGCGAAGCCGGCGCCAGCGAGTGCACTGCGCCGAGTTCTTCCCTCAGCCGGCGTATGTCCGGCGATACGTCGAGCCCGGGTTCGGGCCGCGACACTGAAACACGCGCGCTCATCCTGATGTCGAGCGCATCATGCGCGTCACGAAAGGCGATCGAGGTGACACTGTTGCCGAAAAAGTCGGAAAAGTCGGAACGTTCGCTGGGCGCCGGCACAAAAGACAGTGAAGCGGCGATGACGCGCTGCACGCCAGGGATGGTCGGCGGCAGCACGCGCACCTGATGGCGGCCACCGCCGGCCGCCGCATCATAGTCGTAACGCAGGTGAAGCCTGATGTCGTAGAGCATGCTGTCTCTACCCGAAATAGGCTTTGGCGAGGCTGTTGTAGAGCCCGCCGATTTCATTGGCGAGATCGCCGAGGGCCTTGGCCGTCATGTCCGAGGGCTCCTTGATGGCGATCGACGTGTTGAGCTGCAGGATTTCCTTGGCCGCCGGCGACATATGGCCTTCAGCGCCGACAGCGGGCAGCAGCGCGATTTCGGCTTTCAGCCGTTCGAGCTGGAAAAGGATTGAGCGCGGGTTGAGCGGATCGAGCGCCAGAAGGTCGACCACCGTGCGCCGCCCCGCCTGCACCGGATATTGCCGACGGTGCGTCATGACGCTGTCGCCGATCTCCAGCATCATGTCGAGCGCGCCTTCCGGCGCCTGGGCTCCGGTCAGCCGGGCGAGCGTGCGGGCGATCTGGATGCCGCGTTCGAGCCTGCGGCCGATTTCCAGGAAACGCCAGCCGGCAAAGCGGTACATGTTCTCGTGCAGCAGGCCGGAAAACCCGGCCAGCTTGCGCAGGATGACCGTCATTGCCCTTGTCGCGTCGTCGCCCGGCGCCACTGTCGCGGCAAATTGATGGATGGTCTTCGACAGATCCTTCAATGCCAGCCAGCCATCGGGCGAGAAGCGGTCACGGATCTGCCCGGCGCTGTAAACGGCGCTGTCCAGCGTGCCGATGAGCCCCAATGGGATTGCCGTCTCGACGTCGATGCCGAACGGCGCGAGATAGTCGCTGATATCGGCGAGCAGCGGCATCTCGGGATCGGATGTCTCGGCCAGCCGCACATGGTAGGCGCGCAGGATGCGCACCGTGTCTTCCGACCGCTCGATATAGCGGCCGAGCCATGTCAGGTTCTCAGCCGCGCGGCTGGGCAGGCTGCCGGGCAAGGTTCGGGTGAAGCTGTCGTGCTCCTGCGGCAGCAGCGTCTCGCGCTCGACCGGCCTGTCGCTGACCACCCAGACATCCGCCGCCTGGCCGCCGCGCTGCATGGCGATGGCGGTCGGGTCGAGCGAGAAGCCGACACGGGCAAAGCCGCCCGGCATCACCGTCCAGCCTTCCGGCGTCCGCGCCAGATAGACGCGCAGGCTTGCCGGCCGCGGCTCCAGCCAGCCGCCGACATAGACAGGCGTGGTCGACAGCGTCACCGCTTCCTGGCCGACGAAGTCGCCGCCGTCCCGTTCGATCCTGGCGACGAGTTCGGCCCGTTCCTCGATCGACAGCGCTGACCCGAGCTTGGTCGAGCCGTCGTCCTCGAAGGCAAGCCGCGTCGACAGCGCCGGGCCGATCACCATGCTATCGATATTGGCGAGCACATGCTCACGCTCCGTCTCCTGCCCGCACCACCATGTCGCGACCGTCGGCAGCAGCAGTTCCTCATTGCGCAGGGCGCGCGAAATCTTCGGCAGGAAGGCGAGCAGCGCGCGCGTCTCCATCAGGCCGGAACCCAGTGCATTGACGGCCGAAACCGCCCCTTGCCGGACCGCTTCGACCAGCCCCGGCGTGCCGATCTGCGAGTCCGGCCGCAATTCAAGCGGATCGGCAAAGGCGGCGTCGAGCCGCCGCCACAAGACGCTCACCGGCATCAGCCCCGAAACCGTGCGCACCATCAGCCTGCCGCCCGAGACGGTCAGGTCCTCGCCCTCGAGCAGCATGATGCCGAGATAGCGGGCGATATAGGCATGTTCGTAATAGGTTTCGTTCAGCGGTCCCGGCGTCAGGATGGCGACACGGCCGCCGGCTTGCTTGGCCATGCCGATCAGCGCGTCGCGGAAGCGACGGAAGAAGCCGGCCAGGCGGTGCACATGCATCTCGCCGTAGATGTCGGACAGCGCCCTCGTAGTGGCGACGCGGTTCTCCAGCGCGAAGCCGGCGCCCGACGGCGCCTGTGTGCGGTCGCCAAGCACCCACCAGCGGCCGTCCGGGCCACGACCGAGCTCGAAGGCGCAGAAATGCAGGAAATGGCCGCTGGCCGGCCTGGTGCCGACGACCGGCCGCAAATATTCGGGGCTGGCCGCGATCAATCCGGCCGGTAGAATGCCTTTCTCGACCAGCCGGTTCGGACCGTAAATGTCGGCGATGGTCTCCTCGAACAGATCGGCGCGCTGGACCAGGCCGGCGCTGATACCAGCCCATTCCTGCTCCTCGATCAGCAGCGGCACATGCGCCAGCGGCCATTCCCGCTCATTGGCGCCGGCCTTGTCGTAGACGCGGTAATAGACGCCGGCATCGCGCAGGTACTGGTCGGCGCGGGCGAAGCGCTGGGCAAGCTTTTCCGGACCCAGGTCCTCCAGCGCCTCGATGAAGTGCCGCCAGGCCGGCCGCGGATTGCCCGACGCATCGACCATCTCGTCGACGACGCCGTCGATCGGCTGATAGTGCTCCAGCAGACTGTGGGTCTGCGGCTTGCTGCGCAGCCTTTTGTGATTCCCCTTCGCCATGGCTGATCAGAGTCTTTGCGGCCGCCGAAGGTCAAGGGTCATCGGGAAATCTTCAGAGGCTTCTTCGTTGCGCAGCACATAGCTGGACGGCGTATGGCCACGTGGCTCGAAGCGGGCGAGCCGCCGCGCCTCCGCTTCGTTGCCATTGACCGGGAAGGTGTCGTAGCTGCGCCCGCCGGGATGTGCCACATGGTAGACGCAGCCGCCGACCGCGCGGCCCGACCAGTGGTCATAGATGTCGAAGACCAGCGGGGTGTTGACCGGTAGCGCCGGATGCAGGCCCGACGCCGGCTGCCAGGCCTTGAAGCGCACGCCGGCCACCGCGATCTCGCGGTTGTCGGTCACCTTCATCGGCACGACGCGGCCGTTGCAGACGACGGCGTGACGCTCCGGGTTGAGTCCCTCGGTCTTCACCTGCAGCCTTTCGACGGAGGAATCGACAAAGCGTACGGTGCCGCCGATCGCGCCTTGCTCGCCCATCACGTGCCACGGCTCGAGCGCCTGCCTGAGCTCCAGCTTGACGCCGGCATGCTGGACCTCGCCGCAGAACGGGAAGCGGAATTCGAGCTGGGCGTCGAACCATTCCGGACGGAACGCAAAGCCGTTCAGCTTGAGGTCGTCCAGCACGTCGAGAAAATCCGCCCAGACATAATGCGGCAGCATGAAACGGTCGTGCAGCGAGGTGCCCCAGCGCACGAAGCGGCCGTCGAGCGGGTTCTTCCAGGCCCGGGCGATGATGGCGCGCACCAGCAATTGCTGCGCGAGTGACATGCGCGCATTGGGCGGCATCTCGAAGCCGCGGAATTCGACCAGCCCGAGCCGGCCGGTCGGCCCGTCCGGCGAAAACAATTTGTCGATGCAGATTTCCGAGCGATGCGTATTGCCCGTCACGTCGGTCAGAAGGTTGCGGAACAGCCGGTCGACCAGCCACGGCAGGGGTGCCGCGCCCTTGTCCGGATGTGGCACCTGCGCCATCGCGATTTCGAGTTCGTAGAGCGAATCGTGGCGCGCCTCGTCGAAGCGCGGCGCCTGGCTGGTCGGGCCGATGAACAGGCCGGAGAACAGATAGGATAGCGACGGATGCCGCTGCCATTGCAGCACCAGGGTCTTCAACAGGTCGGGGCGGCGCAGGAACGGACTGTCATTGGGCGTAGCGCCGCCGACGACGACGTGGTTGCCACCGCCGGTGCCGGTGTGGCGACCGTCGATCATGAACTTGTCGGCGCCAAGCCGCGTCTGCCGCGCCTCTTCGTAGATCGCCGTGGTCGTCGCCACGCAATCCTGCCAATTCGCGGCGGGGTGGATATTGACCTCGATGACGCCGGGATCGGGTGCCACACGGATGACATTGAGGCGCGGATCGTGCGGCGGGCCGTAGCCCTCGATATGCACCGGCAGTCCGATCGCCCTTGCCGCGTTCTCAGCCGCCGCCACCAGTTCGAGATAGTCCTCCAGCGCCTCGACCGGCGGCATGAACACACAAAGCCGTCCGTCGCGCGGCTCGACCGAAAGGGCTGTGCGCACGGCGCCGCCGATCTCGGTAATCTCCTGTTCGACGCGGTCCTGCTGGCCGGTAACGGCCGTAAAGGATACCGCCTGCTGGCGTCGCGCCATCCCGTCGGCGCCCTCCAGTTCGGCCGCAGCGGGCGACGAAGCAGAACCGGGCAAGATCGCCTCACGCGCCGGCAATGGTCCGCGCGGCAGCGATGGATCGACCGGGACTATGTAGGGGAACTGCGCCGGCGGCACATAGGGCAGCGTGCCGAGCGGCAGGCGGTAGCCGACCGGCGAATCGCCGGGCACCAGAAACAGCCTGCCGCGCCGCGTCTTCCATTTCTCCGAGCGCCAGCGCGGTCCGGAAGCCTGGCTGTTCCAGCGCTGGACGGGCAGCACATAGCCCGACGGCTTGGTCAGCCCGCGTTCGAACACCCGCGCCATGCGGCTGCGCTCCTCCGGATCCTCCAGCTTCGAATTGGAAGGATCGACGTTGTCAGGCAGCTTGCCTTCCTTGAGCAGCCACTCGGCCGGATCCTCATAGGCTTCGCTGACCATCGTCTTGTCGATGCCGAGTTCGTCGGCGATCGCCGTCAGCAGGCCTTCGGCCTGCTTCGGTCCGACATCCGCCTCGCTCTTTTCATGCGCGATCAGCGACGGGTCGCTCCACACTGGCTCGCCGTCGGTGCGCCAGTAGAGCGAGAAGGTCCAGCGCGGCAGGCTTTCGCCGGGGTACCATTTGCCCTGTCCGTAATGCAGGAAGCCGCCCGGCGCGAAGCGTTCGCGCAGCCGGCGGATCAGCGCATCGGCCTTTTCGCGTTTGGTTGGCCCGACGGCGGCGGTGTTCCACTCTGCAGCCTCGAAATCGTCGATCGAGACGAAGGTCGGCTCGCCGCCCATGGTCAGCCGCACATCGCCGGCCTGGAGCGCGGCATCGACCTGGACCCCCAGCGCGTCCAGCGCCTGCCAGCTCTCGTCGGAGAACGGCTTGGTAATGCGCGGATGCTCGGCGATGCGGTCTACCCGCATGTCGAAGCCGAACTCGACATTGGCGAAGCTCGCCATGCCGGAAATCGGCGCGGCATTGCGGAAATGCGGCGTTGCCGCGAGCGGCACATGGCTTTCGCCGGTGAGCAGGCCGGAGGTCGGGTCGAAGCCGATCCAGCCGGCGCCCGGCAGATACACCTCGCACCAGGCATGGAGGTCAGTGAAATCGGTCGCCGTGCCGGGCGGCCCGTCGAGCGCAACGAGGTCGGGTTTGAGCTGGATCAGGTAGCCGGAGACGAAACGCGCGGCGATGCCGAGGTTCCTCAGTATCTGCACCAGGAGCCAGCTGGAATCGCGGCACGACCCCTTGCCGGCGGCCAGCGTTTCCTCGGGCGAGAAGACGCCGGTTTCCATGCGCACGATATAGGCGATCTCGCGCTGCAGCCGCGCATTGAGGTCGACGACAAAATTGACGGTGTTGGTCGGGTGGCGCGCGAGGGTTTTCAGGAATGCCTCCAACAGCGGCCCCGCCGGTTCCGGCGTTCGGTAGATGGTCAGATCGTCCCGGATCTCTTCGGGGTATTCGAACGGAAACGTCTCGGCCGACGGTTCGACGAAGAAATCGAACGGATTGTAGACCGTCATGTCGGCAACGAGATCGACCTCGATCTTCAACTCCGTCACCGGCTCGGGAAAGACGAAACGGGCAAGGAAATTGCCGTAGGGGTCCTGCTGCAAATTGACGAAGTGGTTTGCCGGCCCGACCTTCAGCGAATGGCTGAGCACTTTGGTGCGGGAATGCGGCGCAGGCTGCAACCTTATGACTTGCGGGCCCAAGACGACCGGCCGGTCGTATTTGTAGTGGGTCAGGTGATAGACGGCTGCCAGAATTGCCATGGTGCCCCTGAAGTCGGCGTTTCAAAAGGAGTTCGCTGAACCCTGACACGAATGCTGACCATTCTCCAAGCAGAGATGTTGCGCTGCACCTAAATTAAGCAGCTTTCACAGCTTCACGAAACGGAGCGCCGACCTGGGATTCCGTGGCGTGGCGGCAAGACGTTGCAACGGTGCAGAGCCGAAGGCCGGCGGGTCAGCACCGGGCGCTTCCCGCCGACATTGATGTCAGCAGCACGCGCGATGCTTGGTCGAAAAGAGCTGAAAAGAAAAACCCGCCTCGGTGAGCGGGTCGTCGGTGCGAATTAGCACCATAGCGAAATTAGTAGCATAGCTGCCGGCACAAAGCAAGAACAAAATGTGGCGCCGTTGGCGAAAATTGCCGATCTCCCGCCTTGCGAGGGGAGATGCCAAGCAGTGGCGCTGGAAGCGGAGGACACCTGCCAATGCTAAAAGAACGCCTGCAACCCGGTCTGCGCCCGCCCGAGGATCAGCGCATGCACGTCATGCGTGCCCTCATAGGTGTTGACGGTTTCCAGGTTCTGGGCGTGGCGCATGACGTGGTAGCCTATCTGGATGCCATTGCCGCCATGCATGTCGCGGGCCTGGCGGGCGATGTCGAGCGCCTTGCCGCAATTGTTGCGCTTGACGAGCGAGATCATCTCCGGCGCCATCTTGCCTTCATCCATCAGCCGCCCGACGCGCAGGCTGCCCTGCAGGCCGAGCGCGATCTCGGTCTGCATGTCGGCGAGCTTCTTCTGGAAAAGCTGCGTGCCGGCCAGCGGCTTGCCGAACTGCTTACGGTCGAGGCCATACTGGCGGGCGCGGTGCCAGCAATCCTCAGCCGCGCCCATGGCGCCCCAGGAAATTCCGTAGCGCGCCCGGTTGAGGCAGCCGAACGGTCCCTTGAGACCCGAGACGTTGGGCAGCAGCGCGTCCTCGCCGACCTCGACGCCCTCCATCACCACTTCGCCGGTGATCGAGGCTCGCAGCGACAGCTTGCCGCCGATCTTCGGCGCCGACAGCCCGTTCATGCCCTTTTCCAGGACAAAGCCGCGAATCTCGTTGTCATGCGCGGCCGATTTTGCCCAGACGACGAACACGTCGGCGATCGGCGCGTTGGAAATCCACATCTTCGAGCCGGAGATCCTGTAGCCGCTCGCGGTCTTCTCGGCCCGCGTCTTCATGCCGCCCGGGTCGGAACCGGCGTCAGGTTCGGTCAGGCCAAAGCAGCCGATCCATTCGCCCGACGCCAGCTTCGGCAGGTATTTCTTGCGCTGTTCTTCCGAGCCATAGGCGTGGATCGGATACATTACCAGCGACGACTGCACGCTCATCATCGAGCGATAGCCCGAGTCGATCCGCTCCACTTCCCGCGCGACCAGCCCGTAGGTGACGTAGTTGGCGCCGAGCCCGCCATATTCTTCCGGGATGGTGATGCCGAGCAGACCGGCCTCGCCCATTTCGCGAAAGATCCCGGCGTCGGTCTTCTCCTCGAGATAGGCTTCCTCGATCTTCGGAGCGAGCTTGTCGGCGGCAAACGCCGCGGCGCCATCGCGCACCATGCGCTCGTCCTCCGAAAGCTGGTCCTCGATCAGGAAAGGATCATCCCAGACGAATGCGTTCTTGTCGGCGGCCATGGCTCTCGGTCTCCCAAACTCATGCATGTCGCCCAAAGCTTGCCCGCGGGCCTGACCCGAGGGTGTTCGGCAGCTTGGAGATAACGACATGCATCGAAACAGAAATCTTGAAACGCGCGGCTTATCGGCTCCCGTCCTGAAAAAATCAAACGAAATAGCTTCGCCGATCCATGAGCATTGGTGATGGATGATCAATGTCGAGCGCCGCCGTCTGACCTGGCGGCGCAGCCCGGCTCGCGAAATTACTTCCGCTTCAACGCATCGGCCAAAGCGGCGCCGAACGCGCCCTGCTGCACCGGCCGCTCCGGCTGGCGTTGGGGCGCGGGCGCGCGCGGCACCGGCCTGCTGCCATTGTCGCGCGGCTTCGGTGCGCCAGCGTCGCCATCCTTGCGCATCGACAGACCGATGCGCTTGCGCTTGATATCGACGTCGACGACACGCACCTTGACCACGTCGCCGGCCTTGACCACCTCATGCGCGTCCTTGACGAAACGGTCGGCTAGTTGCGAGACGTGCACCAGTCCGTCCTGGTGCACGCCGATATCGACGAAGGCGCCGAAGGCGGCGACATTGGTGACAGTGCCTTCAAGCTGCATGCCGGGCTTCAGATCTTTGATGTCGTCGATGCCATCGGCAAAAGTCGCGGTCTTGAAGCCGGGGCGCGGGTCGCGGCCGGGCTTTTCCAGCTCCGCCAGGATGTCGCGCACCGTCGGCAGGCCGAAGCGCTCATCGACGAAGACGCGCGGATCGAGCGCCTTGAGTGCGGCGCTGTCGCCCATCAGCGAGCGGACGTCGCGCCCGCAGGCCGCAACAATCTTCTTGGCCACGCCATAGGCTTCCGGATGCACCGCTGACGCATCGAGCGGTTCGCTGCCGTTTGGAATGCGCAGGAAGCCGGCGCATTGCTCGAACGCGCGGGGTCCAAGGCGGGAGACCTTCAACAGTTCGCGACGGCTGGCGAACGGGCCGGAGGCATCGCGATGCGCAACGATCGCCTCGGCCAGCGATGCGCCGAGACCCGAAACCCGCCCCAGAAGCGGCGCTGAGGCCGTGTTGAGATCGACGCCGACGGCGTTGACCGCATCCTCGACCACCGCTTCCAGCGAGCGGCCGAGGCGGTACTGATCGACGTCGTGCTGGTACTGGCCGACGCCGATCGACTTCGGCTCGATCTTGACCAGTTCGGCGAGCGGATCCTGCAGGCGCCGCGCGATCGACACTGCCCCGCGCAGCGACACGTCAAGCCCGGGAAATTCCGCCGCCGCCGTTGCCGAGGCGGAATAGACCGAGGCGCCGGCTTCACTGACGATCACCTTGAGCGGCTTCGGCCCGGACCCGGCAGGCATGTCAGCCAGCATGTCGGCCACCAGCCTTTCGGTCTCGCGGCTGCCGGTGCCGTTGCCGATCGAAATCAGCTCGACCTTGTGCAGCCGGATGAGCTTGGCCAGTTCGGCCTGCGTGCCGCGGACATCGTTCTTCGGCGGGAACGGATAGACCGTTGTCGTCGCCAGCAGCTTGCCGGTGCCGTCCACCACCGCCACCTTGACGCCGGTGCGAATGCCCGGATCGAGCCCCATCGTCGGCCGCGAGCCGGCAGGCGCGGCAAGCAGCAAATCCTTGAGATTGCGGGCGAAGACATGGATGGCTTCTTCTTCGGCCCGCTCGCGCAGATCGCGCATCAGATCGAGCGTCAGGTGCAGCGACAGCTTTATGCGCCAGGTCCAGCCGGCGACCTCCATCAGCCAGCGGTCTCCCGGCAACTGGCGGCCGATGGCGTAGGCGTCGGCGATCATCCGCTCAACCGGTTTCACCGGAGAGGCGTCATCGGCATCGACTTCGACGTCGAGCGACAGAACCTCCTCGTTGCGGCCGCGCAGCATGGCCAGCGCGCGATGGCTCGGCACGTTGGCCCAGCGCTCGACATGGTCGAAATAGTCGGAGAATTTCGCGCCCGCCTCCTGCTTGCCGTCGACGACGCGCGAGCGCAGGAAGGCGCGTTCCTTCATGTAGGTCCGCAATCTGCCGACCAGATCGGCATTCTCGGCGAACTGTTCGGACAGGATGTCGCGCGCACCCTCGAGCGCCGCTTTGGTATCGACGACGTCTTCGCTGATGTAGGCCAGCGCCAGCTCGGCGGGTACAGCCGTACGGTCGGCGAGAATAGCTTCCGCCAGAGGCCCGAGCCCGCGCTCGCGTGCGATCTCGGCCTTGGTCCGGCGCTTCGGCTTGTAAGGCAGATAGATGTCTTCGAGTTCGGCCTTGGTGCCGGCCGCAGCGATCTTTGCCTCGAGCTCCTCGGTCAGCTTGCCCTGCTCGCGGATCGAACCAAGGATGGTGTCGCGGCGCGCGTCGAGTTCGCGCAGATAGGCGAGCCGCTCGGCAAGGTTGCGCAGCTGCGTGTCGTCGAGGCCGCCGGTGACCTCCTTGCGGTAGCGCGCCACGAACGGCACGGTCGCGCCGTCGTCGAGCAAACCGATCGCCGCCGCAGCCTGTTCGGGCCGCGCGCCGATTTCGGCGGCTATGATGGTTGCGATGCGCTTGATATCGGCTGCCATGTCGTACCTGTCGCTAGTCGAAACGAGCAGCGACCATAGGCGCGGAGCACTGCTGCGCCAACTGCGCCATTTTCAACCCGGCGAGAGGTCCACAGGAAAGGTCGGGCTGTCTGGATGGATCAGACCATCCGGCTCAGCGCCTCGAAGAAAGAAATCATATCCAGATCGAGCGGATCGTCGACCGGTACCGGCTGCGACGACATCTTTGCGATTACCATTTCGGCCTTCGGATTGACGTAAAGCCACTGGCCGTGGATGCCGATGCCGCAGACGGCGCCGCTTGCCGCGCCCGTCTGGTACCATTTGTTGCGATAGCGGCCACGCGGAAACAGGAACGCCATCGTGCCGCGCCGCCAGGCCTCGGCGTCACCGCCGGTTTCGGCCGTGTCGCGCACCCAGGCTTCCGGCACGACGCGGCGGCCATTGGCCGTGCCGCCTTGCCGCATCATCTCGCCGACGCGTGCAAGGTCGCGCGGCGTCACCGAAATGCCGCCGGCGGTGCGCGCCGTTCCTTCCGTGTCGACTGTCACCGAGGCATCGCCGACGGCGCCGAGCGGCTCCCATAATTTTTCGCGCATCAGATCGGCGAAACGCCGGCCAGACGCACGTTCGAGCAGGATGCCGAGCAGGTCGGAATTGGGCGAACGGTAGCGGAACGTCCGGCCATGCGGCTCGGCCAGACCCTGCAGCGTCATGAGGAAAGTGGCCAGGCTCTCGTTGCCCCCGCCCGGATTCCACAGCATGGCGCGGCGATAGCGGGCGAAGGCGCTTTCCGGATCGAGATAGGCCTCTTCGAAATCGAGGCTGACACTCATGTCGAGCACGTGCCGCACACGCGCATCGCCATAGGCCGAGCCGGCGGCTTCGGGCAGATAGAGGCTTACCGGTGCCTGCGGATCGAAAATCCCCTCGCCTTCCAATGTGCCGGCAACAATGGCGGTCAGCGACTTGCTGATCGAAAAGACGATGTGGCGCGCCCCAAACTCCATATGCGGCGCGAACCAGTCGCCGACGAATTTGCCGCGTTTCATGATCGTCAGCGCGTCGGTATCGGAGCGCGCGAGAAACGCCGCGACCGTCTCCGCGCCGCCTGCAAGAGCGACCTTTTCGCCAAGTAGCCCGCCGAAATCCTGCGCCGGCGCCTCGCTGCTGCCCGGCTGTGCCGCCACGGCAGCGCTCGGCACCAGCTCGCCGACATTCTGGAACGACCACCGGCTGAACGGGCTTTCCCGCCAGTTGCCGAGCAGAACCTCATTGCGGCGAAAGCCGTATCTGGTCTCGAACGCGGTCTTGCCGGTCATGGTGGTCCTGCGGATTTTCTTTGAGGTTCAGGCGAGCGCAGCGGCAATGGCATGCACGGCTTTCAAGGTCGCCACCGAATAGCCGATGTTGGTGAAATCCGGATAGCTCGAAAGCTTCACCACGACCATTTTCGTATCCCAGTCGATATGGATCAGCTGCCCGAACACGCCCCGGCACATCAACGCGCGCGAGCGCGGGTCCTCGATCCAGAACTGGTTGCGGTAGCTGCCTTCCGGCAGGCTGGGACTGAAATCCGGTCCATGCCTGCCATTGCGCGTCGCCTCGATCCAGTCGGCCGGCACGATGCCGCCTCCATTGTCGAGGATCAGCTGGCCGAAGCGGCCATAATCGCGCAGCGTGGCGTTGAAGCCGCCGTCGGCGACCGCATAACCGGCGCTGTCGACAGTGAAGCAGGCGCTTTCATCGGCGCCGAGCTTTTGCCAGAGCTCTTCCGAAATCAGCTGCGCCAGCCTTTTGCCGCTCACCCGCTCCATGATGAAGGCAAGCACGTCGGTCTCGATCGAGCGGTATTCGAAGGCAGCGCCGTGCGGCCGGCTCTTTTCCTTGAGCCCCAGGATCAGTTCGAACATATGCGATGGCCAGCGGAAGGCCGGATCGCTGCCCGGCGGCACCGGCTTCCAGCCGGTGGCGACATCGACCTGGCCGATGTCGGAATAGGGGTCGGTGTATTCCTCGGAAAAGCGCACCCCGCTCGTCATGTCGAGCACATGCTGCACGCTGGCGCCTGCCCAGCCGGTCGCTTCCAGCTCCGGCAGATAGGCCGTCACCGGCAAGTCCGGATCGATCACCCCGTGCCCGACCAATATGCCGAACACCGAGCCCGTGACCGACTTCGCCATTGACTGCGACAAATGCAGCGTGCGCTCGGTCATGCCGTTGAAGTAGCGCTCATAGGCGACCTTGCTGTCCTTGAGCACGAGAAACCCGTCGGTATAGGTCTCGTCGAGCAGCCCGGCGAGCGTCGTCGGCTGCCCCATCCTGTCGCTCACCGGCAGCGCGTCGAGATCGACCTCGGCGCGCTCGAAGCGATGCCGATGGCCATTGCCGCGCCAGACTTCGACGGTCGGCAGAAATTCGCGGATGTGCTGAAACGCCCAGCGGTTCCATGGCGGCCGGTCCCAGTCGAGCTTCGGCGGCACCATCCGCGGCGGCGAACCCTGCATGATCGGCGGCGCCGGTTCGCTGTTGCGATAAGATTTCATCCAATCCCCTTGTCGCAAAGAAGGGAGGCCGAAGCCTCCCTTCGATCGATCCCACGTCGAGCCTATTTGCGCAGATTGGTCCAGATCTTGTTGTAGATCTCGACCACTTCCGGTGGGCAAGGTGGCACAAATTCCGCAGTCGGCGCACCGGCCGGCGGATTGATTTCCGGCGCGCTGGCGAAGTCCGGCGGCAGGAATTTGTGGCTCCCGGTAATGCCGTTGTCGTAACCGGCGAATTCCGAAATCAGCGCGGCGTTTTCCGGGGCCATGACGAAATCCTGAAACAGCTTCGCATTTTCAAGGTTCTTCGCGCCTTTCAGCACGGCCACATTGTCCATCCAGCCTTCGATGCCTTCCTTGGGATAGGCGTATTTGATCGCCGGAATTTTCTGGCGCGCACGATAGGTTGCGCCGTTCCACGCCTCCGTGACGATCACATCGCCCGAGGTGATCTTGGTGATGGTGTCGTAGCTGAAGGTCTTCCATGACGGCTTGGCGGCCATGAGAATGTCGTTGACCTTCTTCAGATTGGCCTTGTCGGCGCCGCAACGCGGCACACCGGCATAGCGCTCGGCCGCGTGCATCACGGTGTTGACATCGTCGAGCATGTTGATCTGGCCTTTCAACTCGTCCGGCGGGTCGAACAGGATTGCCAGCGTGTCGATGTCGCCCTTGTATTTGTCGGTGTTGACTTCGAACGCGGTGGTGCCGAACTGCCACGGCACGGTGTAGTGACGGCCTTTGTCCCAGTAGATGTCGACGAAGCGCGGGTCGAGGTTCTTGCCGTTCGGCATCGCATTGGGCTCGGTCTTTTCGAGCAGGCCCTCATCGATCATGATCTTCACGGTGTAGTCGGATGGGACGACGATGTCGTAGCCGGAATTGCCGGCGCGCACCTTCGACAGCATGGTCTCGTTGGAATCGTAGTCGTCCAGCGTCACCTTGACGTTGTATTGTTTTTCGAATTTCTCGATCAGCTTGGGGTTGGTGTAATCACCCCAATTGTAGATGTGCAGCTCACCATCGGCGAGTGCAGGTACTGCCCATAAAAGTGCTGCCGTCGAAACGGCAGCCATCAGTTTCCTAGACATCACAGTCTCCTTTGCCTTCCCATTGACTCACTTGGCGCGGCGGCGCGCGATCAGGAACGATATCGAGACGAACAGGATCGACACCAGCAGCAGGATGGTGGAGATGGCATTGATCTCCGGCGTCATCGGCCGCCTGATCTGGTTCCAGATGTAGAGGGGCAGCGTCGTCTGCCCGGGGCCGGCGACCAGCTGCGTGATGGTGAAATCGTCGAAGGAGACGATGAAGGCGAGCGCCCCACCCGACAGGATGCCGGGAACCAGCAATGGCAGCGTTATGCGCCGGAAAGCATGCCAGGGCGTGGCATAGAGATCGGCCGCGGCAGCTTCGAGCGTCAGATCCATGTCCTCGAGACGCGCCCGGATGGGCATATAGGCGAAAGGAATGCAAAAGACGGTGTGGGCGAGGATCAGATTGCCGATGCCGAAATTGAGCCCGAGAGTGCCCGCGATCAGCGCAAAGAACGAGAGCGTCGCCACCGCCGTGATGATCTCCGGAACCATCAGCGGCAGGTTGATGACCATGAAGGCGGCCGACAGCCCGCGCCACGGCTTGACCCGGGTCATGCCGATCGCCGCCAGCGTCGCGGCGATCGTCGAAATGATCGTGGCGGTGACAGAGATGATCAGCGTGTTCTTGGCGGCGTTGTGGAATTCCTGGTTGAGCAGCGCACTGCCATACCAACCGAGCCCGATGCCTTCCCAACGCGTGACCAGAGACCCGGTGTTCAGCGAGAAGATCATCAGGATCAGGATCGGCGCGTAGAGCACGCAGAGGCAGATGATGGCGATCGAGCGGAAGCCCGGTTGGTCCTTGATATCGGCGCTGCGGGGGTCAGCCATGCCTCATCTTCCCCGACGTGTTACGGACATAGAAGTAGAGCGCCACCAGCACCGCTGCCATCAGGATCAGCGCCTGCGCGCAGCCGAGCGGCCAGTTGCGCCCGGAGCCGAATTGCTGGGCGATGAGATCGCCGATCATCAGGTGGATACCGCCGCCGAGGATCAGCGGCGTCACATAGGCGCCGAGGGCCGGAATGAACACAAGCAGGCAGCCGGCGATGATGCCGGGCAGCGACAGCGGGATGATCACCCGCCATAGCACCTGCCGACGGGTCGCATAGAGATCGTAGGCGGCCTCGACCAGCCGGAAATCCAGCTTCTCCAGGCTGGAATAGAGCGGCAGCACCATGAACGGCAGGAACGAGTATAACAGGCCGAGCTGGATGGCGAAGTTGGTGTAGAGCATGGTGATCGGTTTCTCGATCACCCCCAGAGCCATCAGTGCGTTGTTGATGAGGCCCTCGTCGCGGATGATGAACATGATGGCAAGAGTGCGCACCAGCAGGTTCGACCAGAACGGGATGGTGATCAGCAGCACCCACCAGTTGCGCTGCGCCGGCGGTCGCGTGGCCATGAAATAGGCTGTCGGAAAGCCGAGCAGCAGGCAGATGACCGTCGTCACCACGGCGAAGACGAACGAGCGCAGATAGATGATCAGGAAATCCGGCGTGAACTGCAGCGTGTCGTCGAAGATGTCGCGCTGGAACAGGAAGTTCAGATAGGCGTCGGTCGAGAATTGCCACTGCACGCCGCCATAGGGTGCTGCGGCAAGAAATGAGTAGATGACGATGATGAGAAGCGGCAGCACGCCGAAAATGCCGATGATTATCAAAGCTGGCAACGAAAGCAGGCGGTGGCGCCTGGCGCTGGCCTTCTCCGCCTCTGCTTCAAACAATGCAGCTTGGGAAAACGCGCTCGCCATCAATCCCTCAGCACTTGCGCGGCGTCGTTGCCGATCGAGACGCCGACCTTGTCGCCTCGCTCGAAACCGCAGCCTGCGCTGCGCGTGTTCTGCTGGCGCACGGTGAAGGCTTCGCCACTGTCCAGTTGGACATGAATATGCGTGTCGGTACCGAAATAGACGATGTTTTCGATGGTTCCGGAAAGGTCGCCCTTGCCGCTGGTCAGCTTGGCGTGTTCCGGCCTGACCACCACGGTAGCATTATCCTTCGGCTGGAAGCCTTCAGCCACGGTCGCGTCGATCGTTGCGCCGGATTTGAGGGTCGCGCGAGCCTTGCCGTTGCCGATGTCGGTGATGGCTGCGGTCAGGAAATTGGTTTCGCCGATGAAGTCGGCGACGAAGCGCTCGGCCGGCTTGTCATAGATGTCCCAGGGCGTGCCGACCTGCAGGATCTTGCCGGCCGACATCACCGCGATGCGGTCGGACATGGTCAGCGCCTCCTCCTGGTCGTGGGTGACGAAGATGAAGGTGATGCCGGTCTGGTGCTGCAGCCGTTTCAGTTCGATCTGCATTTCCTTGCGCAGCTTGTAGTCGAGTGCCGACAGCGGCTCGTCGAGCAACAGCACTTTCGGCTGCGGCGCCAGCGCGCGCGCCAGTGCGACGCGCTGCTGCTGGCCGCCGGAGATCTGGCTGGTGCGGCGGGCACTCAGCGCCTCCATCTTGACCAGCTTCAGCATCTCGGCGACGCGCGCCTTGATTTCGGCTTTCGGCTTGCCCAGCATCTCCAGGCCGAAGCCGATATTCTCGGCCACCGTCATGTGCGGGAACAGCGCATAGGACTGGAAGACGGTGTTGACCGGCCGCTTGAACGGCGGCAGCGGCGCGATGTCGTGGCCGTGCAGCAGGATTTCGCCTTCGCTGGGGAAGTCAAAGCCGGCGATCAGCCGCAGCAGCGTCGTCTTTCCGCAACCCGACGGCCCCAGCAGCGTGAAGAACTCGTTCTCGCGGATCGACACCGAAACCGTGTCGAGAGCGGCGACTTGTGCGTCCCCGGTACCGAACACCTTGCGGACGCCGCGGACTTCGATTGCACTCTTACCCGGCTGATCCGGCACGCACTTCCCCATTTTCATGTCCGCTCTTGTTGGCGGATCCAGTTCCCATTCGATTGTCAGCATATGCCGGTCGGCTTGGCAACCATGCATCTGGGCCTCGGTTCAGAACGCAAGCTCCGTGCCATGGTCAGCGCCACCATCAACCTGATGACTGATCTTGCCGCCGCAGATGGTAGTCACCGGATGCACCTTGTGTAACAAACCCGGTTCAGTTGTCTCGATATCGGCCGACAGCACCACCAGATCGGCCAGATAGCCGGTTTTCAGCCGGCCCTTGCGGTGCTCCATGAATTCGGCATAAGCGCCTTCGACTGTATAGCCCGCAAGCGCTTCCAACAGCGAGAAGCTCTGGTCGGGAACGCCGTCTGCCCAAGGTTTGCGCAGCATCGCCGCCTGAATGCCCAGGATCGGCTCGATCCGCGACACCGGCCAGTCGGAAGCGAAGACGACATGCGCACCCGCCTGCTTCAGCGTCCGCCAGGCATAGCTGAGCGGCCATCTTTCGCGGCCGATGCGCGAGAGCGTCGGCTCCAGCGGGAAGTCCATGGCGCCGGGCGGGTGCGGCGGCTGCATCGAGGCGACGACGCCGAGTTCGGCGAAGCGCGGCACGTCGGCGGCAGTGGTGACCTCGATGTGCTCGACCCGGTGCCGGCTGTCGCGTTTGCCGTTCTTCCGCTGCGCCGCCTCGTAACCGTCCAGAACCGCGCGCACCGCGCCGTCGCCGATCGAATGCACGGCGACCTGCAGCCCGCGCCGGTCGGCCTCCACCGCCACCTCGGCGAGATGCTCCGGCGTAAACAGCGGCTCACCGCGCCAGCCCGGCCGGTCGGCATAGTCGTCGACCATGACCGCGGTCCAGCCTTCCAGCACGCCGTCATAAAATACCTTGACCATGCCGGACGACAGCCATTCCGATTGGTAGGAGCTGGCCATGCTCGATGCCTTTTCCAGCCTGTCGAGCGACATGAAATTTTTGAAGTGGAACGGTATCTTGGTGCGGCAGAGCAGCCGGCCTTCCTGCTCCAACCCGGCAAGCAGTTCGAGCTGGTAGAGATTGCCGTCCATGTTCTGGATTGAGGTGATGCCGTGGCGGGCGCACCATTCCAGCCCGCGATGCATCAGGTCGCGGTCGGCCGCGATTTCAGCGGCGGAAGGGTATGGGTCGGGCTCACCGCCTGTCGCGAGGCCGAGCCGAACGCGATTCTGCCCGGAAAGCTCGAGGATCGGCCCGAACGCCTCGCCCTCGCGCAATTCGCCCGCCGCAAGGCCGTCGGCGCCCATGACGATCTCGTTGCCGGGGCCGAGTTGCTTGCCGTGCAGGATGCCTGCCAGTTCCAGCGCCTTGGTGTTGGCCCACATCGTGTGGTGATCGGAAGCAGACATGGCGAACGGCCGGTCGGGGATAATGCGGTCGAGATGATGGCGGGTGACCGGCTCTTCCTTGGAAAGGATGGTGTAGTCGACGCCGGCCCCAAGCAGCAATTTGGCGTTCGGCCGTGCCGCAGCGTAGGCGCGGATCGCGTCGCTCAGCGCATCGAAGCCATGCACGCCCTGAAGATGCAGATTGTCGAGTTCGGCCGCGCCGCCGAAAAGGTGCATATGCGCTTCGATGAAGCCCGGCACCACCGAACCGCCTTGCGCATCGATGATCTTCGTGGCCGGCCCTTTCAGCGCCTCGATCGTCCGGCGATCGCCAACCGCCAGGATGTTGCCGTCCTTTATCGCCACCGCCTCGGCCGTCGGATTGCCTTCGTCCATGGTCAGCACACGGGCATTGGTGACGATCAGGTCGGCATTTGAACTCATGATTACCCGCGGTTCGGTTGCGCTGCCGGCAGGCTAGACGACCGGCTGCCGGGCCAGCAAGCCATGGGCGGTTGGCCCAGCGCCTTGTGAAAGGCAGTGCAGGACGGTTAGGGTCGCCGCGTCTCACCACGGAACAATTTCATGAAGACTGTTTTTTCGCCTTTCCATGCCGGTCATGCCGGCAATGTCGAATTGATCGCCGGCGCCATCGTGCCGGCTTTTGAAAAGCCTTCGCGCGCCGAGTTCATCAGGGCGCGGGTGGAGAGCGAGAAGCTCGGTCCGATCCTGCCGCCGGAAAGCCACGACCTCGCCGCCGCCAGGAAGGTGCATGCCAGCGACTACATCGATTTCCTGCCGACCGTGTGGCCGCTCTGGGAAGCATCGGGCCGCAGCGGTTCGGCCATTCCCTTCACCTGGCCGACGCGCGGACTGCGCGGCGACGTGCGCCCGAAAGGCATCGATGCGCTGCTCGGCTTCTACTCCTTCGACGGTGGCGCGACGTTCGTCAAAGGCACATGGGATGCGATCAAGTCGTCCTATGACGTCGCGCTGACCGCCGCCGCGCTGGTCAAGGCCGGTGAGCCTTCCGCCTTCGCGCTGTGCCGCCCGCCGGGGCACCATGCAGGGGCGGCCTTCATGGGCGGCTATTGCTTCATCAACAACGCCGCCGTCGCCGCGCAATGGTTCCGCGACCATGGCGCCGGGCGCGTTTCGATCCTCGACGTCGACTATCACCACGGCAACGGCACCCAGGAGATCTTCTACCGCCGCGGCGACGTTCAGGTGCTGAACCTGCATGGCGATCCGATGACGGAATATCCCTTCTTCCTCGGCCATGCCGACGAGCGCGGCGAGGGCGACGGCGAGGGCTTCAACGACAATTACCCGATGCCCTTCGGCACCGGCTGGAACGTGTGGAACGCCTCACTCGAGGACGCTTGCACGAGGCTTTCGGCTTACGCTCCTGACGTCGTCGTGGTTTCACTCGGCGTCGACACTTTCGAGAAGGACCCGATCAGCCAGTTCAAGCTGAAGACCCCCGACTATCCCAGGATCGGCCGCCGCATCGCCAGGCTCGGCCTGCCGACGCTGTTCGTCATGGAAGGCGGCTACGCCGTCGAGGAGATCGGCATCAACGCCGTCGGCGTGCTCACCGGCTTTGAGGACCGCTAGAAGCAATTCCAGGAAAAGTGTGAAACGGTCTTCCGTCCGGAATTACGCAAAAACAAAGAGATAGAGCGGTTCGTCGTTTCCGTGAAACGATGAACCGCTAGAAACGCCAGCGCCTGCAAATCATGTGGCCGCGCTCGGCGCCGCAACCGGCGGAGCCGGCCTGCGCGAGCGGCCGAGGTAATAGACCGCCGCCGCTGCGATGACGCCCGCTGCCAGGATGCCCGCCGCCAGCACCGGCCGGTACCAGAACCAGGCGATGGCCATCGTCGTCGCCCCGACCAGGATCGCCAGGAAGAACGCGATGATGCCGGTACCCATCCGCGCCATGCTGCCGAGCAAAGGAATGACATCGAGGATGACGCCGATCGGCCCGAGCAGCAGGGCAAAGCCGATGGCCAGGAGCAGCACGCCGGCGGCGCGCAGCAGCCAGGTGATCAGCGTGTTCGCGCTGACCGCTTCGGCGAACATCTTTTCCGCCGGCACATTGCCGGTGTCGACCATCAGCAACTGGTCGCCGGCGATTGTCTGGTAGGGCTCGAAGCCGCCCCCCGTCTGGCGCGCGACGACGCTGACCACGCCGAGCGGCGCCAGTTCGTAGCCGATGCGGTAGTCGCCCAGCGCCGGCGACGTGGTGTTGAAACCGAGATAGATTTTTCCGTCGACGATGTTGACCCGCTTGGTGCCGGCATAGGCGGCGTCTATGGCGGCCGACTGATCGGCAGACAGTGAGAACGTCTTGTCGCCGCCGATCAGGTCCAGCACGGGCCGGTCGAGCGTGAAAGCACCGAGCTTGCCGTCCGGAATCTGGAATTGCTTGCTGTGTATCTCCATCGGCGGATTCTCGTGGCCGTCCGGCTTCTTGAACTCCGACGAGTTGATCTGGCTGTCGTCCCAAACCTTCGAATAGCTGTAGGTCGTCACCGTCTCCTCGCCGCCGCCCAGCTTCTTCGTCGTCTCGGATTTCTCCTCTTCTTTCCACTGGTACATCTCGGCGCCGCGCGACAGCCGCAACCCCTGCGCCGAAATGCCGAAGTCCGGATCGGCAAGGCCGCTGCTCGCCGTCACCGCCCCGGTGACATGGACGAGCTTGCCGTCGTTGGCGGCATCGACGCTGTCGGCGCCGACCGAGACCACCGCGCCCCATCCCTCGGCCAGCGAGCGCGCCGTCTGCACGGCCCGGCCCTCGTTCCAGAACAGGCCGATCACCATCAGCACGATCAGGAGCAGCCCGAAGACGACCCCGCCGACCGCGCGTTTGATCCGCCCGAACCACGAGACGGACGTCACTTCCTGAAATGAATCGCTCATTATTTCCCCCATCCCCCGAAACCAGTCTCGCGAAATCCGCGCTCTGCCGCGCAGTGGCAAGCAACCGGCGTCACCCCAAACCGGGGCGGACGCCCATCCGTCCCGGCACCGGGAGCTTATCGCAATCGGCGAGCCGCCGATACGGCACAGTTGCGATCCGACCCGGTTTCGCGGCCGTAAAGCCCATCGCTCACCGCCAATTCATTGAATTCGTTTCCGTCAAATCGCGTTGATGTCAGATTCGTCTGCAGTTGGATTGTAGCCGAATCAGCCGTTCCTTGGGGGGCGCGGCAATCACCAAAGCTTGATGGTCCGCAACTATTCCGGAATCAGATCGGCTAGTGGGCAATGCTCCACCAGCAGGCTCTTGCAGAGTGCGTAGTCTTCGTACGCGAAAACACCTTGGTGCGCCCGTAACCCCGTTGCGTGACGTGGTGCGGCAGACGGCGAACGACAATGCGGGCAAGGCGAGGCATGCGATCAATCCGAACGCAGAGCCTGTCGGTTGGGCAGCAAAAAGTGCACCATCATCGTAGTTCGATTCGGACGGATCTCAGTATAAAAAGGAGAGATATAGGAAAAATAAATAGGACAATAAATCCGTATATGCTGCCGGCTATCAAAAATACGTTCTCATATGGGTAAAATGTAGTTATTAGACAAGCGATAATATACAATACTACGTTCTTTTCGTACAATTTGTCACCAAGTATGTTCAACATAAGATATGTGTACAAAATAGCACATGTAAATATCTGTATTAAAGCCAGGCCGCTCATGCTCGCAAGCGGTCTAAAAAATACGTGAGGTATAGCCACTATGAGAATGGCAATCGACATCACCTTGAGAGCTCGCGCTTTCATTTCAGTCCCTCGGTAATTTCCTTCTGGCAATTTTCCTACGTACGGACCGCAGTTTGATCAAGTCCGAACTGTGGAGCCTGAAGGGCCGAATTACCTTCATGCTAGCATCTGAATCGGCGCACGCAGTGGCGTGCGCTGGCCGGCTCCGCGATCGCTATCTTGTTGTTGGACCATGATGTTTTCCAGAATGCGTTCGCCCTTTGCGAAATGATGTTCTATTTTTTGAACCCACGGCTTGCGGGGCCGATTGATCGGAAGAACAAACGCATTTGAGTCCGGGAAAGCATTTATGAACGACGACACACCGGAAAGCGAAAGCGCCTCGGCGCTGGCGCCGTTCCGGCACGGCATCTTCCGGGCGGTGTGGTCCGCCAGCCTCGTCTCCAATTTCGGCGGCCTCATCCAGGGCGTTGGCGCCGCCTGGATGATGACGACGATCGCCACCTCGTCCTACCAGGTGGCATTGGTGCAGGCCTCGACCACCTTGCCGATCATGCTGTTTGCGCTGCTGGCCGGCGCTATCGCCGACAGCTTCAACCGGCGCAAAATCATGCTGATGCGCAGATCTTCATGCTCGTCGTCTCGGCTCTTCTGACCGTCTTCACCTATCTCGACCTGATGACGCCGTGGACGCTGCTCGCCTTCACCTTCCTGATCGACAGCGGCACCGCGCTCAACAGCCCGTCCTGGCAGGCTTCGGTCGGCGACATGGTGCCTCGCACCAAGGTGCCGGCGGCGATTGCGCTCAACTCGATGGGCTTCAACCTGACGCGCAGCGTCGGCCCGGCGATCGGTGGCATCATCGTTGCCGCGGCAGGCGCTGCCGCGGCCTTCGCCGTCAACACGCTGAGCTATGTCGGCCTCATCGTCGTGCTGGCCCGCTGGAAGCCGGAACTGCCGGCATCGACCTTGCCGCGCGAGACGCTGGGCGCCGCAATGGGCGCCGGCCTGCGCTACGTCGCCATGTCGCCTAACATCGGCAAGGTGCTGGTCAGGAGCTCGGCTTTCGGCTTCAGCGCCGGCGCGGTCCTGGCGCTGCTGCCGCTGGTCGCGCGCGACGTCGTCAAGGGTGATGCCTTGAGCTACGGCATCATGCTCGGCGCCTTCGGCATCGGCGCCGTCGGCGGCGCGCTGACCAGCGTCAGGCTGCGGCAGCTGCTGTCCAGCGAAACCATGGTGCGCATGGCATTCGCCGGCTTCGCCGTCTGCGCCTTCAACGCCGCCGTCAGCAATCATGCCTGGCAGACGTCGCTCGGCCTGCTGCTCGGCGGCGCCTGCTGGGTGACCGCGCTTTCGCACTTCAACGTCACCGTCCAGATGTCGACGCCGCGCTGGGTGGTCGGCCGCGTGCTTTCGGTCTACCAGACCGCGACCTTCGGCGGCATCGCGCTCGGCAGCTGGGTCTGGGGCGTCGTCGCCGACGCGCATGGCGCCGAAGTCGCCCTGATGGCGGCCAGTGTCGCCATGCTGGCGGGAGGCGCCATCGGCCTGCTGCTGCCGCTGCCGCAGCAGGCGGTGCTCAACCTCGACCCGCTCAACCGTTTTCAGGAGCCGCATCTGGCGCTTGATCTCAAGCCGCGCAGCGGTCCCATCGCCATCATGATCGAATATGTCATCCGCAACGAGGACGTACCGGAATTCCTCGCCACCATGGCCGAGCGCGGCCGCGTTCGCCGCCGTGACGGCGCCCGCAACTGGACATTGGCGCGCGATCTCGAAAATCCCTCGATATGGATCGAGCACTACCACACGCCGACCTGGGTCGAATATATCCGCCACAATCGGCGCGCCACCTACGCCGACGCGGTCATCGGCGAGCGCATAAGGGCGCTGCACAGCGGCAACGAGCCACCTCGCGTCCGTCGCATGATCGAGCGCCCGACGACAGCAGGCACGGCGCTGGTCATGCCGAAGGGACCGATCGAGCATTAAAGCATTTTGCAGCCAAGGGAATCACTTGACGTCGCAGAAATGCGGTTAAAACAAATAGATAAAGCGGGATGCACCGTTCAATTTGAACGCATCCCGCTCCAGCGCAATTCCAGGAAAAGTGTGAAACGGTTTTCCGTCCGGAAGAGACAGAGCGGTTCGCCGTTTCCGTGAAACGATGAACCGCTCCAGCCACCCTGACGCCCTTCCGCTGGCGATTCGACTACATGAGCTCTATGACGAAATAATCGCCCTGCTGTATCCACTTTACCAGGAAGTTGATCGTCAGGTCGGTACCGCTCCAATACATCTCGACGGTTGATGGAGACGGCTTTATGAGGCCTCCCTCGATAAAGTCACTCGACCTCGTCCCAGATACGCCTGAGATGAAATTGAAATCCTGGAACTGGAATGTGACCTCGCAGCTGAGAGTGAACGGCGTGAACCCGCCGCCGGCCGGCTTGGGCAACGCGAACTGAACCAACGCCGGCTCTGCGTTCGGCTTTTCGGTCTTTGAAAAGCTGCCGGATGGCCCCTGCAGGTGCCAGGTGATTTCAGTGATTTCTTTCTTAGTGGCGTTGAACCAGAGACCCGTTGCTATCGTCAGCATCGCCGGCTTGACGACCGGCGCCGCAGTAAGGGGAATACTGATGGTCTCGGTCTTGTAGCCAACGGCTGCAACTTGCAAGCTGACCGATGCTTGGCCGGTCGGCGGAGATAGCGTGAACGCTGTGTTGGTGGCCCCGACCACCGCGCCCCCTTGCGATATGGTCCCTCCAACCGATTGGGACTTGTTATCGGCGTCGACTGCTTTGATGGTTATCGTCGCCGGCTGGCCCGCTATCAGGGACGGGGGAGCCGCGGAGAGCAGCATTTCCCCGAGGGTGACATTGACGGGAACTCTGGTGAGCGGAGACATCTTCGTGCACAATGTCTGCATCACCGTAATTTGGTCTTCTACCTTGAGCTTGCCCACGTAAATCCCGAAGAAGAGCGTCGTCCAACCAAGTGGCGTATCGCTGGCGCGCCACTTCCCGTTCACGAATACATGCACGCGCGCCCCGGGAATCACGCCTGATACGTAAATTAACCGCTGGAAGACCCGGACGGGCTGTTGAATATCCGGGGTCTTGAGTGGGGTCAGGTCGGACACTTTGATCGGGCCCCCGACCCGAAGTGCGAGGGGCTGACAAGTAAGCTCCAGCTCGGCGTGAATGTGCTCGCCGGCGCGCAACGGCCGAAATGTCTCGACCCAGACGAGGCCGCCAAAACTGAATACGGGCTTGCTGATTACAGGAGAATCTGGCGCATCCGAGTACAAACGTACGACCGCGTTGTCGACGCTGTTGACGAAAGCGCCGCTTGCACATTCAAATGCAGGCTCCATGACGGTCGGCGGAAATACGCTGCCCTGGTAAGACCCTACCACTAGCAACTTATCCGATGTGGCTGTCTTGCCGCATAGCTCCTGGATGACGACGAGCGATGGAAACGGTGGCGAGGCCGGGATCAGGGCCGACACGTCGGGAATCCAGTATTGGCCGGAACTCACATCCTCGCCGACTCCGATTCTCCCGAGCACGGTAGCTGCACCCGAAGTCGGATCGACAAGTTGGATCGTCAATGTCGCGCCGGGCTCGAGATTGGAGATAGGCAAAGCACGGGCTGCCGGGCAGGAGTACTGTGAGGCGTCGATTACGGGCTTTCTAACCGGCAAGGTTTCGTCGACGATCACCGGAGGGGCAGATGACGGACTTGATGCATTGCAGCGCTCGAAGTGCTGCGTGGCGCTGAAGACATCCGGATTGTGCGCGGCACGGCCAAGCAGCGCCAGGAGGTTGGCACCGACGAAAGGATATTCCAGCACGTCGCCATTGAAGTGGACCTTCGTGGTGGCGCCTTGAGCCAACCCCCTGACGGGTACTGCTTGCGCGCACCCAGGAACCGGGCCGACTGCTGGTGCCGGCATGGTATTTTCCCGATACGGCGTCTGTTCGGCGGGCAAGCTCGGGGTCTGACTGCTCTTCACCTGTCCGGCAGGCGTCTGAACGGACTGCACTGCGCTAAGCACATCGTTGGCCTGGATCGCCCCGCGAATGCGCACTGGTACGACATTTCCGCGTGCAGTATCGCTGCCAATCAATGCGCCGCCGTTGAAAATCTCGACCGTGGCGCCAGGATAGGCTGCGCCTATCAGCACCCAGTCGACGCACTCGTGCACCTGACTCAAATACACCAATGCGCTTAGCGTCGAGGGATACCCGAGCACGACGATCGGGACCGGGCTTGGATCACTGGTTTCGGCGCCGAGCGTCCAACGTGCGGTCAATGCATCCCCCACGTTGAGGGAGCCTGCGGCGACCGGCACAAAGGTACTGGTTGTGGCGCCGGCATTTACCGCAGGGACGGGTACGCCATTTACCAGGAGGGAAATGCTCGAGCCGGGAAGCGGCCCATCGATACGGACCGAGGTACTCAAGACCGATACGGGGCCAATCACAATTGGTGCAAGGAGCGTGCTCATGTTCGTTTCCCTCTCTGTACGGCGCAGACATGTCGCCTGGTTCGAAACAGGACATAGAGGGAGCGCACTTACGGATGACTTACGGATGGGTCGGCGCGGTGCTGGACTGCGCTCGCGTCCGTCGCATGATCGAGCGCCCGACGACAGCCGGCACCGCGCTGGTCATGCCGAAGGGACCGATCGAGCATTAGTGGCTGGCGGCGCGTCCAATTGGACGAGCAAATGAAATTGCGGCGCCTGGCCCAATCCGCGAATGCACGAACAGGATGGCCATTGTGGAGAGACGGTTATATCAGTTGGTGTGACTATGACCACTAAGGGGAGACGATGCGTTACATACGTCCGCTTTCAATTGAAGACGCCGCCGGCCTGTTGGCCGGTTCAGCCGGCACGGCCGCCATCCTCGCCGGAGGCAGCGACCTCTTGGTGCGAATGAAAGGCGGCTTTATCGAACCCGACCTGATCGTCGACATCAAGGCGATCGACGGGCTTGGCGAGGTCAGGGAAACAGCCGAGGGCTTCAGCATCGGCGCGGCGGTCCCCTGCGCATTGCTGGGCGAGAACACGGCCCTGCAGAAGGCATGGCCCGGCGTCGTCGAAGCGGCCAAGCTGATCGGCTCGAAGCAGGTGCAGGGACGCTGCACCATCGTCGGCAATCTGTGCAACGCCTCGCCGGCCGCCGACAGCGTGCCGGCGCTGGTGGCCGCTGGCGCCAAGGCTGTGGTCGTCGGCCCGGGAACCAGGCGCACGATTGCCGTGGAAGCGGTGCCGACTGGGCCGGGCAAGACGTCGCTGGCCAAGGGCGAGATCATCGAAGCAATCCTGCTCGACAGCCGTCTGCCGCGTTCGGGCGATGCCTATCTGCGTTTCATTCCGCGCACAGAGATGGACATCGCGGTGGTAAGCGCCGGCGTGAACTTGACGCTCGATGAGCAAGGTCGCGTCAAATCCGCCCGTCTGGCGTTGGGCGCCGTGGCGCCGACGGTGATTCTGGTCGAGGAGGCCGCCGAGGTTCTCATCGGCTCCAAGCTAGACGAAGCCACGCTGGAGAGGCTCGCCAAGGTCTGCTCGGGCGCCTGCCGCCCGATCGACGACAAGCGCGGCACTATCGAATTCAGACGGAAAGTCGCGGGTGTGCTGGCCAAGCGGGCCGCCACGACCGCCTATGCACGCGCAGGAGGCAAATGATGGCTGGTGTGGCAGTATCAACGACAATCAACGGCGACAATGTCGAGTTCCTTTGCCAGCCGGACGAGACGCTGCTTGATGTCCTGCGCGATCGCCTGGGGCTGACGGGCGCCAAGGAAGGCTGCGGCACCGGCGACTGCGGGGCCTGCAGCATCATCCTCGACGATCGGCTGGTGTGCTCGTGCCTGGTGCTCGGCGCGGAGGCCGAGGGTCGGCACGTCGAGACCATCGAGGGCATGGCGCATGGCGACAGGCTGCATCCGCTGCAGCAGAAATTTCTGGAACACGCCGCACTCCAATGCGGCGTCTGCACGCCGGGCTTCCTCATGGCTGCCAAGGACCTTTTGGCCAAGAATCCCGATCCGACCGAGGAGGAGATCCGCTTCGGCCTCGCCGGGAACCTCTGCCGCTGCACCGGCTATGACAAGATCGTGCGTGCCGTTCAGGACGCCGCCAGCGTGATGAAGGGAGCATGACGATGAATTTCGATCCGCGTTACTCCGGACGCAATTTCACCTCTGTCGGCACGCGTCCCATCCGTCCCGACGGCGTCGACAAGGTGACGGGCCGCGCACGCTATGGCGCCGACTTCAACATGGCCGGGCAACTGGTCGGGCGCGTTCTCAGAAGCCCCCATGCACATGCCACGATCAGGAAGATCGACACGTCGAAGGCGGAGAAGCTCGCCGGCGTCAAGGCCGTGATCACCGCGGCCGACCTGCCCGACCTCACCGACGGCGATGCCGCCATGTACGACATCCTCGACAACTGCATGGCGCGCAAGAAAGCGCTCTATGATGGCCATGCCGTGGCCGCGGTGGCTGCGGTCGATGCCCGCACGGCGAGGCAGGCACTGAAGCTGATCGAGGTCGACTACGAGGTGCTGCCGCATGTCACCGACGTCGACGAGGCGATGAAGCACTCCGCACCCCTGATCAACGACGCCATCTTCACCGAGGGCCTCGAGCAAAAGCCCGTCAAGCCTTCAAACGTCACCAAGCGCACCCAGTACGGCCATGGCGACATCCATGAAGGTTTCGGCCAGGCCGATTTCGTCGTCGAACGCTCCTTCAAGACCGAGCAGACGCACCAGGGCTATATCGAGCCGCATGCCTGCGTGGCCAATGTCAGCTCCGACGGCACCGCCGACCTCTGGGTCTGTACGCAAGGCCATTTTGTCTACCGCCAACACTGCGCCCAGCTGCTTGGCATGGAAGCCTCGAAGCTGCGCGTCACCTCCTCGGAGATCGGCGGCGGTTTCGGCGGCAAGACCCATGTCTGGGCCGAGCCGGTGGCACTGGCGCTGTCACGCAAGGCCGGGCGGCCGGTCAAGCTGGTCATGACGCGCGACGAGGTGTTCCGCGCCTCCGGCCCGACCAGCGCCACCTCGATCGATGTTCGGATCGGCGCCCGCAAGGACGGCACGATCACGGCGGCCGAGGCGACGCTGCGCTATAGCTGCGGCCCCTATGCCGGCACGTGGGCCGAGATCGGCGCCATGACGGCCTTTGCCTGCTACAAGCTCGAGAACGTCAGGACGGTCGGCTACGAAGTGCTTGTCAACCGGCCCAAGACCGCGGCCTATCGCGCGCCGTCGGCTCCGATGGCGGCGTTTGCGGTGGAAAGTGCGGTCGACGAGCTGGCCAAGGAGATCGGCATGGACCCCGTCGAGTTCCGGATCAGGAACGCGGCGCAGGAAGGCACCAGATCGTCCTATGGACCGGTATACGGCCCGATCGGCATCGGGCCGACGCTGGAGGCGGTGAAGAACCACCCGCATATGAAGGCGCCGCTCGGCAAGAATCAGGGCCGCGGAATGGCCTGCGGCTTCTGGTTCAATTTCGGTGGCCAGACCTGCACCGACCTCAACATCGGCATGGACGGCTCGGTCTCGCTTGCCGTCGGCACTGTCGATGTGGGTGGTTCCCGCGCGTCGCTGTCGCTGGTGGCGGCGGAGGAGCTCGGTATCCCCTATGAGCAAATCAAGGCGGTGGTCGCCGATACCTCCAGCCTCGGCTATAACGATATGACGGACGGCAGCCGCGGCACCTTCTCGTCTTCGATGGCGACGATCTCCGCCGCTCGCAACGCTATCAAGGTGTTGCGGGAACGCGCCGCACAGATGTGGGACATTCCCGTCGACGACGTGGTCTGGGAAAAAGGTCACGCGATTGCCAAGGGCGAGAAATACGACAACCTTGCAGCATTGTCGCTGAAGGAGATCGCAGCCGCGTCAGGGAAGACGGGGGGACCGATCGCAGGCCACAGTGAGCTCGTCGCCGACGGCGCCGGCGTCTCCTTCGCCACCCATATCTGCGATATCGAGGTGGATCCCGAGACAGGCTCGACCAGGGTGCTGCGCTACACCGTCGTTCAGGACGCCGGCAAGGCGGTGCATCCGACCTATGTCGAGGGGCAATACCAGGGGGGTGCCGCACAAGGCATCGGCTGGGCGCTCAACGAGGAGTATATCTACGGCAAGGACGGGCGGCTGCAGAACCCTGGCTTCCTCGATTACCGCATCCCGGTCTGCTCGGACCTGCCGATGATCGACACACAGATCCTCGAAATCCCCAATCCCAACCATCCTTACGGGGTGCGCGGCGTCGGCGAGACCTCTATCGTGCCGCCGCTGGCGGCGATCGCCAATGCGGTGTCGAACGCCGCGGGCGTGCGGATGACGCACATCCCGATGTCGCCGCCGCGCATCCTGGCGGCGCTCGAGGCAGAACGGGAAGGCTGATGTGGTCGAAGTAACGCTCTGGGGATCGCTCGGCGCGATCGCCGGAGGCAAGAGCAAGGTCGAGATCGAGGCCAAGGACATTCGGGAGCTGTTCAGGAAGCTGGCTGAACAGTATCCCGGCCTCGAGCCATACATCGATCGCGGCATCGCCGTCGCCATCGACGGGACGATCTATCGCGACACCTGGTCGAAGGAGCTGCCGGAAGGGGCGGAGATTTTCCTGCTGCCGCGTCTTGCCGGGGGATAACTGAACAACCCTGTCCTACCCATTGACGACCAAGACATGGCCTAGGCTCGAGAAAAACCTCGGCTATCCACGAGAATTCTTGGCCAGTTCAGCCTGCGAGTTTGGCTCCTTTTCGATGACTGCTTCTGTGTCAATCACAGACATAGAGGCGAGCGAGCTACACGTCTGCTTTGAGGCGAAAGCAGCCGCCCGCAGCGTAGAAGTCAAATGGCTTGGGTCAGAACCTACCATTTACCAATGTCAGCTTCATGATTCATAGGCACAGTCTTGGGAGTCAGATGCGATGGCGGAGCGCCTCAATGATCACCGCCATCGCAGGCGAGAGCTGTCGCCTGCTCGGGTAGTAGAGGTGATAGCCCGCAAATGGCGGACTCCAGTCGTCAAGCACGAGCCTAAGGCATCCCTTGGCGATGTGGTGGCTGACGAGGTTTTCCGGGACATAGGCGATTCCGAAACCGCTTATCGCAGCCTCGATCATGGGAATGGACGAATTGAAGGTGAGTTGGCCTTCCACCCGCACACGAAGGTCGCGGCCATCCCTGGCGAATTCCCAGGCATATAATCCGCCGAACGTCGCCTGCCGCATATTAATGCAGTCATGATCGACCAGATCCTGCGGTGCGGTCGGAACCGGATGGCGGGAAAAGTACTCCGGCGAAGCCACGGCCACGAGCCTCCAATCCGGCCCGATGCGCACTGCAATCATATCCCTGTCGATGCTCTCACCAAGCCGCACGCCTGCGTCGAAGCGCTCCTCCACAATGTTCTTCATGCCGTTGTCGCTGTAGAGCTCGACGCACACGTCAGGATAGTCGCTGAGCAAGGGCTGCAACTTCGGCCAGACGGTCGTCTGGAGCGCATGGTCGGACAGCGTGATGCGGACCGTTCCGGAGGGCTTGTCGCGAAAGGCCACCAGACTTGCAAGGTCGGCTTCGATTTCCTCGAAGCGGGGAACAAGAGATTGGAAAAGTCGCTCGCCGGCCTCGGTCGGAGCGACGCTCCGGGTCGTACGCGTCAGCAGGCGGACGCCAAGACGAGCTTCAAGCTCCTTGATTGTCGAGCTCAGAGTCGACTGCGAGGTTCCGAGCTTGGCCGCCGCCTTGGTGAAGCTGCGCTCCCGGGTGACCGCCACGAACCAGAGCAGATCCTTCATCCCATCGCGCTGCATAGGGCACCTCCCGTCTGACATTTATATCATAAGCAGATAAGTCCATGCGAATTACTCAGTCTAACAGAATGGGTTCCTCTGCAATATCTTCCAGCATGGTGACGGGGATGGGCGGCTGATCCACCCCGTCGCCTTGCAAGGATGCCAATTATGGAAACGACCTACGACACAAGGCTTGTCGAAGACCGCGCCGCATGGGGCGCGGTGCTGTCGATGGCGCTGTGTGTTTCCGTGCTCATCGCGTCGGAATTCATGCCGGTCAGCCTGCTGTCGCCGCTAGCGGCCGATCTCGGCATCACCGAGGGCCGCACGGGACAGGCGATCTCGATTTCGGGCGCTTTCGCCGTCTTGACCAGCCTGCTGGTCACCGGCCTCACGCGCCGGACAGACCGCCGACTGGTCGTGACCGGCTTCACCCTTCTCCTGATCGTGTCCGGGCTCGCTGTCACCTTCGCGCCGAACTACGCGTTCCTCATGGTCGGCCGGGCGCTGCTCGGCATTGCGATCGGCGGGTTCTGGTCGATGTCGACCGCGATCGTCATGCGCCTCGTGCCGCAAGACATGGTTCCGAAGGGTCTCGCCATGCTTAACGCTGGCAATGCCATTGCGGCCACCATCGCCGCGCCGCTGGGCAGCTTTCTTGGCGCCTATGTCGGCTGGCGCGGCGCTTTCTTCCTCGTCGTGCCGCTTGGGGTCCTGGCGCTGGTCTGGCAGTGGACAAGCCTGCCGGCGCTGCCCCCGCGCCGGAGGAAGCGTCCAGGCAATCCGCTGGCGCTCCTCGGCCGTTTTCCTGTCGCCATCGGCATGGCGTCGATCATGATGCTGTTCATGGGCCAGTTTGCGCTCTTTACCTATCTGCGGCCCTTCCTCGAGAGCGTCACTAGGCTCGACATCGCCGCGCTTTCGGCGATCCTGCTGGCGATGGGGCTGGCCGGGGTGCTCGGCACCCTCTGCATAGGCCGGCTTTTGCGCACGCGCCTGTTTAGCATCCTCATCGTCATCCCGCTGGTCATGGCCGCGTTGGCCGTAGCGCTCATCGCCTTCGGTACGCTGCCGATTCCTACAGCGCCGCTGCTCGTTGCCTGGGGCTTCTTCGGCACGGCCGCGCCCGTTGGCTGGGGCACGTGGCTCTGCCGCACGTTGCCGGACGACGCAGAGGCCGGCGGCGGGCTGCAGGTGGCCGTCATCCAGCTCGCCATTACAGGCGGCGCCGCCATCGGCGGCACGCTCTTCGATACGGTCGGCTGGTGGGGAGCGTTCACTTTCGGCGCGGTGCTGCTCTGCGGATCGGCGCTCGCCGCTTTTGCCGCATCGCATATGGCCCGGAGGTCGCAGCCATGACGATCGACCGTCCGGACCTCAGCCGCCGCGCGTTGCTCGGCGGCGCGCTCGCGGCAACGGTCCTGCCGCGGGCCGCCCGCAGCCAGCAGGGCAGCGACCCAGGCAGCCAGGAGCCCACCGACATGAAGATCAAGATGATTTTCAATGGCCGGACCATGACCGCCACGCTCTACGACAATCCGTCGGCGCGCGACTTCTTCACCATGCTGCCGCTCGATCTCACCATCGACGACTACGCGCATAACGAGAAGATTGCCTATCTGCCGCGCAAGCTGACGGAGGAGGGCAGCGGCCCGTTCGGCAACGAGCGGCCATACGACCTTTGCTACTTCATGCCCTGGGGCAATCTGGCCATGTTCTACGCCGACTACCGCCATCCCGGGCTGATCAGGCTCGGCCGCTTCGACGCGGGCGAAGAGGCCCTACACGTAAGCGGCAAGTTCCCGCTTCGCATCGAACGCATCTGACAGGAGATCACCATGGATATTCTTCGCGCAGGCACCAGGTCGTCTGGCAACGGGCCTTCCGACTGGTTCACCGGCACGGTCCGGATCGATCCGCTGTTCAACCCGTTCGACGCCGCGCGCGTGCAGGGCGCGCAGGTGACGTTCGAGCCGGGCGCCCGCACCGCCTGGCACACGCATCCGCTTGGACAGACGTTGATCGTCGTCTCCGGCCTCGGCCTCGTTCAGAGCGAGGGCGGGCCGGTCGAGGAGATCCGTCTCGGTGACGTTGTCTGGTTCGCACCCGGCGAGAAGCATTGGCACGGTGCCTCACCCGAGACGGCCATGATCCACATTGCCCTCCAGGAGGTCAAAGACGGCAAGGTGGTGGACTGGCTGGAACACGTCATCGACGCCGACTACGGCGCCTGACATCGATTGAACGAAAGGAAAGCAAAATGCTCGCAACCGTTCTTCATAAGCCCGGCGACATCCGCTGCGAGGAAGTCGAAGACCCAATGATCCTTCGCCCGACGGATGCTATCATCAAGCTCTCGGCGAGCTGCATCTGCGGCTCGGACCTGTGGCCCTATCGCGGGCTGCAGCCGGTCAACGGCCCGATGCATATGGGCCACGAATATTGTGGCATCGTCGTCGAGGTCGGCGCAGAGGTGCGCACGGTCCGTCCCGGCCAGTTCGTCGTCGGCTCGTTCTGCCTCTCCGACAATACCTGCCCGCATTGCCGCTTCGGCTTCCAGTCGTCCTGTGTGCAGCGCGAGTTCATGTCGGGCGCGCAGGCGCCTTACGCCCGCGTGCCGTTGGCGGATGGCACACTGGTCGCCACCGCCGAGGTGCCGCCGGCCGAACTCATCCCTGACCTGCTGGCTGTGTCCGATGTGCTCGGCACCGGCTGGTATGCGGCCGACGCAGCCGAGGTCCGAGAAGGATCGACGGTGGTGGTGGTCGGCGACGGTGCGGTCGGCCTGATGGGCGTGCTTGCGGCCAAGGAGATGGGCGCCGAGCGCATCATCGCCATGAGCCGGCACGCCAGCCGCCAAAAACTCGCCCGCGAATTCGGCGCGACCGACATCGTCGCTGAGCGCGGCGAGGAAGGTGTGGCCCGGATCAAAGGGCTCACTAAGGACGTCGGCGCGGACTCGGTGCTGGAATGCGTTGGCACGGCGGAATCCTTCGACCAGGCGCTGGCCTGCTCTCGCCCCGGCGGCACCATCGGCTATGTCGGCGTACCGCATGGCGTGAGCTTCGATGGCCAGAATCTCTTCTTCGGCCAGAAGCGCATGCTGGGCGGCCCCGCGCCGGTGCGCCGCTTCCTGCCCGACCTCATGGACCGTGTGCTCAAGGGCAGGATCAAGCCCGGCAAGGTCTTCGACCTCAAGCTGCCGTTGGCCGAGGTCGCTGAAGGCTACCGCGCCATGGACGAGCGGCGCGCCATCAAGGTCATGCTTTCGGTGTAAGCGAAGATTGGGCGGACGGCCTGTCCGCACCCACAAACGAGAAAAAGAACAACGACATATGACGATGAGATTGAAGATCGCTGCCCTTGCGCTTGCGCTTTCGGTCGCCACGCCGGCTTTCTCCCAAGAGTCCCCGATCATCGGCGCATGGCGCATGAGGTCGCTCGAGGCCGGTGCCGAGGGAAACCTCAAGCCCGTGCCATATTCCGGCCAGGTCATCTTCACCGAGGCCCGCACCCTCTCGGTGCAGGCCCAGAACCCCGACGCTAAGGCGCCGGACACGCCTTACACGGCGAATGGCTACGAAGCCTATTACGGGCCGGTCGCCATCAACGACCAGGACAAGACCTTCGTCATCACGATCGAGTCCTCCCTGGTCCGCAACCTTGTCGGGAAGAGCATGAAACGCAAATTCGAAGTCTCGGACAACAAACTGGTCCTGACGCCGGACAATCCGGCCGAAGGCTGGCGCGTGACCTACGAACGTTACTGATCGGAACAGCCCGGCTGTCAACGTGTTATCGGTGGCCACAATGGCGCGGACTTCGGACCGAAATGGCGCGATGGCGGAACTGGTGCCAATCATGGCGGCTGTCTTCGCCGGCTTCCTCCTGATCGGCTTGGCGCTACCCGTCCTGCCGCTGCATCTTCACCAGCAACTCGGCTTCGGCCCCTTCGCAGTCGGGCTGGTGACGGGCAGCCAGTTCGTCGCCTCGATGCTGTCGCGCATTGGAGCCGGAAATTATGCCGATGGGCGCGGCGGCAAGCGGGCCGTCGTCGTCGGCCTCATTGCCGCTGCCCTGGCGGGGTTCATTTACCTCGGCTCGCTGGCATTGCTCGACCGGCCGGCAGCGTCCGCATCGGCGCTCTTCGCCGGCCGGGCGGTACTGGGCGCGTCTGAGAGCTTCATCATCACAGGCGGCGTCGCCTGGGGCCTCTCCCTTGCGGGCGGACAGAACTCCGGAAAGGTCATAGCCTGGGTGGGCACGGCGATGTTCGCAGCACTCGCGCTAGGCGCGCCGATCGGATCTGCGCTTTACACGGCGAGCGGCTTCGCCGCGATCGCACTCGCGACGGTCGGCCTGCCACTTGCGACGCTGCTTGCCATCCTGCCTATGCGTGGCACCAGCCTCGCCGCGAGCGCCGCGCGACAGTCATGGACGAGCGTGGCGCAAGCGGTCTGGCTTCCCGGCGTCGGAGCTGCTTTCAGCAGCCTTGGCTATGGCGCAATCCTGTCCTTTGGCGCGCTGCTCTTTGCCGAACGCGGCTGGCAGCCGGTCTGGCTTCCCTTCACCACTTATGCCGCGTCGCTGATCGCGGCAAGGCTGTGCTTCGGCCACCTGCCTGACAGGTTAGGGGCGCGCGCGTCGCCGTGATCTTCGTGGCGGTCGAGGCGGCAGGGCTGATGCTGATCTGGCTTGCGCCCGGGCCCGTTCTCGCCGCCATCGGAGCGGGCCTGACTGGCCTCGGCTACTCGCTGGTCTATCCCGGTTTCGGTGCCGAGGCCGTAAGCCATCTTCCACCACGCAGCCGCGGCCTGGCCATGGGACTCTACACCGTCTTCCTCGACGTGGCGCTCGGCTTCGGCAGTCCGGCGCTCGGCTTGGTCGCTGGGTCGGCCGGGCTGCAATTCGTCTTCTTCGCCGTCGCGACGGCGACGCTTCCGGCGTTGGGCATCGCTCTGCTGCTGGGTCGCCGTAACGCTCCACTATAGAGCCGGATAGTCTGGGCTCGAGATGTCGCGCAACTACGATCGCTCCCGCTTCGCGAGAAGCTGAGGCATCAGCCGAACCTGCTTTTGGTGGCGATAGAGGCCGATCAGGTCGTCGGATCGATCATGGCCGGGTATGACGGCCATCGAGGGTGGATATCGCGCATCGCTACCTTGCAGTCCCATCGCCAAAATGCGATCGGCGAGGCCCTCATCCATGAGGCCGAAAGGCGGCTCGCCGGCCTTGGTTGCATAAAGATCAACCTCCAAATTGTCGCTTCCAATTCGACGGTTCTTGGGTTCTACCGAAAGTGCGGATACGAGGTCGAGGAGCGCATAAGCATGAGCAAACTGTTACCGAAAGTTTGAGGTGCTCCGCCGATTAACTCGCCGTCGCGGCTCGACGGCTCAGGTCCATTGGAATCTTGGTGCCGGTCATTATTGTGGCAGGCGAACCTCTCCGGGTGAATCGCGCTGCGGGATACGGCCGACGGCCGAAGCCGGGCGAAGTCCAGCCAGCCGGAGGGAGCCCTACATACGGTCGAATTACTGGAGCAGTGAGGACATGCATGCAGATCGCATCCAAGCCACGCGTCCGCCTGGCAAGCCGTCAGGAACTGGATGGAATTGGGTTGCTCGTCTCAGAGGCTTTCGCATCGTTACGGCCCGTTCTGGCACCGCACATCTTCGAGCCCTACGTCAAGGATGCGCGGGATGTCGCGGGGCGATGGGCGAAAGCCAGCGTCGCGGTGCTCGAAGCCGAGGGACGCCTCGTCGGGACGGTCACCTACTACGCCGATGCCGCCTTTGACGGGATGGGCTGGCCGCCCGGGCTGGCAGGCCTCAGGACTCTCGCGGTTGTTCCCTCGGCACAGGGCCGCGGATATGGCCGCGCGCTTTGCGAATGGTGCGTCATGCAAGCGCGTCTGCAGGGCTCAGGCGGCCTTGCGCTTCACACTGCCTCGTCCATGACGTCTGCATACAAGCTGTATGAAAGCCTTGGCTTCGAGAGACGCCCCGCCCACGACCTTTTCGCCTCCGACATTATTGGCTTTGATCCAGCTCTCGGCGATCAGCAGATCATCGCCTACCTGCTGCCGCTCAAGCAGGTCGAGAGCAGCCGCGATCGATAATGTTCGACCGCCGTTTGAACGGACGGAGGCATCATCTCGCTTCCGGATGCTGTCCGCAGCTTCCACCGTTTGTCTCGATGCGAGCAGATCCTAGTCTTTCGTATAGTCAGGCCCAAAACGAGTCGGCAGGTTGTCGGCGAGTTTCAACCAAGGGAGCTTCTCCTCAAAAGCGACATGCAGCGTAGGTGCAAATTTTTCTGGCTCCTCCATCGCTGCCGCAAAAAAATGCATGACATCAGACATGTTTTTTGAGCGGAAGGACAACGGCGTGCCACAGTGATCGCAAAATGTTCTTTCCACACCGGGAGAAGAGTTGAATACCTTCGGTAGGTTGCCCAGCCATCGCCATTGGCCGTTCAAGACGCCAATATAAGTGGTCATCGGCGCAGAACATTGCCGCCGACAACTTTCACAATGACAGACCACGCAGGCCTGTGCCGGGCCATCGACTTCAAAAGCAATAGCGCCACATAAGCAATGACCACGCATGCAAATACTCCTCGAGTCAACAAGGACAGCTTCATGCCTGGGCGTGAGGGAGGCGCCATGAAATGCGTCGAGCTGGCCCCCAATTCCGACATTCGGCGCTGGCGATTGTCCTCGCGTGCGCGAGGCGTTGCCTCCAAGCTGCCTTCACTACCCCCCTTTCGGCATATAGAAATGTTCGTAGAGTTTCTCCGCCGGGCCGCTGAATTCACGGCCTGGCAGGTCTATCGCAACCCGAACACTACAGTGGAATTGCGGTCACTTCTTTGGCCGTTCGGATCACGAACATCGTGTGGTATCGCGCGACGTTACTTCGGTCTCGGAACAGTCGCTCGCACAGCGCATCGAACTCTTCCATATCCGTCAGGCGGAGCATGAGGACGGCGTCGGTTTCGCCGCTTACACTGTAGGCCTGAGTGACGGCCGGTTCCTGAGCGGCCAACTCGAGAAAGTCCCTCATATACTGCTCACCATGACGCTCCAGTTCGACGGCGACGATCGCCTTCAAGCCCCGGCCAGCCTTTGCCGGTGCGAGAAGCGCGACAACGCGGCTGATGACACCGCTTTTCTTCAGTCGTCGTATGCGGCGCAGGCAGCTCGAAGGGGAAAGCCCGACTAACCCCGCCAGTTTGGCGTTAGTTCGTGAGGCATCATCCTGGAGCAGGTTGAGAAGCCTTCTGTCGATCTTGTCCATGTCGGTCGCGCTCATCGTCGGTGCGTTGCAATTTTATTGCACGGAATCGCAAACTTTGACCGCAAATGCGAAGCGTCTCACGCTACTCAGACGGCTCCAGGAATGATGGAGCAGCATGATGGCAATTTGCGCCGCCTTCTATCGCAAGACATTGGAGACGCTTGAAATCTATTGGGAACTGGTTCGCATGATCGTTCCGGTTGCGATTGCCACGCGGCTGCTGCAGGACCTTGGCGTCATCCAGGCGATTTCTCCGTTCTTCTCCCCGCTCATGTTGCAGGTGGGGTTGCCACCTGAACTCGCCTTTGCCTGGCTGACGGGATTGCTGGTCGGGATCTGGGGCGCGCTTGTGATCGTATTCACCTTGGTTCCGGTTTCGGCGCTCAGCACTGCCGACATGACGGTTCTTTCGGCTCTCTTGCTGTTTGCACATGCCATTCCGATCGAGCAACGGATCATTCAGAGGGCCGGGCCGAGCTTCCTGGTCACCGCGGCGCTTCGTATTGGCGGGGGTTTGGTCTCTGCTGTCCTTCTGCATCAGATATTCGCCGCGACCGGATGGCTGTCAGGACCGGTGAAGCCGGCGTGGATGCCGACGAATGAAAGCACCGACTGGGGCGGCTTTCTCCTGGGTACGCTCAAAACCCTGGGCATCATGCTCGTTGTTCTGCTTGCGCTGAGCTGGGTGATCGAGCTTCTCAAGATGTCGGGCATTTTGGAGTGGATGAACAGAGGGCTTGCCCCGCTCTTTCGGCTCGCCGGCATCGAAAAGCAGACGGTACCTTTCGCCGCTGTCGGCCTGTTTCTCGGGATTTCCTATGGCGCAGGACTGCTGATCCGCGAGGCGCGCACGCCTAGCGCGGAGCCGCGTCAGATATTCCTCGCCTGCGTGTTCATGGGTTTTGCCCACAGCCTCATTGAGGATACGTTGGTCGTTGTCACACTTGGCGCTGATGTTACGAGCGTGCTTCTCGGTCGCCTGGCGTTTGCCGTGCTCGCGACCGCCGTGATCGCAAAACTAATCAAGGCGGTTCCCGACGCTCTTTTCTTCAAGACACTCTTCCACAAGGAAGAAGACAGTCCGCGCAATCGGATTTCGGAGCCGGCGATTAGCGGGCCGTTGACGTGAGCCCTCCTTACGCAGCAGCCGACATGTGTGTCGCATCGCAATCGGGACAGGACGCGGCTACCCCTCGCCCGACAGATCGCGCCGCGCCTTGTCGAGTTCTTCGGCATAGCGCCGCATCAGGTGGCCTTCGGTCAGCAGACCGACCACCTTGCGATCGGTGAAATCCTCGACCACCGCCAATTCCTCGGCGCCGGCGCGCTGGAAGGTCTCGGCCGCCGATTGCACGTTCATGCTCGGCACCAGCACCGCATCCCTGAATTTGGCGAAGGACAGCACCGGCATCTCGTCATCCGACAAATGGCTGTGCAATTCGGCGACGATCAGCACGCCGACATAATGCAGGTCGGCGTCAACCGCGATGACGCGCTGCGAGGCACCGAGCGGCACCTGCTTGCGGAATTCCGCAAGCGTCGTCGAGGCGTCGATGGTGCGGACATCCTTTCGCATCATCGAGCCGACAGTCAGGCTCCGCATCCAGCCGACATCATGCGCGCTGCGGATCGTTTCGCCGCGCAGGTGAAAGCGCCATGTCGAGAAGGAATAGCCGAACGTTTCGCGCACCAGGATCGCCGCCATGAGCGAGGCAGCCAGCACCACGCCGGTCAGCGTCAGGTCGCGGGTCGATTCCAGCGCCAGGAAGGTCATCGTCAACGGGCCGCCGACGACGCCGACGGCGAGCGAGGTCATGCCGACGACGGCGGCGACGGCAGGGTCGATGCCGGTCGCCGGCGAGACGAATGCCATCGCGCCGGCAAACATCTTGCCGAGCAGCGCGCCGAGAAACAGCGAGGCAAAGAACAAGCCGCCGCGGAAGCCGGAGCCGAGCGAGATCGCCGAGGCCGCCAGCTTCAGCACGAAGACGCTGGCCACCACGGCCAGCCCGTAATTCATCGCGAATTCGCGGTGCAGCGCGCCATGGCCGCTGGACAGGACTTGCGGCGTGACCAGCCCCAGCAGCCCGACCATCACGCCGCCGATGGCGGGGCGCAGCGAGGCGTCGATCGACAGCCGGGCAAAGAGGCGCTCGATCAGGCTCACCAGATGCATGATGGCGATGGAAGCACCGCCGCCCAGAAGCCCGAGCAGCATGAACGGCAAATACTGGCTGACGGTGAGCTGCGGCAGACCGGCGAGCTCCAGCGGAAACGGCACGCCGCCGAACACCTCTGCGGTCAGCGAGGCCGAGATCGCGGCGGCCATTACCGGCGCGACATTGGCGACCGAGTAGATGCCGATGACCAGCTCGAAACCGTAGAAGGCGCCGGTCAGCGGCGCGTCGAAGGCGGCGGCGATCGCGCCGGCGGCACCGCAGCCGACCAGGATGCGGACATCGTTGCGGCGCAGCCTGAACAAGCGCGCCAGCCGCGACGCCAGGCCCGAACCCACCTGCGTATAGCCGGCCTCGAGCCCGACCGAAGCGCCGAAGCCGCTCGAGATCATCGTCTGCCCGGCGATGATGAAGGTGTCGGTCAGCGACATGCGGCCGCCATAAAGCGCGTTGGCTTCGATCGGATCGACCGGCGTGCGGAACTTCCGCTTTCTCAGCCAGATCACCGTCAGCCCGAGCAGGATGCCGCCGATCGCCGGTATCAGCGCCTGCTCCGGCCTTTGCAGCGAAAACATCGCCGAAAGCCGACCGCCGGGCTGAACGCCGAACATAAGCCCATGCAGGACCTGCACCAGTCCGCTCATGCCGGTGACCAGCGCACCCGCCATCACCCCGACCAGGGCAGCCAGAATGACGACGGCAATACCGCGCGCCTCGAGCAGCGGGATCGATCTGATCAGCACCGCGCGCAACCGGCGGGCATAGACTTGCGGTTCGTTTCTGGGCGGTTCGTTTCTGGAAAGCACCGGGGCGGCTCGCCGATATTCGTGGGTGCCTGATACCCTCGGCAACATCGCATGGCAACATGCAGGCCGCCGAGGTGTCATGCCCGCGTGATGCTGCGGCGATAAAGCCCATCCTCAGCTCGGGGAACCGCGTTGACGTAAACGTCAACCCAAAGCTATATGCGCCAGCGACCGTGGCTGTAAAACCAGCCATGCGACTTCGGCCAGGTGGACGCGCCAAGGCGCGACAAACGCAACGAGACGAGGAGAACCGCCATGAGCGTTCAGGAGATTGCCGACAAGATCAGGTCGCGCGTGGCGAGTGCCGGGTTCGATCGCTCGGTGAAATTCGACACCGGCAGCGACGGCGTCATCGTCATCGACGGCGCCGATGTCTCGACCACCGATGCGCCGGCCGATTGCACCATAAAGCTGTCGCTCGACGATCTGGACTCGCTGATATCAGGCGACCTCAACCCGACCATGGCCTTCATGTCCGGCAAGATAAAGGTCGAAGGCGACATGAGCGTCGCCATGGCGCTCAGCCAGTTGATCGGCTGATCGCTTGAGGTGAAACAAGCCGCCGCACGATGGCGGGCGGCTTGCTTCGAACCATCAGGCAGCGAGCGGCAGCCGCTGCGCCTTCAGCTTGCGCCCGGCCGCCTTCAGCGTGCCTTGCGCGCCGTCGAGCGCGCCGACAACCAGTTCCCGCGCCAGCAGGCGGTGCCGCTCGTAAGGCCCCGGCATGGCCAGCGAGCCGGTCTTTGCGGCCGAAAACCCGAAGCGCTCGTAATAGGGCGCGTCGCCGACCAGCAGGATCGCCGCATGGCCAAGCCGCTCGGCCTCAGTGACCGCATGGCGCATCAGCGCCGAGCCGATGCCGGCATTTTTCAGCGCCGGGTCGACCGCAAGCGGGCCGAGCAGCAGCGCTGCCGTGCCGCCCTCGCCCAGGACCACGTCCCACAGCCGCACCGTGCCGGCAACAGTGCCCGACGCATCGCGCGCGACAAAGGCCAGGCCCTCCGCAGGCCGGCGGCCGCGCCGCAGCTTTTCCGACGACTTCTTCCGGCGCTTCGGCCCCACCGCGCGATCGAGCAAAGCCTCGCGCGCCGGGACGTCGGCGGCGGTTTCGGCGACGACCGCAATCTCCCCCCTCGAGGGGGAGATGTCGCCGAAGGCGACAGAGGGGGTTGTCGCGCGTGAAGCGCCGGCCTCCATCTGCGGCAGGAGGCCGAGTCCAGTCGAACCGACCCCCTCTGGCCGCTTCGCGGCCATCTCCCCCTCGAGGGGGGAGATTCCCACGCCTTCAACGATGAGATCTGCAATGTTCATTTCCGCGATCCTTCACAAGCGGATTGTTCCACAGGCGAGCCCGGGCGGGCGACAGGCGCCCACCGGGGATGATCTGAGCAACTCTTGCGAGCCCTCAGATCACGTAGGATCGGAGAGGCTCGAAGCCGTTGAAGGCGACCGATGCATAGGTCGTCGTGTAGGCGCCGGTGCCCTCGATCAGCACCTCGTCGCCGATGGTCAGCGACAAGGGCAGCGGGTACGGCGTCTTTTCGTACATCACGTCGGCCGAATCGCAGGTCGGGCCGGCGAGCACGCAAGGCGCGGTCTCGCTGCCGTCATGTGCGGTGACGATCGGGTAGCGGATCGCCTCGTCCATCGTCTCGGCGAGACCGCCGAACTTGCCGATGTCGAGGAACACCCATCGCACATTGTCGTTGTCGGCCTTCTTCGAGATCAGCACGACCTCCGACTTGATCACCCCGGCATTGCCGACCATGCCGCGGCCCGGCTCGATGATCGTCTCGGGGATGGCGTTGCCGAAATGCTTCCTGAGCGCCGAGAAGATCGCCTGGCCATAGGCCTGCGCCACCGGCACATCCCTGAGATAGCGGGTCGGGAAACCGCCGCCCATATTGACCATCTTCAGCACGATGCCTTCGTCGGCGAGCGTCGCGAACACCTTCTTGGCGTCGGCCAGCGCGCGGTCCCAGGCGGTCAGGTCGGTCTGCTGCGAGCCGACATGGAATGACACGCCATGGGCGTCGAGGCCGAGCGCCCTGGCATGGCGCAGCACGTCGACCGCCATCGCCGGCACACAGCCGAACTTGCGCGACAGCGGCCATTCGGCACCCTCGCCGTCGGTCAGGACGCGGCAGAACACGCGGGCGCCGGGAGCGACGCGCGCGATCTTCTCGACCTCCTCGACGCAGTCCACCGCAAACAGCTTGATGCCGAGCTGGTAGGCGCGCTGGATGTCGCGCTCCTTCTTGATGGTGTTGCCGAAGGAGATGCGGTCCGCCGGCGCACCGGCGTCCATCGCCATCTCGACTTCGGCAACGGAAGCGGTGTCGAAGGACGAGCCCATCGCAGCAAGCAGGCGCAGGATTTCCGGCGCCGGATTTGCTTTCACCGCATAGTAGATCTTGGAATCGGGAAGCGCCTTCTCGAAGGCGCGGAAATTGTCGCGCACGACATCGAGGTCGACGACGAGGCACGGGCCGTTCGGACGTCGGGTGGCGAGAAAGTCAAGGATGCGCTGAGTAGCCATCGGGTCTCTCCATCAGCGCCTTTCGGCGCGCACAAAGGCTTGCGGACGCGGGCTCTCGGCCTCGCGAACACGCGGTGGACAAAGGCGGGACGGAAATCCATGGAACCAGCCGGTGGAGACCCCGGAACCATGAAGCGCCGTCTCGCGGCGGTGAACCTTGGCCTTGCCCGGCCTCGGTTCGCTTTGTCTGCCTTGGCTTGGATGGGAGACCCGTCCGCACTGCCGGCAATGAAGGTGTGCCTCTTCAGTAACCCCGGTCTTTGGACGACCGGCAGAACACCAGAAAGGCCCGCACCGTCGTTGCTTCAAGGTGTCCTCGGTTGGCGGTTGGCCGCTAAACCGACTGGAGGGGTTGGCTCCAGTTACCTTACCGATTGCCCTCACCATTCGAGGATCGGCGGACACCCACAGGCACGTGCGACTTTGGGCAAGCGCGATATAAGATCGAAAGATTTCACAATCAATAAAAATCGTATCGCAGGTTGTAAAATTTGTGGCATCGAACAATGCTGCGGGACCAGAAGAACAATGCTGCGGCAAGCACACCCGGATATCGAACGCATGACAGGCACTCGCGGCCCGCTGAACGCTTTTCTCGATCTTGATCAAGTCCCTGTTACCAATGCGCAATCCGGCCCGCTTGCCGGCTTGCGGTTGGCCGTCAAGGATATCTTCGACGTCGCCGGGTACCGCACCGGTTGCGGCAATCCGCAGAAATACCGCGAAGCCTCGCCGGCCACGGCCACCGCGCCGGCCGTCCAGACGCTGCTTGATTCGGGCGCCCGCTTCGTCGGCAAGACGCAGACCGACGAACTCGCCTTTTCCCTGCTGGGGCTGAACGCGCATTTCCCATCGCCGATCAATCCGGCGGCACCCGACCGCGTCACCGGCGGCTCGTCCTCGGGTTCTGCTTCTGCAGTCGCCGGCGGGCTGGCCGATATCGCCACCGGCTCCGACACCGGCGGCTCGATCCGTGCGCCGGCAAGCTTCTGCGGCCTGATCGGCCTCAGGACCACGCATGGCCGCATTTCGCTCGACGGCGCGATGCCGCTGGCGCCTTCGCTGGACACGTTCGGCTGGTTTGCCAGGGATATCGTCACCTACGAAAAGGTCGGCACGGTGCTGCTCGGCGACGATCCGCACCGCCACGAACTGGTACGCCCTCTTGCCCTCGACGCGCTGGACAGCCTCGTGCTCGGCCCGCTGGAGGCCGAGGAATATCGCGCCATGGTCCGCAGTGTCGCTTCGGTGCTGGGCGCGCCGCGCAGCGTTGGCCCGCTGTCGCATTCCACCGACGATCTTTATTGGTGCTTCCGCAAGCTGCAAGGCTATGAAGCCTGGCAAAGCCACGGCGCCTGGATCGCTGGCGGCGACCGCATGCTGGGACCCGGCGTCAAGGAGCGCTTCGAGCATGGCGCGACCGTCGGCCCGGCAACCGCGCAGCACGAAACGGAACGTCGCGTTTCGTTTCGCCTCGAGCTTACCGACCTGCTTGGCGAGGACGGCGTTCTTGTGCTTCCGACCGCTCCGGGTGCCGCGCCGCTCAAGGCCGAATTATTTGATGATTTGCAGATCTATCGCGAGCGCGCGCTGAGATTGCTGTGTCTTTCCGGCCTGTCCGGTTTTCCGCAAATCACGCTGCCGCTCGGCAAGGTCGGCGGGGCGCCGTTCGGCCTTTCGCTGCTCGGTCCGAAGAACAGCGACCGGCAGCTGATTGCGCTGGCCGCCCGCATCCTTTCAGCCCCCCAAGGAGGCGCATGACATGGATACGCTGACCCGCATGCGTGCCTTCATCGATGTCGTCGAGGCCGAAGGCTTTTCGGCGGCGGCGCGCAAGATCGGCCGCTCGAAGGCGCTATTGTCGAAATATGTGCGCGAGCTGGAGGACGAACTCGGCGCGCTGCTGCTCAACCGGACCACCAGGCAGTTCTCCCTGACCGAGGCCGGCCACACCTACTACCGGCGCGCCTCGGAGATCGTGCGCGAGGTCGACAGCCTTGCCGATGCGGTGCGCGAATCCTCCGGCGACGTGCGCGGCAGGATCAAGCTGTCCGCGCCGCGTACTTTCGCCGACGCGCCGATCGGCCAGTCGCTGATCGACTTCGCCAAGCAGCACCCCGACATCGTGCTCGACATCCATCTCGACGACCGTTTCGTCGATCTGGTCGAGGAGGGCTTCGATCTGGCGGTGCGCATTTCGCGGCTGGAAAATTCCTCGCTGATCGCCAGGCGCCTGGCGCCATTTTCGGTACGGCTTTGCGCGTCTCCCGAGCTGATCGCCAAGCACGGCATGCCGGTCAGGGCGCAAGACCTTGCCCGCGTGCCTTGCATCATCGACACCAATGGCCGCTGGCTCACCAACTGGCCGTTCAAGGGCGACGGTGCCGATACGGTGAGTGTTTCGGTCTCCGGCCCGATCGAGGTCAACAGCCCGATGGCGGCGAGGGCGGCCGCCGTGGCTGGATTGGGATTTTCCATCCTGCCGGATTTTATCGCCGCGCCCGACATCGAAAGCGGCAAGCTGGTGACTGCGCTGGATGACCGCATTCTGCCCGGCGGCGGCATTTTTGCTGTCTATCCGCACCGGCGCTATCTGCCTGCAAAAGTTCGCGTTTTCGTCGACTTCCTGGTGCAGTGGTTCAAGACGCTGGACAACGCATGAGCTTTCAGCCGCGTTGCGGTCCCATTTTCGCCCGCTTTTTGGTAACTGTCGGCAATTCACCGAAGCCGATTGAATCGCGACCGAGAATGCACCTGAAACAGCAAGCAATCATGCTGGCTTCGGCCTTGACCGCGACGCTTGCCGCCGTCGGACCGGCTGAGGTGCATCCCCACGTCTTCGCCGAAGCCCGCCTCGAAGTGGTCCTCGGCCCGGATCACCAAACTGTGAAGGCATTGCGCCATGTCTGGCGCTTCGATGATTTGTTTTCGAGCACGGTGATGATGGAGTTCGACAAGAATTCCGACCTGAAACTCGACGACAAGGAGCTGAAGGATGTCGCCGACACCGTCCATGCCTCGCTTGCCGAATTCAACTATTTCCAGCTCGTCACCGTCGACGGCAAGGACGTGGCAATGACCCCGCCGCCGCATTTGATGGCCAATTTCGACAATGACCAGTTGATCATCCTGTTTGAATCTGAACCGAAGGTGCCGATCAAACTGAGCGGCAAGATAGATATCGGCGTCTACGACCCGACCTTTTACACCGCGATCGATTTCACCGAGGATGCCAATCTGCAGGTCGATGGGTTGCCGCCGACCTGCACTAGCAAGGTTGTCCGCCCGAACCCGGACGAGGCGATCGCCCAGAACCAGAAGACCCTGACCGAGGCCTTCTTCAACGATCCGACAGGCACCGACATGAGCAAGATCTTTGCCACCAAGCTTGAACTGACCTGTCAGCCGGAAGGATAGATCCAGTGACCAAACCGTCCCTGCGTTTGGTATTCGGTCTTCTGGCCGTCGCCTTTGTGATGACGCACTTTCTCGGCTCCGCCCACGCCCAGAGTTCACTCGGCATCGGCACCAATGACGGCATGGCTCCAACCGCCACCGGCCCGTTCGCCCACATCCTGATGTGGATCAATCTGCGCCAGCAGGAATTCTATCATGCGCTTGCCGGCGCGATGAAGGCGATGCGCCAGGACGGTAGCAAGTTGTGGCTGCTCATCGGCCTGTCCTTTGCCTATGGCATTTTCCACGCCGCCGGCCCCGGTCACGGCAAGGCAGTGATCTCTTCCTACATGGTGGCCAATGAAGTTGCGCTCCGGCGCGGCATCATGCTGTCCTTCGTCTCGGCCCTGCTGCAGGCGCTGACCGCGATCGTGGTGATGCTGGTCGCCTATTTCTTGCTGCGCGGCACTGCTGTCTCGATGACAGACGCCGCATGGTTCCTCGAAATCATGAGCTATGTCTTCGTCACTCTGTTCGGCGCCTGGCTGCTGTGGCGCAAGGCCGGCCCGGCCATCGTTCGCCTGTTCGGCGCAAATCCGGGCTACAGCCTCTCGGCTGCCCATGCCGGCCATTCACATGCCGGCCATTCACATGCCGGCCATTCACATGCCCATGCGGCACATTCCCACGCGCTTGATGCGCATGACCACCACGATCATGCGCATGACCATCACGATCACGGCGCCCACGACCACCACCACGCCCATGCTGCGCACGATCACCACAGCCACGCGGCGGGCGAGGTCTGCGAGACGTGCGGACACTCGCATGCGCCCGACCCGGCGCTGCTTTCCGGTGATCGCTTCGATTGGCGCACGGCCTGGTCGGCGGTGGCTGCCGTCGGTATCCGCCCCTGTTCAGGCGCGCTAATCGTGCTGAGCTTCGCCTTGCTGAATGGGCTGTGGTTCGGCGGCATCCTTTCGGTGCTGGCCATGGCGCTCGGCACCGCAATCACCGTCTCGGCCCTGGCGACGCTTGCGGTGACCGCGAAGAACTGGGCGGTGTATTTCGCCGGCGATGGCCGCATGGGCAACCGCATCCATTCCTTCGTCGAGATCGGCGGCGCCGCCTTCGTCTTCCTGTTCGGCCTGCTGCTGCTCTCGGCCAGCCTGACTGGCGCCTGACGCCCAGGCGCGGCTCTCCCTTCTCCCCTTGTGGGAGAAGGTGTCGCCGAAGGCGACGGATGAGGGGTGTTCCAGCTTGGCACCGACAGCGCTTCGTCCAGCACCCCTCAACCGTCTTGACGCTACGCGCCAATCCACCTTCTCCCACAAGGGGAGAAGGGAAAGGACGGAGCCACCTTAGATCCTGCCCCCCAACTCGTCCTCGATATGGACGCGGATGATCTCGTCGAAGCTCGTTTCGGCGGCAAAGCCAAGCTCCCTCGAGCGCCGCGCCTCGAAGCGCGTCGGCCAGCCCTTGACGATCGCCCAGATCGTCTCGTCGGGCTCCTCGCGGATCAGTTTCACCGCCTTGGCGCCGGCGACACGTTCCAGCGCTTCGATCTGTTCGCCGACGGTGACGGCGACGCCCGGCATCGTCAGGTTGCGGCGCGGGCCGACGGCGGCGCCGTCGATCTGAGCCGCATGGATCAGGAAATTCACCGCCGAACGCGGGCTGGCGTGTGTGTGGACTACCGAGCGCGGCACCGGCAGGATCGCTTCATGGCCGCTCAGCGGCTCGCGGATGATACCGGAGAAGAACCCTGAGGCCGCCTTGTTCGGCTTTCCCGGCCTGACGCAGATGGTCGGCAGCCTGATGCCGATGCCGTCGAAGAAACCGCGCCGCGTGTAGTCGGCAAGCAGCGCCTCGCCGATCAGCTTCTGCGTGCCGTATGAGGTCAGCGGCGTCGGATGGAACTCGTCCGGAATGATGTCGGGAAACGGCGCGCCGAACACGGCGATCGACGAGGTGAAGACGACGCGCGGCGCAAACCCCTCCAGCCTTATGGCATCGAACAGCGCCCTTGTGCCGTCGAGATTGACGCGATAGCCGAGATCGAAATTGGCCTCCGCCTCACCCGACACCACGCCGGCGAGATGGAAGATCACGTCGGGGCGCAACGCGACCAGATTTGCCGTCGCTCCCGGTGCGGCAAGATCGCCGGTGTGGACGCTAATGCTGACACCTTCGAGCACCGGCGCTTGCGGCGGCACGATATCGTGAAGATCGAGCGCGGCGATCTTGCGGCCGCCGAGCGTCCTGTCCTTGGCCAACCTGGCGATGAGCTTGCGGCCGACCATGCCTGCCGCGCCGGTAATCAGAATGCGCATGTCACTTTTCCTTTTTGCGCTGGCTGCGGCTACGCAGCCAGAACACGACGAAGATTGCCACCATGAAGATCGCCGCGACAATGCCGGCAAGAACCGTCGAGACGCTGCCGACCGCCAGCATCACCGTTGGAAGGTAATAGGCTGCGATGCCGAACAGCAGCAAAACCCAGGCGGCGCCGATCGCCGCATTGCGGGTGTCGCGGTCCATCACGCGGCGCCAGGGTGGCGAGAGTTCATGTCGATCGTTGCCAATGCCAGGAACTCCCGAAGTCAGTGATAATGGCCGCGGTGCGGTGCCGCATCATGCGCGTGATCGTGCTCGCCATCATGCTCATGGCTGTCGGCACATCGGCCGAATTCCGGTTCGACGGTGGCATGGGCTATGCCGTGCTCCTGCGCAAGCCGCTTCTTGATCGCGCTTACCGCCATATGCGCGTCGACGCCGTCATTGAGGCAGGCATGCAACGTCGCCATGTTGCTGGAACCGTCGAGCGACCAGACATGCATGTGATGCACCTCGCGCACGCCCTTGACTGTCGCCTCGATGTCCCTGGCGATCAGGTCGCGGTCGAGGCTTGCCGGCACGCCCTCGAGCAGGACGTGAGCTGCCTCGCGCATCAGCGACCAGGCCGTGGACAGGATCAGCAGCGCGACAAGCACCGACAGGATCGGATCGATGGGCGTCCAGCCCGTCGCCAGGATCACCAGCGCCGCCACGATCGCCGCCGCCGAGCCAAGCAGATCGCCGAGCACATGCAGGATGGCGCCACGCATGTTCAGGCTGCCGCGGTCGCCGCCATGCAGCACGTAGAACGAGCCGAGATTGACCAGCAGGCCGGCCATCGCGACGACCAGCATCGGCTCGCCGAGCACCGGAGCCGGCGCTTGCAAGTGGCCCCGAGCCTCGTAGACGATCCACAGCGCGATGGCGAAGATGGCGATGCCGTTGGTGTAGGCGACCAGTGTCTTGACCCGGCCGAAGCCGTAGGTGAGGCGCACGGTCGCCGGCCGGCTCGCAAGGTGAAAGGCATACCAGGCAAGGCCGAGCGCGACGCAATCGGCAAGCATGTGGCCGGCATCCGCCAGCAGCGCCAGCGATCCCGTCAAGAGACCGCCAAGCGCTTCGACGACCATGAAGCCTGCGGTCAGGCAGGCCGCGATCAGCACGCGCTTCTTGTCGGTCGAGCCGTGCACATGCCCGGCACCGTGACTGTGGTCGTGGCCCTGCGCAGCATGGTCGTGGGTATGCGCCATCTATGAGCTCCTGCTAGAGCCTGGTCCATCCCGGCAGAATCGGGATGGAGGCTCTATCTTTTTATTTGACCATGATCTTTTCCGAAAACCGGATACCACTTTTCGGGAGCATGGTCAGGCGCCGAACTCGGCGCGGAAATCCTCGAGCCGCCGCTTCTGCTGGCCCTCGCTGTCGAAATTGGCCGGATCGAGCCACGCCTCATAGGCTCTGCGCAGATCAGGCCATTCCTTGTCGATGATCGAATACCACGCGGTATCGCGGTTTTCGCCCTTGACCACAAGATGCTGACGGAAAATGCCTTCGAACTTGAAGCCGAAACGTTCCGCCGCGCGCTTCGACGGCTCGTTGCGGTTGTTGCATTTCCATTCGTAGCGGCGGTAGCCAAGCTCGTCGAAGACGTACTTCATGAACAGGAACTGCGCTTCCGTCGCCGCCGGCTTTCGCGAGATCAGCGGGCCCCAATAGATGTTGCCGATCTCAATGACGCCGTAGGTGGCGTCGATGCGCATCAGCGTCTGACGCCCGGCGACCTTGCCGCTGGCCTTGTCGATGACCGTGAAGAACAGCGGGTCTTCGCTGGCTTCCGCCTTGTCCAGCCATGGCTGGAAGGCGGCGCGGCTCTCCGGCGGGTAGTCTGGCAGCCAGGCGAAGCGGCCGTCGACATCGGCCACAGACGAGGCCTCGAACAAACCGTCGCCGTGTTTTTCGGCATTGAGCGGCTCCAGCCTGACAGTTCGCCCCTCCAGCACCTTGCGTTCGGGCCGCGGGCGCGGTTGCCAATTCTTGAGATTTTCCGACACCGAAAACTCCAATCCGTTTGACTTTTGCGGGCGGACGCTCACAAAAACGCACGCTCGCTGAAAGAACCACACGGACGGGAAAAATGCTCCACACGATTTCGGCCTTCGACCGCCTCGGCGAGGAAAATGCGTTCGCGGTGCTGGCGCGTGCCACGGCACTTGCCCATCAAGGCCGCGACATCGTCAATCTCGGCATCGGCCAGCCCGACTTCAAGACGCCGCAGCATATCGTCGAGGCCGCGATCAAGGCGCTGCGCGATGGCCATCACGGCTATACGCCGGCCAACGGCCTGCTGGCGACGCGCGAAGCGGTGGTACGCCGCACGCTGGCCATCACCGGCGTCGAAGTCTCGCCGGAAGTGGTGATGATCCTGCCCGGCGGCAAGCCGACCATGTTCGCGGCGATCCTGATGTTCGGCGAGCCGGGCGCCGAAATCCTCTATCCCGATCCCGGCTTTCCGATCTACCGCTCGATGATCGAGTTCACCGGTGCTGCCCCCATCCCGGTGCCGATGCGCGAGGAGAACGGCTTTGCCTTTTCGGCTGCGGAGACCTTGGCGCTGATCACGCCGAAGACCAGGCTGCTGATTCTCAACTCGCCGGCCAATCCGACCGGCGGCGTCACGCCGCGCGCCGAGATTGAGAAGCTGGTCAAGGGGCTGGAAGCGCACCCGGACGTCGCCATCCTCTCCGACGAGATCTACGACGTGATGACCTATGACGGCGAGACGCACTGCTCGCTGCTCGCCTTCCCCGAAATCCGCGACCGGCTGATCGTGCTCAACGGCTGGTCGAAGACCTGGGCGATGACCGGCTGGCGCATGGGCTGGTCGATCTGGCCGAATGGCGACAAGGGCGCGCATCTCTACGACAAGGTGCGCAAGCTGGCGGTCAATTGCTGGTCCTGCGTCAACGCGCCGAGCCAGTATGCCGGCATTGCCGCCATCGACGGCCCGCAGGACGATGTCGACAAGATGATGCGCGCCTTCGACCGCCGCAGGAAGGTCGTGGTCGAGGGGTTGAATGCCTTGCCCGGCGTTTCCTGCATTACGCCGAAAGGCGCCTTCTATGCCTTCCCCAATGTTTCCAAGACCGGCTGGAAGGCCAAGAAGCTCGCCTCGGCGCTGCTCGAGGATGCCGGCGTGGCGCTGATCGGCGGCCCCGATTTCGGCATTCTCGGCGAAGGCTATGTCAGGCTGTCCTACGCCAATTCCGAGGAGAACATCCTGCGCGCGCTGGAGCGGATCGAGGCGTTCCTGGCGAAGTGAGGACGACGAAAGGAGACGCCAGATGTTCTATGCCATTCTTGCCTATCACGAGGAAGAAGCGATTACGGCACTGACGCCTGAGCAGGATGCGGCGCTGATGACCGATCTTCTCCAGATCAACGATCGGCTCTACCGGCAAGGCACCCTTGGGCCGGCGGCCCGGCTCGGCGCGACACAAGACGCCTGCACCTTGCGCGGGCCAGGCACCGGAATGGTTATCGACGGCCCCTTCGCCGAGACCAAGGAACAATTGCTGGGGCTCTATGTCGTCGACTGCGCCAACCGTGACGCCGCCATCGACATTGCGCGCGACCTTCGCCGCGTCAATCCGACCGCCGTCTACGAAATCCGCCCGATTTCGCTATATTTACCCGGCGTGCCGCTTCCGGTCACCCGGCCCTGATTTAGGACCGGGTTGAGACTAATTTAGCCTCGCCCGACAAATGGCATCTTGGTTGCCATCACGGTCATGAACAGCACGTTGGCGTCGAGCGGCAGGCTGGCCATATGGAGGACGGCATCGGCGACGCGCTCGACATCCATCACCGCTTCGGCGGCAATGGTGCCGTTGGCTTGCGGCACGCCGACCGTCATCGCCTGCGCCATGTCGGTCAGCGCGTTGCCGATGTCGATCTGGCCGCAAGCAATGTCGAAGGGCCTGCCGTCCAGCGCCAGCGTCTTGGTCAGCCCGGTGATGGCGTGCTTGGTCGCCGTATAGGGCACCGAGCCCGGCCGTGGCGCATAGGCCGATACCGAGCCGTTGTTGATGATGCGGCCGCCCATCGGCTGCTGCCTGCGCATGGCGCCGAACGCGGCGCGAGCACACAGGAACGAGCCGGTGAGATTGACCCCGACGATGTCGTTCCACACTTCGACCGGGATGTCGTCGATCAATGTCGATTTGTAGCTCGCGCCGGCATTGTTGAAGAGCAGGTCGACGCGCCCGAAAGCCGCCGCCACCGTCTCGAACAGATCGTCGACCTGATCGGCCTTGCTGATGTCGCAGGCGAAGGCCAATGCCTTGGCCTGCGTCGGCCCGGCCGCGGCGATCGCATCCTCCAGCACCGGCTTGCGCCGGCCGCAGAAGACCGTATTCCAGCCGGCCTTGAGCAGCGCCGTGGCGACGCTTTTGCCGATGCCCGTGCCGGCGCCGGTGACGATGGCGGTTTTATAGTCGGTCATGGCTGTACTCCCTGAAAGGGATGAGCCATCGCAAATGACGGGAACCATGGCAAGCCGGCCCAAAGCCTGTGCTCACAAAAAGGGCGGCCGTTGGCGACCGCCCCTGATCCGAACCGGGCATGGGAGGAGGAAAGCCGATCCGACTGCCTGAAATCATGCGCTCACCGGATTAACGAGAAGCTAACGCCAACGGCGCCGAGCTCCGAGGCTTCCTCTTCGAGCTACCAGCGCGAGCCTGCGACCGGTTTGGCCGTGCTGCCCGCTGCCGGCACCTTCGCCGCCGTCACCGTCGCCTCGACATGGTCGACCAGCGCATCCGGCAAGCCGAGACGGCCGGCAAGCAGGTCGAGATAGCCGCGTTCGGCCCGCGTGTCCGGATCGATGGCAAGACGCGAGGCGGTGTAGAGTTCCAGCTTTTGCGCATCGGTCTTGGCCCCGGCGATCAGCACATCCAGATCGAGCGGCGCCTCCAGTTCCGACATCAGGAATTTCTCCGCTTCGGCGCCGACGCCGGCGAGGCTGAGCTTGCCGGCGATCTTCTGCCGCTCTTCGTCATCGACGTGGCCGTCGGCCTTCGCCGCCGAGATCATCGCCCTGACCAGCGTCAGCGTGAATTCGTCTTCGCCCTGCGGCGCTTGCGACGGATGGAAGGCGGTATCGGCCGGCGGCGGCAGCAATTCCGGTTCGCCTGCAGCTTGCGTCTCGGCCGGCGCGTTGCCGTTCTTGTAGTTCTGGTAGGCCTTGTAGGCGAGGCCGCCGATCGCAGCCAACCCACCAAGCTTCACCGCCGCACCGGTGACCTGGCGGCCTGGGCCGGTTCCGAGCAGCACCGCGGCCAGCGCACCGGCTGCAAGCGGATTGTCCTTGGCCATCTGCACCGCCTGCCCCGCCTTGTCGCGGACGGTCGATCCGGTGCCGGGAATTTGCGAGCCGAGCAGATCGTCGAGGAGCTTCTTGGGATCGAACATCAATGCCTCCAGAATTGGCCCGGCCGAAGGTGCGCGGGCAGGTTTGCACGTCGAAGACCTAGGTCCCGCAGTTTGACATTACAATGACGCGGTGCATCGTTTTGCCCGCTGCCACGCATGACCTCGAATGGAGGTCTGCTGGGATTTCACGCGGAAATTAAAGTGCTGCAGCCTCCTTCCGCGCCAAAAAACGCGTGTCGAAACCAGCTTCGACTTCGAGTAATGTCGCGGCACGTCGCTTGGGAGGAGCCTGGCATGACCAATGAGACAGCCCGCCAGCCGGCACGCGATCCCCAGGAGCTGGAGCGCCTGCTGATTTCACGGCAATGGGTCGGAGACATTGACGGCATGGCAGCGCTTTTCGAGCAGCATGCCGTCATCGACAGCGGTAGCGGACAACTGACGTTCGGCCGCGAAGCCATCCGGGGGCTGTTCGCGGAGATCACCGCAACCGGCCGAAAATTTCAGTCCGGAGATCAGCGCCCGGCTGTCGTCAATGGCGACCTGGCGCTCACCTCGACCCGGCTTCCCGATGGCACCATCACCACCGAGGTCGCGCGCCGGCAGAACGACGGGACATGGCTGTGGGTCATCGATCGCTTCTCTGTTGCTTGACGTGAAGTTGCTTAACGTGAAGCTAACTTCCGATATGGCGATCGCCGCGCGCTTGCGCCAGCTCGACCTGGTGCTGGCGCTCGGCGTAGCGGGCGCGATCTTCGTTCGAGCGGGCATCGAAGCAATGCGGGCATGAGATGCCGGCAGCATATTTCGGCGACAGCCGGTCTTCTGCAGCCAGCGGATGCCGGCAGGCGCGGCAGAGTTCGGCCTCGCCTTCGAGCAGCCCGTGCGATACCGAAACGCGCTCGTCGAAGACGAAGCATTCGCCTTGCCACAGGCTCTGTTCGCCGGGCACGTCCTCGAGATATTTCAGAATGCCGCCCTTGAGGTGGAACACATCCTCGAAGCCGAGCGACTTCACATAGGCGGTCGCCTTCTCGCAGCGTATGCCGCCGGTGCAGAACATGGCGACCTTGCGCCCCTCGAGCTCGTGCCGATGCTGCTCGACCCAGGCCGGGAATTCGCGGAAGCTGGTGGTGGCGGGATCGACAGCACCTTTGAACGTTCCGAGCGACACCTCGTAGGCGTTGCGCGTGTCGATGACGATGGTGCCCGTATCCGAGATCAGTGCATTCCAGTCGGCCGGCGCAACATAGGTGCCTGCACCTGCCGCCGGATCGATATTGTCCACGCCCATGGTGACGATCTCGCGCTTCAACCGCACCTTCATGCGGTGGAACGGCATCGTTGCGGCGCTGCTGTATTTGATCTCGAGACCGGCGAGACCGTCGATGGATTCGAGATGATCGATGAGCGCCGCGATTGCCGGTTCACTGCCGGCGACCGTGCCGTTGATGCCCTCACGCGCCAACAGCAGCGTGCCTTTGACGCCGCGCGCGCAGCAGAAGGCGGCGAGCGGCGCGCGCAGCGCCTCGAAGGTGTCGAGCCGGGCGAAGCGGTAAAGCGCGGCAACGCGGAAGGCTTGGCTGGGAAGTGTCATCACCAAGCCACTAGACGCTCACGACAGCCTGATCAAGGCAGAGCCGGGAGCGGTCTGATCGCGGAAGGTTTCGAACACCACGCGTGACATCGCGACACGCCGCGTTTCGTGGACAGAAAAACCGCCTTCTGCTAACCGGTCGACTTGATCAACAGAGGAGAGACGACGAATGCCCAGCACGACCGAAAAGCTCCTGTCGCTCCTCAACGGCCAGCCGGTCATACCGGTGCTGAAGATCGCCAATCCCGCCGACGCGGTGCCGCTGGCCCGGGCGCTGGCCAGCGGTGGCCTGCCGGTGATAGAGATCACGCTGCGCACCGCCGACGCGCTGGAGGCGATCCGCCGGGTGGCGGGCGAGGTCGAAGACGCCGTCGTCGGCGCCGGCACCATCCTGGACGCCCGCCAGTTCGGCGAGGCGGCGGCCGCCGGTTCGAAGTTCATCGTCAGCCCCGGCATCACCCGCGAGCTTCTCGCGGCAGCCAAGGACAGCGACGTGCCGTTGCTGCCCGGTGCCATCACGCCGGGAGAGGTCATGGCCGCCCGCGAAGCCGGCCTGCGCTTTCTGAAATTCTTCCCGGCCGAACAGTCGGGCGGCACTGCCTCGCTCAAGGCTTTCGCCTCGCCGCTTGCCGACGTGAAATTCTGCCCGACCGGCGGTATCACCGGCAAGAACGCCGCCGACTACCTCAGCCTGCCCAACGTCATCTGCGTCGGCGGTTCCTGGGTGGCGCCGGACGATCTGGTCAAGGCCGGCAAATGGGACGAGATCGAAGCCTTGGCACGCGCGGCAAGCAAGCTCGGGCGCTAGCATCTTCTGCATCAAAAGCCGCGGCCGATCTGGCCGATCTGGTTCGCCGGCTGGTTCCCGCTCATGGGCTCGAACCACGATTCACGCCTTCAAAGGGCGCTGTCCTACCATTAGACGAAGCGGGAGAATGCCGACCGCTGGTTAGCATCCCTGGATGAAGGAAGCCAGTGCCGGCGGTGGAGGTAGCCGCGCGAGGTGCCCAGCGCGGCCTACTCGGTCTTGAAGCGGGCCACCGACATGAACTTGACGGCTTTGCCGGTGAACCGGTTTGCGTCGGCCATCTCGTTGCCCGGCTGGAAGCCTATCGTATAGACCTCGCTCGGTGCCGTACGGACGAAGTCGTAGGCGTAGCGCGGCGCCGTTGTCGCATCTGAAACAGTTGCGACATACTCACCGCTGTGCAGCGCCCACCGGGCGGACTGCGGCGCGGCGGCGACCACCACCGGCTTGGGGCCGGGCTTCAGGTCGCGGGCGGTGGCCCTGGGTTCCTTGCGTGTGGTCTTCACGCCTGCACCGATGACGGCGGCCGGATCGGAGCCTGCCGGGCGGGCAACGATGGCCTCGCGCGGCGATGCCCCGTCGCTCGATGCCCCGTCGTCGCTCGCCGGTTCCTCGAACACCGATGCTTGCTCGGAAAGCGACGCGACCTTGTATTCGTCGGTCGCGCTGACCCGTTCCAGAACGGCCTTGACCTCGTCGGGCTGGGAACTGTCGGGCCGCGCCGACGGCAATACCGAGAATGCGTCGGTGGCGGTGTTGCTCCGCTCGGCCGCACTCGCCAGCGCCAGCAACACTTGCTTGTCCTGCGGCGCAAGACCCACCGACGAAAGATCGGCCGGCAGCGAATGATTGGGCCGCCAGCTCGGCACGGGAATGTTGTTTGCCGCGACCTGCACCGGGCCGGCCGCAGCAGACGGGTCTGCTATGCCGAACGGAACATTTGCCGGCGCCACGCTTGCCGGCGCTTGCGCGGTCGCCACCGCCTGTTCAGTCGATCCAGCCGCATCCGCCACGCCGAACGGAACGTTTTCAGGCGGCTGGGCGCCGACGTCGGTCTTCGGACGCGGAGCAAAATCCGGCAGCGGAATGCTGCGGGCAGGCAATGCCGCGATGATCGTCTCCGGCGTGTCGTTCTCCGGTTCAGGCGCAGGCGCCGGAGCATCGGCGACTTCCGGAATCTGAGCGCGCTTGGCATCCTGAGGCGCCACGATGGCAATGCCAGGCAGGTTGCTGCTCTTGGCGGACGGCGCCGGCTTCACGTTACGGGGCTTTGGCGCCGGCTCGGCCATCGCCACATCGGCGCTGTCGTCCGCCTCGTCGTCGCCACCGCCGAAGAGGGCTGCCAGGAACCCACGGGATTTTTTGGCACCGCCGCTTGCGCTGGCGAGTTCGATGGCCGGTGCGCCGGCGCCCTTGCGGGCTTTGTAGGAGGCGAGCGCCTGTTGATAGCCAGGCAGCGGCTTGCCGTCGCTCGGCACATGCAGCGTCTTGCCGTTGGGGAACACGCGCGCCAGTTCCTGGCGGCTGATGCCGGGCCAGTGGCGTACATTGCCGACATCCATATGCACGAACGGCGAGCCGGAACTGGGATAGTAGCCGACGCCGCCGCCCTGCATCCTGAGGCCGACGTCGCGCAGCTTCTTCAGCGGCACGCCGGGAATATAGAAATCCATCGCCCTGCCGAGCATGTGCTGGCTTTTTTCGGCGACGCCCCTGCTGCGGCTGCGCAGCATCGAATTCGTGGCCGGCGAACGATAGCCGCAGACGACCTGGATGTAGTCGGTCGCGCCGCTCTCCCGATAGGCCTCCCAGACCAGGTCCAGCAGGCGCGGATCCATCTTGGTCGGCTCGTTGCGACGCCAGTCGCGCAGGATGATGTTGATCTTTCGCAAGCCCGCCTGGTCGTAGCGCCCGTTGCGCTTGTAGACGATCTCCGCCTTTTCATGCGTGTGGAGATGATAGAGCTTCAGCGAACGTGTCTCGGCGCTGGCGCCGGTTGCCGCTGCTGCAAGGAACCCGACGGCAACAATCACCGCTGCCAGCCATCTCGGCCAGACGCTCATGTGATAATGCCGCCCGTTTTTGTGTCGTTCGATTCTGTTCAAATCAAAAGGCCTTGCAGGCTGCCGTTTTGTCCCCGGATTTGACCAAACGGATGCGTGGTGTGTGCATCCGAATATCGATCCTAATGGTTAATCATCGCTTATTGAAGCCGAAATGCGGTAACACGGTGGCGATATCCCGCCAAAAATATTGCGCAGGATATCTTGGTAAACCGCTGGTTTAGATCATGTTTTGGCGCCAGCTCGAAACACGATCTGTTACCGTCCGCCTTAATACGTGAACACTGTGGCGAACACCTCGTTTCGAGGCGCAGTTGCGTGGAATGATGTCCGGATGAGAACCGGCTTGGCCCTGTGACTCAGGAAGCGAGCCGTTCGACGCGGCCGGTTTCCGGGTCGATGCCGTATTCCTTGAGCTTGCGGTAGAGCGTCGACCGGCCGATGCCGAGGCGGCGGGCGACTTCGCTCATCTGGCCGTTATAGTGATCGATGGCGAGCTTGATCATTTCGAGTTCGACGTCGGCCAGCGCACGCACATTGCCGCGCTCGTCGAGCGCCCGCAGCGTGCCGAAACGAGGCTTGGCTGGTGCATCGGCGTCGGCGGCTGCGATGCCGCCAGCGGCCGATATGTTGTCGCGCGGCTGGCTGCCCGAAGCCACTCCGGAAGCTGGCCACCCTGGAGTTGGCCCCCCTGAAGCTGGCCACCCTGGAGCTGGCAAGGCGATACCCGAATCGAGATTGACCGTGCCCTCGACTTGCGCCCGGATCTGCGGGAATTCTTCTTCGGTCAGCATGTCGCCGTCGGCGAGCACCGAAGCCCGGAAGACGGCGTTTTCGAGCTGCCTTATGTTGCCCGGCCAGTCATAGGCCTGCAGCATGGCAAGCGCCGCAGCCGAGATGCCTCGCAGGCGGTGGCGCGGATCGGCGGGCGCCACCTTCTCCATGAAGTGCTCCACCAGATAGGGGATGTCGTCGCGACGGTCGCGCAATGGCGGCACGAAGATCGGATAGACGTTCAGCCGATAGAACAGGTCCTCGCGGAACTTGCCGTCCTTGACCTGCTGCAGCAGGTTGCGATGGGTTGCCGAGATCAGCCTGATGTCGACCCTGACGGCCGAGCGCCCGCCAACCGGATCGACCTCGCCGTCCTGTACGGCGCGCAACAGCTTGACCTGCACGTCGAGCGGCAGGTCGCCGATTTCGTCAAGGAACAGCGTGCCGGTGTGCGCTTCGACGAACTTGCCGGTATGTTTTTCGGTGGCGCCGGTGAACGAGCCCTTCTCGTGCCCGAACAGGATCGATTCGACCAGATTGTCTGGGATGGCGCCGCAATTGACGGTGACGAAGGGTTTCGAGCGGCGGTCGCCGCTGCCCTGGACGGCGCGCGCCACCAGTTCCTTGCCGACGCCGGATTCACCTTCGATCAGGATCGGAATGTTGGACGCCGCCGCCTTGCGGCCGAGCCGGATCACCCGATCCATCGCCGGACTGTGGGTGATCATGTCCTTGAACGTCAGATGGCCGCCGCGCTGCCGTGACGAGCGCTTCACTTCGCCTTCGAGCGCTTCGACCTTGAGGGCGTTGCCGATCGACGCCTGCAGCCTGTCGGGAGAGGCCGGCTTGACGACGAAATCGAAGGCGCCGTGACGCATTGCCGAAACGACGGTTTCGATGCCGCCCTGCGCGGTCTGCACGATGACGGGAATGTGGATGCCGCGCTCGCGCATCGCCTTCAGCACGCCGATGCCATCGAGGCCCGGCATCATCAGGTCGAGGATGACCACCGACACGTCGCGCGCATTGGGCCCGTCGACGAGATCGAGACCGGCCTCGCCGCCATCGGCGACGATCGCGGTGTGGCCGAATTTCGTCACCGCCGCCTCGAGCAGCCTGCGCTGCACGGGATCGTCATCGACTATGAGTATGGAAGCTGCCATGACTGATCCGACCGTGCCCGCCCGAGAATGCGCCCTATGGATCATCTTGGCACAGGGTTCTAAATAAGCTTTCAAAAAACCCGGTGAATGAATTCCTTAGGATTTGACCGGCTTCTCGTTTCCTCGAATTTTTGTGTCTGGAAGGATCGGCAATGCGCATGGTTTTTGCTCGAAAGCTGGCGGCGGCGCCCGGTCAGGGCGTGGCGGAGCTTGGCGACCTGCCGGAATGGAATCTGGCCGATCTCTATTCGGGCATGGAAGCGCCCGAGTTGAAGCGCGACATCGCCAAGGCCGCCGTCGATGCCATCGCCTTCGAGAGCCGTTGGAAAGGCACGCTCGCCGCCGAGGCCGGGCGTGGCAGCGCCGGCAGGCTTGGCGAGGCGCTTCAGGCCTATGAAGCGCTGGAGGAGCTGATCGGCCGGATCGTCTCCTATGCCGGGCTTGTCTATGCCGGCAACACGTCGGATCCGCAACGCGCCAAGCTCTATGGCGACATCCAGGAAAAGATGACCGATGCCAGCGCGCACCTGCTGTTTTTCGCGCTCGAGCTGAATCTCATCGACGATAGCGCGATCGAAACCGCACTCGCCGCCGATCCCGCCTTCGCCCACTACCGGCCCTGGGTGCTCGATCTGCGCAAGGACAAGCCCTATCAGCTCGAAGACCGCATCGAGCAGCTCTTCCATGAAAAATCGATCACCGGGCGCGGGGCCTGGAACCGCCTGTTCGACGAGACGATGACCGATTTGCGCTTCGACGTCGACGGCGAGGAGTTGACACTGGAGCCGGCACTCAATCGCCTTCAGGATGCCGACGGCGAGGTGCGCCGCCGGGCATCCGAGGCGCTGGCCACGACCTTCCGCAAGAATTTGCGCGTCTTCACGCTGGTCACCAACACGCTGGCCAAGGACAAGGAGATTTCCGACCGCTGGCGCGGCTTCGAGGACATTGCCGATTCCCGCCATCTCGCCAACCGCGTCGAACGCAGCGTGGTGGATGCACTCGCCGCCGCGGTTCGCGACGCCTATCCGCGCCTGTCGCATCGCTATTACGCGATGAAGGCGCGCTGGCTTGGCATGGAGGTGATGAACCACTGGGACCGCAATGCGCCATTGCCCGAGACCCCACAGGCGGTCATCGGCTGGGACGAGGCCAAGAACACCGTGCTTTCCGCCTACCAGCGCTTTTCGCCCGACATGGCGGAGATCGCCAGAACTTTCTTCGACCGCAGCTGGATCGATGCACCGGTGAGACCTGGCAAGTCGCCTGGCGCCTTTGCCCATCCGACCGTGCCTTCGGCGCATCCCTATGTGCTGCTCAACTACATGGGCAAGCCGCGCGACGTGATGACGCTGGCGCACGAGCTCGGCCACGGCGTGCACCAGGTGCTGGCCGGCGGCCAGGGCGCCCTGATGGCATCGACGCCGCTGACGCTGGCCGAAACCGCATCGGTGTTCGGCGAAATGCTGACCTTCCGCTCGCTGCTCGAGCAGACCACCGACAAGCGCGAACGCAAGGCCATGCTCGCCCAGAAGGTCGAGGACATGATCAACACGGTCGTGCGCCAGATCGCCTTCTACGAGTTCGAGCGCAAGGTGCATGCCGAGCGCAGGAGCGGCGAACTGACCTCCGACAAGCTCGGCCAGTTCTGGTTGGAAGTGCAGGCGGAAAGCCTCGGGCCGGCGATCAAGCTGCGCGAGGGGTACGAGGTTTTCTGGACCTATATTCCGCATTTCATCCACTCGCCTTTCTACGTCTATGCCTACGCATTCGGCGATTGCCTGGTGAACTCGCTCTACGCGGTCTACCAGAACGCCGAGCGCGGCTTTCAGGAGAAATATTTTGCCATGCTGCGCGCTGGCGGCACCAAGCATCATTCCGAGCTTCTGGCACCGTTCGGCCTCGACGCGGCCGACCCTGCCTTCTGGCAGATCGGGCTTGGCGTGATCAGCGGACTGATCGACGAGCTGGAAGCACTGGACAATTGATGCGCAACACTGGGTGATGCGCAACACCGGATGACCGGGTTTTCCAGAACAGTTTAGCTGCAATGCATATTGGCGATGGTTCTATTCTTGTCTTGGATATTTGTTCTTAAATAACTTTCCATGGAAGTTTTCCGTTAGATTCCCGTAAGCTGTATGATAGCGTCCGCCCTCAAGCTCAGCCGGGCACGAATGGATCCGGTCGGAAAATCCCGACCGGTCATGGCGTGTCGGCGGATGCGACAACGGTTGTTGGCCAGGGGCAAACCGGTCGCCGACAGCTCGATCGAAGCCGGCTGTTCTGCAAATTGCGGAACCACCATCGAATGGTCCTTCGCCGAGGTCATGGCTCCACAGGCCAGGGCGGACGGATCGGACTGGAGAGAGAAAGACAATGGGCACTTTTTTCTACATGCTCCTGGCGTTCCTGGTAGGTGTGTTGGTTGGCTGGTTCATTTGGGGACGCCTGCGTGGCGAACTCGACAGTTTGCGCGGCGATCTAGACCGCACGCGCAGCGAACGCGACAGATTGCGGGCCGATAGCGACCGTCTGACCGGTGAGTTGGATGCATGCGGCCGCGCCCGCGCCGATCTCGAACGCCGGCTGGGCGAGGCGAAAACCACCCAGGCGCCAACCGCGAAGGCGGCAACAGCCAAGGCGCCAGCCGCCAAGACTGGCGCGACCAAAGCCGCGATGCAGGCGCCGTCAACGCTGATGTCGACATCCGCACCGGCTAAACCGGCGCCGAAGAAATCTGCAACGGCGAAGGCCGCGACCGCGCCACGCGCAAGTGCCGCGAAAACGGCAACGCCGAAACCGCCTGCATCGAAAGCGAGCGCCGCGCCGACGACCGCGCCAGCGGCAAGCAAGGCTGCGCCGGCGGCAAAGAAAGCCGCGACCGGCAAGGCAACAGCCACCGCGGCAGGCAAAGCCAACGATCTGCGTCGCCTGATCGGCATCGGCCCCACCAACGAGCGGCTGCTCAAAGGGCTTGGGGTCACGACCTATGCCCAGATCGCCGCCTGGACGCCCGACGATGTCAAGCGGATCGAGGCGACGTTGAATTTCGACGGCCGTATCGAACGTGAACGCTGGATCGAGCAGGCGAAACTGCTTGCCGCCGGCGACGAAAAGGAATTTGCGCGCCGCTTCCCGACCGCGGGAGAAGCCAGCAACACCTGATCCATCGCAGGCGGCATCTGGAACAAGGCGGCGCCCTCTGGCGCCGCATTTGTTTTTGCCGCCGCGCCTTTGCGTCTTGAGACGCCGCTCCCTCGATTGCACACGGTCGAGCCCCCATATAGATCGATCGCTGGTGACCGCAGCATCCGAGCCTTATGTCCCTGCCCCTGCCCTTTGCAATTTTCAGGAACGACGAGACCGCGCGGCAGCTCGTTTTCGACCGGCCGGCCGAGATAATCGCAGCGCATGGCGAGGCGGACTTTTTGCCTGCCCTGGAAGCCGCGCAGGTAGCACATGACGGCGGCAAATGGCTGGCCGGTTATTTCTCCTACGAGGCCGGTTACCTGCTCGAACCCAAGCTCGTTCCGCTGCTGCCGGCCGGCCGCCGCGCCCCGCTTTTCTGCCTCGGCGTGTTCGACGCGCCAGTCGAGGAGACGATCGCGCCAGGCGATCTGCCGGCTAGCAACGGCCCAATCTTCGACGCCAAGGCAGCCTGGTCTTCGGACGACTACGCCAAACGCTTTGCCAGGCTGCATGACCATATTCGCAAGGGCGACTGCTACCAGGGCAATCTGACCTTTCCGGTCCGCGCGCAATGGTCGGGCGATCCGCTGGCCGCCTTCAACGCGCTGACCGAACGCCAGCCGGTGAAGTATGGGGCGCTGGTCGCGCTCGGCGATCCGATCGTCTTGTCGCGTTCGCCCGAACTGTTCTTCGAGGTGGACGCGGAAGGCATGATCGAGACGCATCCAATGAAAGGCACCGCGCCGCGCGGCGCCACCAAGGCCGAGGACGATCGCCTGAAAGCGTTCTTGCGCAACGACGAGAAGAACCAGGCCGAGAACCGGATGATCGTCGATCTCCTGCGCAACGACATCTCACTGATCAGCGAGGTTGGCACGCTCGATGTGCCGGAGCTTTTTCGCATCGAGAGCTATCCGACGGTCCACCAGATGGTGAGCCGCGTGCGGGCAAAACTTTTGCCCGGCCTCGCCATCCGCCAGATTTTCGCCGCGCTGTTCCCCTGCGGTTCGATTACCGGCGCGCCGAAGATCCGCGCCATGGAGATCCTGCGCGAGCTGGAAGGTGGCCCGCGTGACGTCTATTGCGGCGCCATAGGCTGGATCGCGCCCGGCGGCCGGATGCGCTTTTCGGTGGCGATACGCACCATCTCGCTCTTTGCCAATGGCGAGGCGGTCTACAATGTCGGCGGTGGCGTCGTCTTCGATTCGACAGCCGAAGAGGAGTACCAGGAGTGTCTGCTGAAAGCCCGTTTCGCGACGGGAACACTGCCGATTTCGAACTGATCGAAACAATGCGCTGGGAACCCGGCTCGGGTTTCGTCCGTTTCGACCGCCATCTCGCGCGGCTTTACGGTTCGGCAAGCGAACTCGGCTTCGCCTGCGACCCGCAAAGGGTCGGCGAAGCGCTGATGAATGCGGTCGGCCGCCAGCACATCGCATTGCGCACTCGCCTCGTCCTGTCGCGCAAGGGCGAAGTGGCGGTGTCGGTGCAGCCCTACGAGCCGCTCGCCGCAGACAAGGTCTGGACCCTGCAGCTGGCGCGCGTGCGGCTTGATTCGAGCGACATGCTGCTGCGCCACAAGACCAGCGGCCGACAAACCTATACGCGCGCCCGCGCCGAATATCTCGCCAGCCGCGCCAACGAGGTGCTGCTCGCCAATGAGCGCGGCGAAATCTGCGAGGGCACGATCACCAACGTCTTTGCCGATTTCGGCGACGGCGTGCTGGCCACGCCGCGGCTCGATTGCGGCCTGCTGCCTGGCGTCCTGCGCGGCGAACTGCTGGATCAAGGCCGCGCCGGTGAAGCGGTCTACACGTGGAACGAACTGCAATCGGCCAAGGCGCTGTTCGTCGGCAACTCGCTGCGCGGATTGATCCCGGCGCGGCTGGGCTGAAGCATCTGGAGACAACAATGTTCGTGGTTTCGCTGAACTACAAGGTGCCGCTGACCGAGATCGACTGCCTGCAGCAAGCGCATGTCGAGTGGCTGAAGGCCTGCTATGCGCAAGGTATCTTTGTCGCCTCCGGGCCAAAGCGGCCAAGGACCGGCGGCATCATCATCGCGCGCGGTCCACGCGAGGAACTCGATGCCAGACTGGCGGACGATCCCTTCGCCAAGGCAGGTGCCGCCGATTACGAAATCACCGAATTCACGGCGAGAATGGCCGCCGCCGCACTGGAAGCCTACAAAGAAGCATGAGTTTCCGCACACCGACCCACACACCCTATGACGGCTCGTCGAAACTGTTCACCATCGGGCTGAAGCCGCTCAATCTCGATAGCTGGATCGAGGTCGACGAATATCTGCTGCCCTATCTTGCCGAGAAACGCCGGCTTTACGCGGAAATTCCCGACAAGGTTTTTGTCGAGGAGCAAGCAACGCGCGACGCCCAGCGCGAAGTGCTCGATCTGCTCGGTGCGCATCTGGCGGCGAACTTTCCTGAGACCCACAGGCGTACCGACAATGCGATCGAGGCGATCGGCGGCACCGACGATCTCGAAGGCTCGGGCACCGCAGCTTCTTTCAGCGATGCGCCGCTTGTCGCGGCCTCGCTGCTTGTGCAGGAGGATTTGATCCTGATGCGCCGCGACGACAGCGGCTGGCGTCTGGCGGCCGGCTCGCTCTGCTTCCCCTCGTCATGGTCGCTGATCGAAAAATTCGGCAAGCCGCTGCAGCAGATCCACGCGCCGGTACCGGGTTTCGGCCCGGGCACACGCCCGGCCGATCTCATCAACCGCATGTTCGACGGCCTCCAGGGCCAAGCCGTCGAGCGCTACAACTGGTCGATCCAGGCGGGCGACGCGCTCTACCATCCGCTCTCCAACCTCGAACGTACCGACCGCGCCAGCAGTCGCCCGTCGAGATTCCCGGACGGCGACATCGACGCCCATGTCTTTATCCGGGTCGAGCGGCAGACGCTGAGAAAGCTCCCCGTTTCGGGCGACGTACTCTTCACCATCCGCATCCATCTCGACCCGCTCGCCGTGCTGGAACGCCACCCCGACCGCGCGGCGCTCGCGGCGTCCTTGGCCGAACAACTTCTGGCGCTGGACGAGGCACAACTCGACTACAAGGGGATGACCGCCGACCGTGACCGGCTGGTCGCGTGGCTCAGGGCGCTGGCGCTGTCCTAGAGCAGTTCATCGTCTCACGGAAACGCCGAACCGCTCTATCTCTTTGTTTCTGCGCAATCCCGGACGGAAAACCGTTTCACACCTTTCCTGGAATTGCCCTAAATCGCAGCCAGGCCCAGCAGCAGGATCGCGGACATCGCGGTAAAGACGGTGACGTTGACGTCCCACCGCCAGCCCGCCGGTCCAAACGGCGGCCGGAACGGCAGATAGCCGTTCTCGTCATACAGCACGCCGCCATAGATCGGCCGCGAGAGCATGGCCGCGAAGAATGCTCCATACATAGCCGCGGCCAATCCCCCGGCGAGATAGAGCCGCTCGGCTTCGAGTTGTCCCTTGATCCAGATAAGTCCGAGCGCAATCAGCGCCACTCCGGTGTAGCTCAGCACCTGCCAGACGACATGAAACCGGGCGTGTGGGGTCCACAACGGATTGGTTGCATGTGTGGCGTTCAAGTCGGCTTTGATCGTCGCTACACCGTAACCCACAGTCGCGACGCTTAGCAGAATTCGAGCAAGCAGATGACTGTCATAAGCGAGTTCCATCGCATTTTCCTCCCCTCACGCCGGAACGACTTGAATGGCACCCTGGGCACAGAAGAGCTGCCCATCGGCCAGCCGCGCATAATTATGGACGATCCCCTGCCATCCTTTCGGTGCGACGGACTCCCGGCCCACCGATTGTCCACGTGCCCGGACAGGCAATGCGCCCGCTTCTGGCCGGCTTCCCGCTCGACGATGAAAGGCTCGACGGTTTCAAACAGGGTTTGGCGGAGGCGAATTTGTCGATCGACGATGTCCCGATCCTCGAGACGATCCCAGGCGAGCCATCTGCCGGAGCAGTGGTGTTCGACAGGGCGCCTGAAGCAACCGCGATCCTGACCATGTCGGATTGGCAGGCGATCACAATACTGGACGAGGCGGTTCGCCGCGGCATCGGCGTGCCGGGCCACGTATCGGTCGTTGGCTTCGATGGGACTGCTGAATCCGCACGCACCACGCCTCCGATGACCACTGTGGCGCAAGACGTGATCGGAAAAGGCAGGCTTGCCGCCCGAATGGTTATTGACAATGAAGCCCCCCCGCCAGGTCGTTCTGCCGGTAGAACTGGTGGTTCGAGCCTCCACAGCCGCGCCGAGGGCAAAAATCCGCTGAAACGCGCGGATGCGCCATCCGCATCTGGGGCGGCGCTGGCAGCGTCTTTTCGCTGAGCAGCGTCTGGCACTGAACGGGGCACAACTTGACTATAAGGGCCTGACAGCCGACCGTGACTGTCGGCGGAAGACAACTGTAACTTGTGGCTTGGGGGAACAATGATCCAGCATCTTGGCAGGCCGGTCACGTTCATGGCCGCGATCCTGGTACTGTCGATAGCAGCTGAGGCGGAGCCGAGGCCTGCGCCGACGATCTGCTGGACCTGCCGGTCTCCGAGGCACGTGACCTCTTCAAGCCTGAATTCGCAAGACTGGTCGAGCCGTAGCCGGGATGGCGCGGTGTAACGCCGGCCGTCCGCTTTTCGCTTTATTGTGACAATGATCTATGGTTTGTCGCGCCGCGGCCAAGCCGCTGTTCCGAAGCGTTTTTTGAGGGAGTAATCGATAAATGGCGAATGAAAACTGGCCCGTTTACGGTGAGATCACCGGCCCTGTCGTGATGATCGGCTTCGGCTCGATCGGACGGGGAACGCTGCCGCTGATCGAGCGCCATTTCAAATTCGACAAGTCGCGCATGACGGTCATCGACCCGCGCGACGCCGACCGCAAATTGCTTGACGAGCGCGGCATCACTTTCATGCAGGATGCAGTGACCAAAAAGAACTACAAGAAGCTGCTGACACCGCTTTTGACCAATGGCGGCGGCCAGGGCTTTTGCGTCAACCTGTCGGTCGACACTTCCTCGCTCGAGTTGATGAAGCTCTGCCGCAAGCTTGGTGTCCTCTATATCGACACGGTGGTCGAGCCCTGGCTCGGCTTTTATTTCGACGAAAAGGCCGACAACGCCTCACGCACCAACTATGCGCTGCGCGAGACCGTACGTACTGAAATCGCGAAGAGCCCGGGCGGCACCACGGCGATCTCGTGCTGCGGCGCCAATCCGGGCATGGTCTCGTGGTTCGTCAAGCAGGCACTGGTCAATCTCGCCACAGATCTTGGCTTCGACTTCTCGGAACCCGCGCAGCACGATCGCGAAGGCTGGGCCAGGCTGATGAAGAAGGCCGGCGTCAAGGGCATCCATATCGCCGAGCGCGACACCCAGCGCACCAAGAAGCCCAAGCCGATGAACGTGTTCTGGAACACCTGGTCGGTCGAAGGCTTCATTTCGGAAGGGCTGCAGCCGGCCGAGCTCGGCTGGGGCACGCATGAGGCGTGGATGCCGAAGAACGCCAAAAGCCACAAGAACGGTTCGAAGGCCGCTATCTATCTGGAGCAGCCCGGCGCCAATACACGCGTGCGCACATGGTGTCCGACGCCCGGCCCGCAATACGGTTTCCTGGTGACACACAACGAAGCGATCTCGATCGCCGATTTTTTCACCTTGCGCGGCAAGAAGGGCAAGGTGCAATACCGGCCGACCTGCCATTACGCCTATCATCCCTGCAACGACGCAGTGCTGTCGCTGCACGAGATGTTCGGTGTCGCCGGCAAGGCTCAGCCCGTGCATCACGTGCTCGACGAAAATGAACTGGTCGATGGCGTCGACGAACTCGGCGTGCTGCTCTACGGCCACGCCAAGAACGCCTACTGGTACGGCTCGCAGCTATCGCTGGCCGAGGCGCGCAAGCTGGCGCCCTATCAGAATGCTACGGGCATGCAGGTCACGTCGGCGGTGCTGGCCGGCATGGTCTGGGCGCTGGAAAATCCCGAGGCCGGCATCGTCGAAGCCGACGAGATGGATTACAAGCGCTGCCTCGACGTGCAGAACCCATATCTCGGGCCGGTCAGGAGCTATTATACCGACTGGACACCGCTCGACAATCGGCCTGGTCTGTTTCCCGAGGATCTCGACACCAAAGACCCGTGGCAATTCCGCAACATCCTCGTTCGATAGCAGCGTTGCCTCGACACTCCGCCAGCTTGCAATCGCCCGGAAATCGGGCGATTGAAGAGGGGCGGCCTAGAGCGACGTGCGTCCATTTGGACGCACAAAGTACGCTCTAGCACTTTGAATGTGCGCATCGTGCTTTCCGAAAATCGGATCGATTTTGGGCCGATGCGAGAGGAGAGGATCTTGAAGATGACGATTGCGCAAAGACTGCTTTCGGCTGGCATTGCCGCGGCCGCTACGGTCGCGTTGGCGGCCTGCACGACAACCGGCCCAGGCGAGCCGCCGGTGATCACCGCCAAAGGGGTTGAAGGCTCCTGGATCGACGCGCAGGGCACGGGCTTGTCCACCTTCAAGGGCGGCAGCTTCGCGACCGTCGCAACCGACACCGGCCAGAAGCTTGCCGATGGCAGCTACACCATGACCGGCGGCACCTCGGTCGAGATCCATGGCACTTCGCTGATCCGCCAGACGCCAATCAGCTTCAACTGCTTGATGGTCTCCACCAGCCAGCTCAATTGCACCAGCGCGAGCGGACAGAATTTTGTGCTGACCAGGCGCACCTGAAATCCGATTCCGATTTTACTTTGCACAAGGGCGGCGGCTTCAAGCCGCCGTCTTCTTGCGCCGGCAAAGCTGATGCCGATTTCAGCTTGCATCGACTGAAACGCGATGTGAACATGGCCTGAGAGGGCTGTTACATCCCAGTCAAACAAGAGCGTTAACGCCACTGGTCAAGTCACCCGGGAGACGAGAATGAAGAAGATTGCTGCCATCGCCGCGCTGTCGGCATCGGCGCTTGGCCTGTCGGCTGGGGTATCCTTTGCCGACTACACGCTCAACATCCTGCACATCAACGACTGGCACAGCCGCATCGAGAGCAACAACAAGTACGAATCGACCTGCTCGGCCGAGGAGGAGACCAAGGGCGAATGCGTCGGCGGTGCCGCCCGCCTGGTCACCGCGATTGCGCAGGAGCGCAAGAAGCTGGAGGGCCAGAACGTGCTGCTGCTCAGCGCCGGCGACAATTTCCAGGGCTCGCTCTTCTACACGACCTACAAGGGCAAGACCGAGGGCGAATTCCTCAACCAGATGAAATTCGACGCCGAGGCGCTTGGCAACCATGAGTTCGACGATGGCGAGTCGGCGCTGGTGCCGTTCCTCGACATGATCAAGTTTCCGGTGCTCGGCGCCAATGTGAAGGCCAATGCGCAATCCAAGCTCGGCGACCGCGTCAAGCCGTCGATCGTGGTCGAGGTCGGCGGCCAGAAGATCGGCATTGTCGGCGCGGTCACCAACGACACGCCGGAGCTTGCCTCGCCTGGCCCGAACATCGCCATTGAAGATGACGTCAAGTCGATCACCGCCGAGGTCGAGAAACTGAAGCGAGAGGGCGTCAACAAGATCATCGCAGTCACCCATATCGGCTACAAGCGCGAGCGCGACGTGATCGCCAATATCCCGGGCATCGACGTGGTGGTCGGCGGCCACAGCCATTCGCTGCTGTCCAACACCGACCCCAAGGCGGAAGGCCCATATCCGACGATGGTCGACAATCCGGACGGTTACAAAGTGCCTGTCGTGCAGGCGGCGTCCTATTCGAAATATCTCGGCGAGTTCAAGGTCGTGTTCGACGACAACGGCGTCGTCAAGGAGGCAAGCGGCGATCCCATCCATCTCGACAAATCGATCACGCCCGACCCCGCCGTGCTTGCTCGCATCAAGGAACTCGGCGCGCCGATCGAGGCCTTGAAGAACAAGGAAGTCGCCGAGACCACCAAGGCGATCGACGGCAGTCGCGAAAACTGCCGCGCCCGCGAATGCGAGATGGGCAATCTGGTCTCCGACGCCGTCCTCGACCGGGTCAAGGGCCAAGGTGTCGAGATCGTCATCTCGAATGGCGGCGGCTTGCGCGCCTCCATCGACCAGGGCACCGTCACCATGGGCGAGGTTCTCACCGTCCTGCCGTTTCAGAACACGCTGGCGACCTTCCAGATCTCCGGCAAGGATTTGGTTGCCGGCCTCGAAAGCGGCCTCAGCCAGGTCGAGGACGGCGCCGGGCGCTTCCCGCAGGTTGCCGGCCTGAAATATGCGTTCGACAAATCGGCGCCGCCTAACGGACGCGTCAAATCGGTCGAGGTCATGGAAGGCGGCGCCTGGACGCCGATTAAGCCGGACAAGGATTACCTGGTCGCCACCAACAACTATGTCCGCCAGGGCGGCGACGGCTACAAGGTGTTCGCCGAGAAGGCCAAGAACGCTTATGATTACGGCCCGGGGCTGGAACAGGTCGTCGCCGACTACCTAGGCGCGCACCGGCCCTATACGCCGAAGCTCGACGGCCGCATCACCGAGATCGCCGCGACCGTGGCCCCGGCCGCAGAACCTGCCAACCCTGCCGAACCGCCAAAGCCTGCTGAGGCTGCGCCGGCAAAGCCTGCTGAGCCGGCAATGCCCGAAATGCCGGCCGGCTCTGGCGACATTTCCAAAACACCACCGGCCGTCCCGGCTGAAACAGCGCCGGCACCCGCACCCGCCGAGCCGGCCCAGCCGGCGGCACCTGCGGCTCCGGCCACACCGGCTCCGGCGACCCCTGCTCCGGCTGAGCCGGCACCGGCCGAAAGCAGCCATGTAATCGTCGCCGGCGATACCTATTGGGATCTCGCGGTGAAGGCTTATGGCGACGGCACCAAATGGAAAATAATCTCCGATGCCAACAAAGCCTACGAGCCACGCCGCCTTCCGGTCGGCGCAACCTTGACGATCCCGGCGGCCTCGAAGTAATCCAGCCGCAGGAACGCAATGCACCCGCCCGGCAGACCGGGCGGGTGTTGCATTTCTGGGATAAGGTGCGGCCAGACGCAGCATTTGAAAACCGGCGCGGCATCGCTACTTTCGCCGCGGCACCGTTGGTTCGCGGTGTTGGAGAACCTCATGACGCTTGCCAACCCTGCTGAAATCAAAGCCGAGAAGACTGCCGCCTCGCCGTCGGCAGGGCGCCCTCTGGTCAGGACCGGCAAGGTCGGCGTCATGCTGATCAATCTCGGCACCCCGGACGGCACCGGCTTCAAGCCGATGTGGCGCTACCTCCGGGAGTTCCTGTCCGATCCGCGCGTCATCGAGCTCAACAAGGCGATCTGGTATCCGATCCTCTACGGCGTGGTCCTCACCACCCGGCCGAAGAAATCAGGGGCCAATTATGCCAGGATATGGAACCGGGAGCGCAACGAGTCGCCGCTGCGAACCTACACCCGCGCCCAGGCCGAGAAGCTCGGGCTCGCGTTCGGCGAGCTACCCAATGTCGTCGTCGACTGGGCGATGCGCTACGGCAACCCTTCGACCGAGAGCGTGGCCGAGAGACTGGTCGAGCAAGGCTGCGACCGCATCCTGTCTTTCCCGCTCTATCCGCAATATTCGGCGACGACGACTGCGACTGCCAACGACCAGCTGTTTCGCGCGCTGATGAAGATGCGCCGCGCCCCGGCCATTCGCAGCGTGCCACCCTATTACAACGAGCCGGCCTATATCGAGGCGCTCGCCCGTTCGATCGAAAAGCATCTGGCGAGCCTCGACTTCGAACCGGAAATTGTCATCGCTTCCTATCACGGCATTCCGAAACCCTATTCCGACAAGGGCGACCCCTACCAGGCCCATTGCCTCGAGACGACCCGACTGCTGCGCGAAAAGCTCGGCTGGGATGAAAACAAGCTGATTACCACCTTCCAGTCGCGCTTCGGCGCGCAGGAGTGGCTGCAGCCCTACACCGACAAGACGGTCGAAAGACTAGGGCGCGAAGGCGTGAAATCGGTCGCCATCGTCAATCCAGGATTTTCCGTCGACTGCATCGAGACGCTGGACGAGATCGGCAGGGAAGCGTCCGAGACCTTCCATCATGCCGGCGGCGAAAAGTTCGCACACATCCCTTGCCTCAACGACAGTGCCGAGGGCATGGCGGTGATCGAGGCGATGGTGCGGCGCGAGCTGTCCGGCTGGGCCTGAACAGATCACCCGTCTATGCACCCGCAATCCGTGATCACCTGATTGTAACATTGCTGAAACACACTTAAGTGTTTGGTGGAATCGGTCGCGTGGAATATCCAACATGGCCGGCCTTTGAGGGGAGAGCCAAATGGGTTTCAGTGGTTTTGATATCGCGCTTCTTGTTCTTGTCGCCCTTGTCGTGCTGGTGCTTATCAAGGGCATCCGAACAATTCCGCAAGGCTATAATTATACAGTCGAACGTTTTGGCCGTTACACCAAGACATTGAACCCAGGCCTCAACCTGATCGTGCCTTTCGTCGACCGTGTCGGCGCCAAGATGAACATGATGGAGCAGGTGCTCGACGTTCCGACGCAGGAGATCATCACCCGCGACAATGCCACCGTTGCCGTTGATGGCATCGCCTTCTATCAGGTGCTCAACGCGGCGCAGGCCGCCTACCAGGTCTCCGGCCTGCAGAATGCGATTCTCAATCTCACGATGACCAACATCCGCACCGTGATGGGCTCGATGGACCTCGACGAACTTTTGTCGAACCGCGACGCCATCAACGAGCGCCTGCTGCGCGTCGTTGACGAGGCGGCGCACCCCTGGGGCATCAAGATCACTCGTGTCGAGATCAAGGACATCAACCCGCCGGCCAATCTCGTCGAATCGATGGGCCGACAGATGATGGCCGAGCGCAATAAGCGCGCGCAGATCCTCGCCGCCGAAGGCCTCAAGCAATCGCAGATCCTGGAGGCCGAAGGCCGCAAGGAAGCCGCCTTCCGCGATGCCGAGGCGCGCGAGCGCTCGGCCGAGGCTGAAGCACGCGCCACGCAGGTGGTGTCGGAGGCGATTTCCAAAGGCGACGTGCAGGCGCTCAACTACTTCGTCGCGCTGAAATACACCGAAGCGCTGACCAAGATCGGCTCAGCGACAAATAGCAAACTCGTGCTGATGCCGATGGAGGCCTCATCGCTGATCGGCACGCTCGGCGGTATTGGCGAAATCGCCAAGGAAGTTTTCCGAAGCGAAGGCACCGCCGGTGCCGCACGACAGGCCGCCCGCCCGCCGGTCGTTCGTCCGAGCGAAACCTGAGGCCACAGCCATGCTCGACCGCATTGTTTCTGAACTCGGCCCGTGGAGCTGGATGGTCCTCGGCTTCGTCCTGCTGGTAATGGAGGTCATCGCGCCGGGCATTTTCATGCTGTGGATCGGCATTGCCGCGCTGTTGATCGGCGTCGTCTCACTGCTCGTCTGGGATGCCGGTTTCTGGACCTGGCAAGTCCAGGTCCTCGCCTTCCTCGCGCTGTCGCTGGTCTCGGCCTATGTCGGCAAGCGGCTGGTGGGCGGGCGCCATGATGAAACCGACCAGCCCCTGCTCAACCGTCGCGGCGCACAGATGGTCGGCCGGACGGCGACCCTTGCCGAGCCGATCAAGGACGGGCGCGGCCGCATAAAGCTGGGCGACACGTTGTGGCGCGTCTCCGGCCCTGACCTGCCGGCCGGCACGCAAGTGCGCGTGACGGGCGCCGCTGATACCGACCTGGAACTGACGGTCGAGGCGGTCTAGAAGCCCGCTAGGCAGCACCGATGCGCAGCAGGTCGTGCAGATGGACGAGCCCGATCGGCCGCCTGCCTTCGACCACCATCAGGCTGGTGATAGCCGAGTCGTTGATCGTCTGCAGCGCCGTCGCAACAAGCGTGTCGGGCGCGGCCATTTTCGGCTCTTTGGTCATCACCTGATCGACGCTCATTGCCAGGAGATCGCTGCCGATATGGCGCCTGATGTCGCCATCGGTGATGATGCCGATCAGCTTGCCGTCCGCGGCAGTCACGGCCACGCAGCCAAACCCCTTGCGCGACAATTCGAGGATTGCCTCGCGCATGCCGGTACCTGACGACACCAGCGGCAGCCTGTCGCCGACATGCATGATCTCGCGGATCTGCGTCAGGTTGGCTCCGAGCTGGCCGCCGGGATGGAACGTGCGGAAATGGTCCGGGGTGAAGCCGCGTGCCTCGAGGAGCGCGATGGCCAGCGCATCGCCCATCACCATTTGCAATAGTGTCGAGGTCGTCGGCGCAAGCCCGTGCGGGCAGGCTTCCGGTGCTCGCGGCAGCAGAAGCACAACGTCGGCCGCGCGCGCCAGAGCCGATTTTTCACCCGCGGTGACCGCGACCAGCGGGATCGAGAAGCGCCTCGAATAGGCGATGATGCCCTTGAGCTCAAGGCTTTCGCCCGACCACGAAAGCGCGATTATGGCGTCGTTTCTGGCGATCATGCCAAGGTCGCCGTGATTGGCTTCGGCAGGGTGGACGAAGAAGGCCGGCGTGCCGGTCGAGGCGAGCGTTGCGGCGATCTTCGAGCCGATATGGCCGCTTTTGCCGACCCCGGTGACGATGACGCGGCCATCGATCTGCGACACCATGCCGACGGCTCGTGCGAACGGCTCGGCCAGCCCGTTTTCGAGAGCGTCTGCCAGTGCCGCGACGCCGGCCTGCTCCGTCGCCACGGTTCTCAGCGCCGAGGCAATCGCGGCCTGCCCGTCATGCCGCTTCCTGTCTGGGGATTTCACGTCCATGGACGATGCGATTAGCGCTTCGGCGCGCGCCTGTCCAACGGAATTGCCGTCCCGAACCTCCTGACGGGCCATGCCTCAACGCTCCGTTAACCATCCCCATTTACGGTTTCGTAAGTATGGCGCGCGTGCGCCGCGCAAGCAGTGGTGCCGATGTCCGGGTTTCAGCCTCAAAACAAAATGGGACGAAAGGGCAAGGCGGTTTGCGCTTTGCTGCTGGCAACCAGTGTCTTTGCGTTGTCGCGGCCGGCACTGCTTTGCGCCCAGGAAACCGAGCTGCGCGGCGAGGTTTCGGAATCGACAATCCTGGACGACCAGCAGTACAAGATCAGGCAATCGAGCATAGCCGGAACCCAAGCCGCACAGGCTGCTGCAACCGCCAACGACAATACGCCGCTGCCTACCTATCGCCCGGCCAGCCAAGGGGCGTTGCCTGACGACGGCACGGGCGAGGCGGCCAAAACCGGCGGCACTTTCGATCAACCAGCGGCCATCGGCGATCCATTTCCCGACAACCCTGCTCCGCCCCCCCGACGGCGGCCAAGCGCGACGCAACGCGCCGCCAATGCGGCCAACGCCGAAGACGAGACCGCTGACAGCCAGAAGCGCAAGAGAACCGCGACTGCAGCCGCGGCGGCGACCGACGACACCGATACCGCCGCCATAGACGAGCAGGATACGGTCAACCGCCGTGCCGTCACCATCGATTCCGCCGAGAGGCTCAAGCTCGACCCTGGCGCCGAGCGCACCGAAGCCATCGAAGGCCAGGACAACAAGAACGAGGACGACCCGTTCGCCGCCACCGGCATCAAGCTCGGCTCCTTCGTGATCCGGCCGACGCTCGAGCAAGGCCTGACGTCTTCGACAAACGCCGATTCGAGCAGCCTCGGCAAGCCGGCCTTGCTGTCGGAAACGACGCTGCGCTTCAACGCCGTCTCCGACTGGCGGGAGAATTCGGCGACGGTTGAGGGCTATGGCATCTTCCGCGAAACCTTGTCCGGCTATGACATTCACGAGGCGCAAGGCCGCGTCGACGGCACACTCAACATCGATCTCGACAATGATCTGCGCGCCATCGCCAAGCTGGGCTATGAGGCCTTGCCCGAATCGGCCTCGGCGCCGGACGCGGTCGTCGGCGCCGTTGGCCAGCCGGTGCGCCAGACCGTGAACGGCAGTCTCGCCGTCGAGAAGGATGCCGGCAAAATGCGCTTCGCGCTGACTGGCGCGGTCGAGCACGACATCTTTGGCGACGCCAAGCTTTCGTCGGGCGGATCGCTGTCGCAGAAGGGCCGCGACTCGACGCTCTACACGGCCATTTTGCGTACCGGTTACGAGATCTCGCCTGCCATCACCCCGTTCACCGAAATCGAGATCGGCCGGCGCGCTTATGATTTGCGCGTCGATCCAAACGGCTTCCAGCGCTCCTCGACCAGGCTTGGCGCACGGGCCGGCGTCGAGCTCGATCTCCGCGAGAAGCTTAGCGGCGAGTTCTCGGTCGGCTGGCTGCGCGAAGCTATCGACGACGATGCCCTGCCGGCTATTTCGGGCGCGACGGTCAATGCCGATCTCAAATGGTCGCCGGAACGCGGCACCACGATCGGGCTCACCGCACAGACGACCGCCGAGAACACGACGAATGCGGGCGAAAGCGGCGACATGCTCTATTCCGGCAGCCTCACCGGCGAGCGGCAGATCCGCGCCAACCTGACCGGAAATGCCGCTCTCGGCCTTGAATGGCGCGACTATACCGGCTCCGACGATCATGATTTGACGCTGAGCGCCGAGGCTGGGCTGACGTGGTGGCTGAACCGCTACACCGGGCTCACCACCCGCGCCAGGACTGAAAAACTGACCAGCAACCTGGTTGGGCGCGACTACACGGCCAACAGTATCTTCGTCGGCTTGAAGTTGCAGCGCTAAATGCATGTCGCGCAAAAGTGTGCAGCGGTTTTGCGATAACGACTTGCGTAAAACAAGAACCTAAAGCGCGTCGCATGAGGCCGGTCGAACGCGGCGCGCTTTAGCCGATCAGCGCGGCAACCGGTGTTGAAACTACAAGGCTACGCCGCGGCGTTCTGACGGCGCGAGTTCGTCGAGAAGCGTGCGAATGACACCGGCCATGCTGGCATTCATGTCTCTGCGCCACAGTGCGAAGGCAACGTTGGCCTCGACGAAGCCTTCGGGCGAGCCGCAGTCGAACGTCCGCCCGCGGTAGTGGTAGCCGTAGAAGGACTGTTGCTTCTGCAGCTTCAGCATTGCATCGGTGAGCTGGATCTCGTTGCCGGCGCCTTTTTCCTGACCTTCGAGTATCTTGAATATCTCCGGCTGCAGGATATAGCGCCCGTTGATGTAGAGGTTCGACGGCGCCGTGCCGGTCTTCGGCTTTTCCACCATGCCGGTGATGCGGAAACCGTGATGCGCGTCCTCGCCGCGGCCGACAATGCCGTATTTGTGCGCCTCGGCCGGATCGCATTCCTGCACGGCGACGATGTTGTTGCCGGTCTCGGCGTAAAGCTCGACCATGTCCTTCATGCAGCTTTTTTCCGACTGCATGATCATGTCGGGCAACAGCAGCGCAAAGGGCTCGTCGCCGACGAGCTCGCGCGCGCACCAGACGGCGTGACCAAGGCCGAGCGGTACCTGCTGGCGGGTGAAGCTGGTCTGCCCCGGCGCCGGCTGCAGCCGCTGCAGGCGGGCGAGCTGGTCGTCCTTGCCGCGCTGCGCAAGCGTGTCGTAGAGCTCGAACTGGACATCGAAGTGATCCTCGATGACCGCCTTGTTGCGGCCGGTCACAAAGATGAAATGCTCGATCCCGGCTTCGCGCGCCTCATCGACCACATACTGGATGACCGGCCTGTCGACGACCGTCAGCATTTCCTTGGGAATGGCCTTGGTGGCGGGGAGAAAGCGCGTGCCGAGACCGGCAACCGGGAACACTGCCTTGCGAACTCTCTTCATGTGCCAATTATCCATTTGCATGACTGTTCGGCAATCCCGATTCGAGACATTTTCATGCCGAAATCGAGGATTACTGAACGGCGGGTCAGAAATCTCAGCTGGTAAAGCATTGACGCATCTTTTCACCCCGGACGACACCTATGGTAAACCAAATGCTAACCGGGTTCGGCGATGAATAGTCTTCCTGAGATGAAGAAGGAGGAAAAGATGTCCGTTCGCAACGCCGCAAGGCGCTTCACCAGCGTCCTGACGGCCGCCAGCCTCTCGTTTGCCTTGCTCATGCCCAGCGGGCCGGCTTTTGCCGATGCCGGCTTCCGCCAATGGGTCGCCAGCTTCCGTGCTACCGCCGTGGCGAGCGGCGTTTCCGGCTCCGTCTACGACCAGGCATTCAAGGGCATCAACGATGCTGACCCGGTGGTGCTGGAAAAGGCCCGTACTCAACCCGAATTCACCGCACCCGCTTGGGATTATTTCGACAACCGCGTCCATGACCAGTCGGTCGCCGTCGGCCAGCAGATGGCAAGGAAATGGAAGCCTTGGCTGGACAGGATCGAGGCAAGATACGGCGTCGACCGCTACATCCTGCTGGCCATCTGGTCTATGGAATCGAACTACGGCGAAACCCTCAAGCGCGATGATATCATGCGCAATGTGGTGCGCTCGCTGGCGACGCTTGGTTATGCCGACCCGAAGCGAGCGAAATTTGCCCGCACCCAGCTGATCGCGGCGCTGAAGATCCTGCAGACCGGCGACATCGACGAAAGCCATCTCAGCGGCTCATGGGCCGGCGCGATGGGCCATACCCAGTTCATCCCCACCAGCTACCAGTCCTATGCGGTCGATATGGACGGCAACGGCAAGCGCGACATCTGGAATTCGATTCCCGACGCACTGGCGACAGCCGCCAATTTGCTGAGGAAGAACGGCTGGCAAGCAGGCAAGACCTGGGGTTATGAGGTCAGCCTTCCGGACGGCAAGAAGCTGCCCGGAGGCTCGAAGTCGCTGTCGCAATGGCAGGCGCTGGGGGTCAGCCGTGCCAACGGCAAGCCGTTCAAGAACGGTGCGGACAAGGCGACGTTGAAGCTGCCCGGCGGCCGCGGCGGGCCGGCTTTCCTGATGATCAAGAATTTCTCGGTCATCAAGCGTTACAACAATGCCGACAAATATGCGCTCGCCGTGGGCCTTCTTGCCGACGAAATTGCCGGCTATGGCGGGCTTGTGCAGGACTGGAAGCGACCGTTTACCAAGCTCTCCTTCGAGGAAAGGCAGGAGCTTCAGAAGCGACTTTCCGAGCACGGCTATTACGACGGCAAGTTCGACGGCAAGATCGGTGACGGATCGAAAACCGCCATCATGGCCTTCCAGGCAAAGGCCGGCTTGACCCAGGACGGGTATCCGAGCAAGGAAGTGCTCAAATGGCTCAGGCAGAACTAGAGCCGGTTGCGGGATGGAGAGGGTGATTGGTTTCGGCTGCGCGCATCCGGTTAATCGTTCGTCGCGTGCCGATCCTGGTTCTGGCGATCGCCGTTCTGGCAGTCGGCGCCGCCAGTGCCTTTCATACCTCGGCCATGGCGCAGGAGCCGGAAAGTCGTGGCTGGTCGCTGCGCGACCTGTTGTTTCCGCGCAGAAGCGAGCGGTTTGAGCAGCCGCCGCCCGAATTCCAGAGAGAATTCCAGAGAACAAAGCCCAGGCCCAAGCTGAGAAAGCCCCGGTCAGTTCGCCGGCCGCCGCCGGCCGAGCCGACAACCCCGGTGGCCGAGAAGGCGCCGGATGCACGCGTCGTTCTGGTGGTCGGCGATTTCATGGCGTCTGGGCTGGCTGAGGGGCTCGACGCCGCCTTTGCCGAGAACACCGGCGTCAGGATCGTCGTCCGTGCCAACGGATCGTCCGGCTTCGTGCGTGACGATGTCTACAACTGGCCAGACCAGGTCAAGTCGCTGATCGCCGCCGAAAAACCGGCAGCCGTCGTCGTCATGCTCGGATCCAACGACCGGCAGCAGATGCGCGTCGGCGATGTGCGCGAGCAGCCGCGATCCGAAAACTGGACCAAGGAATACGAGCGCCGGACCGAAGCGTTCGGCAAGGCCATCGCAGCAACCAAGGTGCCGTATCTGTGGGTTGGCATGCCGGCCTTCCGGGTCTCGAAAATGACCTCCGACATGCTGGCCTTCAACGACATCTTCCGCTCGTCCACCGAAAGCCACGGCGGCGAATTCGTCGACGTCTGGGACGGGTTCGTCGACGAGAACGGCGCCTTCATCACCAGCGGACCGGACATCAACGGCCAATCGGTGCGCCTGCGCTCCGACGACGGCATCAACATGTCGAAGGCCGGCAAGCGCAAGCTCGCCTTCTATACCGAAAAGCCGCTCATGAAGATCCTTGGGCTGGCCGCGCCGGGAAGCGTGGTGACAGCGTCTGCCCCGGCCGGCGCTCCCGTCGAGGCGCCGTCACCTGCTGCCGCACCGATAGCTGTCGATCGCACCGTGCCGATGCTGCTCAGCGATCCGGCGCTGGACGGCGGCTCGGAACTTCTCGGCGCCGCCCCGCCGGCAAAAGCTGACAAGAATTTGCCGGGCGAAAGGCTGATCGTCGAGGGCAAGGCGCCCGACGCCTCACCGGGCCGCGCCGATGACTTCTCCTGGCCGCCCAAGACACAACCTGCGACTGCGGCCGCATCCGATACGACGACGGCGATCCGCCAGTAAACAGAACCTCTTCGGAACGGGCTCAGCGCGGCAGCACGCTCGATCCCATCAGCGCCTCGTCGATGGCGCGCGCCGCCTGGCGGCCCTCGCGGATCGCCCAGACGACCAGCGACTGGCCGCGCCGCACGTCGCCCGCCGCATAGAGCCTTTCGACGCTGGTCCTGTAGTCCCGGTCATTGGCCTCGACATTCTTCGAACGGCGGCTGTCGGTGACGATCTTCATCTGCCCGTCGAGTTCCGAGACCGGCCCGCGAGCGGCTGGCCCGGCAAAGCCGATGGCGATGAACGCGAGATCGGCGCGGATGACGAATTCGGTGCCGGCGATTGGCTTGCGCTTTTCGTCGACCTCGCAGCATTTGACCCCGGTCAGCTGGCCGTCCTCGCCGATGAATTCAAGCGTCGCCACCTGGAATTCGCGCTCGGCGCCTTCGGCCTGCGACGATGACGTGCGCATCTTGGTCGCCCAGTAGGGCCAGACCGACAGCTTGTCTTCCTTTTCCGGCGGCTGCGGCCGGATGTCGAGCTGGGTGACGCGCACCGCGCCCTGGCGGAAGGCGGTGCCGACGCAGTCTGAGGCAGTGTCGCCGCCGCCGACGACGACGACATGCTGGCCGCCGGCGACGATCGGGCGCGACGGCCATGCGACCGACTGGATCGGCTCGCCGCCGATACGCTTGTTCTGCTGCACCAGATAGGGCATCGCGTCGTGCACGCCGTCGAGATCGTCGCCCGGGATGTTGGCCGGGCGCGGCGTTTCGGAACCGCCGCAATAGAGCACGGCATCATATTCGGCGAGCAGTTCGGCGACCGGCTTGTCGACGCCGACATTGACGCCGCAATGGAAGCTGACACCTTCGCCCTGCATCTGCTCGATGCGCCGGTCGATATAATGCTTCTCGATCTTGAAATCGGGGATGCCGTAGCGCATCAGCCCGCCCGGCCGGCTCTCGCGCTCATAGACGTGAACGTCATGGCCTGCGCGGCCGAGTTGCTGGGCAGCCGCCATGCCTGCCGGCCCCGAGCCGATGATCGCGACGCGCTTGCCGGTCTTCCGTTCCGGCGGATAGGGCCGGATATGGCCGGTTTCATAGGCTTTGTCGGCAATCGCCTGCTCGATCGTCTTGATGGCGACCGGAATATCCTCGAGGTTCAGCGTGCAGGCTTCCTCGCAAGGTGCGGGGCAGATGCGGCCGGTAAATTCCGGAAAATTGTTGGTCGAATGCAGGTTGCGGATCGCGTTTTCCCAGTCGCCATTGTAGACGAGGTCGTTCCAGTCCGGGATCTGGTTGTGGATCGGGCAGCCGGTCGGTCCATGGCAATACGGAATGCCGCAATCCATGCACCGCGCGGCCTGTTTCTCGACCTCCTTGTCCGACATCGGCAGCGTGAACTCGCGGAAATGCCGGATGCGGTCGGAAGCCGGCTGGTACTTGTGCACCTGCCGGTCGATCTCGAGAAACCCTGTTACCTTGCCCATAGTCCAGTCCCTACTGTCCGGAAGGCACGCCTGGCGACGCACCCGTTAACCTCATAAGGCAGCTGTGGCAACCTTCAGTCCGAGGTCAGGATTCTTGATGAAGATGGTTGCCGGGACGCACGGCCTCCCGGCAATTTCCAAATCTATTCCGCCGCCACGTTCATGCGCATCCGCTCCATCTCGATCAGCGCGCGGCGGTATTCGACCGGCATGATCTTCCGGAATTTCGGCCGGAAAGTCGCCCAGTCGTCGAGGATTTCGCGACCTCGTACCGAGCCGGTGTAGTGGACGTGGTTGGAGATCAGCTGATAGAGCCGCTCCTCGTCATGGCTGGTCATATCGCCGGATACGTCGACACGGCCCTTATGGTCGAGATCGCCGCCATGGTGGAGCAGCTTTTCCATCAGGTCGTCCTCTTCCGGAACCGGCTCCAGCTCGACCATCGCCATGTTGCAGCGTTCGGCGAAATCACCCGCCTCGTCGAGCACATAGGCGACGCCGCCCGACATGCCGGCGGCGAAGTTGCGGCCGGTCTGGCCGATGACGACGACGATACCGCCGGTCATGTATTCGCAACCATGGTCGCCGACGCCTTCAACGACGGCGGCGACACCCGAATTGCGCACGGCAAAACGCTCGCCGGCAACGCCGCAGAAATAGGCCTCGCCCTCGGTTGCGCCGTAGAGCACGGTATTACCGACAATAATGGACTCGGCAGCAACGATTTTCGTGTTCTCCGGCGGGCGGATGACAATGCGGCCACCCGACAGGCCCTTGCCGACATAGTCGTTGGCAGCGCCCACAAGTTCGAACGAGACACCGCGCGCCAGGAAGGCGCCAAAGGACTGGCCGGCCGTGCCGGTGAGCTTGACCGAGATCGTGTCCTCGCGCAGTCCCTTGTGCTTGAAGCGCTTTGCCACCTCGCCCGACAGCATGGCGCCGGTCGAACGGTCGACGTTGCGGATCGGCAGTTCGATACTGACCGGCTGCCTGGCTTCGAGCGCCGGCTTTGCGAGTTCGATCAGCTTGCGGTCGAGCACGTCGTCGATCGGATGCTTCTGCCGCTCGGTCCAGTGCACCGCCTCGTGCGGCGCATCGGGCTTGTAGAACATCTTGCTGAAGTCGAGCCCGCGTGCCTTCCAGTGCTGGATCAGCTCGCGCTTTTCCAGAAGGTCGGTGTCGCCGATGATCTGGTCGAGATGGGTGTAGCCCATCTCGGCAAGCAGCGCCCGCACCTCTTCCGCCACATAGAAGAAGAAGTTGATGACGTGCTCGGGCGTGCCCTTGAAGCGCTTGCGCAGCACCGGGTCCTGTGTCGCGACGCCGACGGGGCAGGTGTTGAGATGGCACTTGCGCATCATGATGCAGCCGGCCGCGATCAACGGCGCGGTCGAAAAGCCGAACTCGTCGGCGCCGAGCAGTGCGCCGATAATGACGTCACGCCCGGTGCGCAGGCCGCCATCGACCTGCAGCGCGACGCGCGACCTGAGGCCGTTGAGCACCAGCGTCTGGTGCGTCTCGGCAAGGCCCATCTCCCACGGGCTGCCGGCATGCTTGAGCGAGGTCAGCGGCGAGGCACCGGTGCCGCCGTCATAGCCTGATATGGTGATGTGGTCGGCACGCGCCTTGGCGACGCCGGCCGCAACCGTGCCGACGCCGACTTCCGAGACCAGCTTGACCGATACGTCGGCCACCGGATTGACGTTCTTCAGGTCGTAGATGAGCTGCGCCAGATCCTCGATCGAATAGATGTCGTGATGCGGCGGCGGCGAGATCAGGCCGACGCCCGGCGTCGAGTGCCTGACCTTTGCTATGGTCGCATCGACCTTGTGGCCCGGCAGCTGGCCGCCCTCGCCGGGCTTCGCCCCTTGCGCGACCTTGATCTGCATCATGTCGGAATTGACCAGATACTCGGCCGTGACGCCAAAGCGTCCCGAAGCGACCTGCTTGATTGCCGAGCGTTCGGGGTTCTTGCCGCCGCCCGGCAGTGGCAGATAGCGGTCGGCCTCTTCGCCGCCCTCGCCGGTGTTCGACTTGCCGCCGATGGCGTTCATGGCGCGCGCCAGTGTCGTGTGCGCTTCCCTTGAGATCGAGCCAAAGGACATCGCCCCGGTCGAGAAGCGCTTGACGATATCGGCCGCCGGCATCACCTCGTCGAGCTTGACCTTCTTACGCCCGGTCTCTTGCGCAAGCTTGATCTTGAACAGGCCGCGAATGGTCTGCGCCTGCGCCGTCTCGCTGTCGATCTGGGCGGAATAGTCCTTGAACGTCTCCCACGAGCCTTGGCGCACGGCGTGCTGCAAGGTCGCCACTGCGTCGGGCGACCAGATATGGGCCTCGCCGCGCATGCGGAACATGTATTCGCCGCCGACCTCGAGGCTGTTGCGCAGCACCGGGTCGTTGCCGAAGCCGTCGGTGTGGCGGCTGACCGTTTCGGCGGCGATCTCGTCCAGCCCGACGCCTTCGATCAGCGTCGCCGTGCCGGTGAAGTACTTCTGCACGAAGTCCGACTTGAGCCCGATGGCGTCGAATATCTGCGCGCCGCAATAGGACTGGTAAGTGGAGATGCCCATCTTGGACATCACCTTCAGGATGGCCTTGCCGATCGACTTGATGTAACGGGAGACGACTTCGTAGGCATCGACCTCCGCCGGCAATTCGCCACGCTTGTGCATGTCGAGCAGCGTGTCGAAAGCGAGATAGGGATTGATCGCCTCGGCGCCGTAGCCGGCGAGACAGCAGAAATGATGCACCTCGCGCGGCTCGCCGGATTCCACGACGAGCCCAACCGACGTGCGCAATCCCTTGCGGATCAAATGATGGTGCACGGCCGCAGTCGCCAGCAGTGCCGGAATGGCGATGCGGTCCGGGCCGAGCTGACGGTCCGACAGGATGATGATGTTGTAGCCGCCGGCGACCGCCGCCTCGGCGCGCTCGCATAGCCGGTCGATGGCGCCCTGCATGCCGGCCGCGCCTTCATTCGAACCGTAAGTGATGTCGATCGTCTTGGTGTCGAAACGGTCTTCGGTGTGGCCGACGGAGCGCAGCTTCTCCAGATCGCCATTGGTCAGGATCGGTTGGCGCACTTCGAGCCGCTTGCGGCGCGAATTGCCGACAAGATCGAAGATGTTGGGCCGCGGCCCGATGAAGGACACCAGGCTCATCACCAGCTCCTCGCGGATCGGGTCGATCGGCGGATTGGTGACCTGTGCGAAATTCTGCTTGAAATAGGTGTAGAGCAGCTTCGATCTGTCCGACATTGCCGAAATCGGCGTGTCGGTACCCATCGAGCCGACCGCTTCCTGGCCGGTGGTCGCCATCGGCGACATCAACAGCTTGGTGTCCTCCTGGGTGTAGCCAAACGCCTGCTGGCGGTCGAGCAGTGAGACATCCCTGCGCAGGGCGCGCGGCTCGACCGGGTTCAGATCCTCGAGGATGAGCTGTGTGTTGGCGAGCCAGCTCTTGTAGGGGTGCCTGGTCGCGATCTCCGACTTGATCTCCTCGTCGGAAACGATGCGGCCCTTGTCCAAGTCGATCAGCAGCATGCGGCCGGGCTGCAGCCGCCACTTCTTGACGATCCTTTCCTCCGGCACCGGCAGCACGCCGGCTTCCGAGGCCATGATGACGCGGTCGTCATCGGTGACGATGTAGCGCGCCGGCCGCAGCCCGTTGCGGTCGAGTGTGGCACCGATCTGGCGGCCGTCGGTGAAGGCAACCGCCGCTGGCCCGTCCCACGGCTCCATCAGGGCTGCGTGATACTCGTAGAAGGCCTTGCGGTCCTGACCCATCAGCTTGTTGCCGGCCCAGGCTTCCGGGATCAGCATCATCATGGCGTGGGCGAGCGAATAGCCGCCCTGCGTCAGGAATTCGAGCGCATTGTCGAAGCAGGCGGTGTCGGACTGCCCTTCATAGGAGATCGGCCACAGCTTCGAGATGTCGTTGCCGAACAGTTCGGAATCGACCGAGGCCTGCCGCGCCGCCATCCAGTTGACGTTGCCGCGCAGCGTATTGATCTCGCCATTGTGGGCGACCATGCGGTAGGGATGCGCCAGCTTCCACGACGGGAACGTGTTGGTCGAGAAGCGCTGGTGGACGAGGATCAGCGCCGTCTCGAAACGCGGGTCGGTGAGGTCCTTGTAGTAGGCGCCGACCTGATAGGCCAGGAACATGCCCTTGTAGACGATGGTCCGCGACGACATCGAGACGACATAGAAGCCGTTGTCGACGCCTTTGGTCTCTTCGTGGATACGGCCGGAAATGACCTTGCGCAGGATGTAGAGCCGCCGCTCGTAATCGTCGTCGTTCTCGATCTCGGCGCCGCGGCCCAGGAATACCTGTCGGTGCACCGGCTCGGAAGCGGCGATGTCGGGCGCCTTGGACAGCGACGAATTATCGACCGGCACGTCGCGAAAGCCGAGCAGCGGCTGGCCCTCGAGTTGCGCCACCTCGGCGATGATGCCTTCGATATGCGCCTGCAGTTCCGGGTCGCGCGGCATGAACACATGGCCGACGGCATAGTGGCCGGGCTTCGGCAGTTCGACCCCTTGCTTGGCCATCTCCTCGCGGAAGAAGCGGTCCGGCAGCTGCACCAGCACGCCGGCGCCGTCGCCCATCAGCGGATCCGCGCCGACGGCGCCGCGATGCGTCAGGTTTTCGAGCACGGCAAGGCCGTCCTCGACGATCTGATGCGACTTCACGCCCTTCATGTTGACGATGAAGCCGACGCCGCAGGCATCATGCTCGTTGCGCGGATCATAGAGGCCGTGCGCGGCATAGCCGGTGCTGGTTCGCCCAATATTGGTCACGGACGGATTTTTGACGGCTGCCGCTTTCGTCTGCGCGGCCTTCGTCGCAGATGGCGTCATGTCCGTCATCGTCCTGTCCTCCGTTCCGTCCCCTTCGGGCGCTGGTTTCCGTCGGGAAGCGCGTGGCTCCCCTTTCAATCTTGCGGCACGTCTTGCGAAATTCTTGCCGACCGTGCGGCTTTCCGCATCGTTCGCATATGGTATTCGTACAGGCTGGAGCCAGACTGTCTAGCTGTCGCTCGCGGCAATGCCGCAGAGGCGCAATCATATGCCAATGCGGCCAGTTTTGTGCGACAAAATAAGACAGCACTACTGTCCTAAATTTTTATGACAGAAATTTTGGATGCACACAAGACCGATTCACAAAATTCTTGAGGCTTTCGCGACAGAAAATTGCGCGGAACGCCGTGTTAGCGTAGCCTTCGGTCGCTGCATCTACGCTCATGCGTTTCGCTGGCTTTAGCGGATTTTCGGCATCTGCCACTTGCGGCCGGTATGCGAAAGCGGCCAAGCTCGCATCGATTTCCCCAGCATAGGCAGACGCATGATTTTCGCTTCCGACAATTGGGCAGGCGCCCATCCCCGTATCGCTGCCGGCCTGTCGGCCCATGCCGACGGCTTCTCCACCGCCTATGGCGACGGTGCCCTCGACAAGGCCGTTTACCAGCGCTTCAATGAAATCTTCGAATGCGAGGTCGCGGTGTTTTTCGTCGCCACCGGCACCGCTGCCAATTCGCTGTCGCTGACTACCTATAACAAGCCAGGCGGCATTTCCTTCTGCCATCGCGAATCGCACGTCATCGAGGACGAATGCGGTGCACCGGAATATTTCACCGGCGGTTCGCGGCTTTATACAGTCGAAGGCGCACTCGGCAGGATCGATGCCGGCAATCTGGAACGGGCGGTGGACCGTTTCGCACCCGAAAACGTCCATTCCGGGCGGCCGGTTGCCGTTTCGATCACCCAGTCGACCGAAGTCGGCACCGTCTACACGCTGAACGAAATCGCCAGGATTTCGGCGATCGCAAAGCAGCATGGACTGCCGCTGCACATGGATGGGGCCCGCTTTGCCAATGCGCTCGTCGCGCTGGAAACGACGCCGGCCGAAATGACCTGGAAGCACGGCGTTGACATCCTCTCCTTTGGCGGCACCAAGAATGGCTGTTGGTGCGCCGAGGCGATCGTGCTGTTCGACCTCGAGCGAGCCAAGGAATTGGCCTTTTTGCGCAAGCGCGCGGCCCAGCTGTTCTCGAAATCGCGCTTCATCGCCGCGCAATTCGATGCTTATTTCAGGGGTGGGCTATGGCTCGACACAGCACGGCACGCCAATGCGATGGCGGCACGGCTTGCCGCGGCGATAGAAGATTCCCCTTCGGCCCGGCTGGCCTGGCTGCCGCAGGCGAACGAGGTCTTCGCGGTTATGAAAAAGGCCGAGGCCGAAAGAATGCAAGCGGCAGGGGCGGCCTTCCACGACTGGCACAGGCCGCTCGGCTACGACAGCTACATTGGCGAAGACGAAGCGCTCTATCGCTTTGTCACCAGCTTCTCGACCACGCCCGACGAGGTCGACCGTTTCGGCTACCTGCTCGCCGGATAGCAAGCCTTGCCCACCAGGAAAAAGAGCGGCGCATTGCTGCACCGCCCTTTCTTCCCGGGGAGTTGGCGTCCCGGAGTTTAGCTGCCTGGCTTAGGCGGCAGTCTTGGCCTCGATCTGCTTGGCCTTGGCCGGAGCCGAGGTGATCGCGATCTTGCGCGGCTTCAGCTCTTCGGGGATGTTGCGCTTGAGGTCGACGAAGAGCAGGCCGTTCTTCAGCGCGGCGCCGACAACCTCGACGTGATCGGCAAGCTGGAAGCGGCGCTCGAAGGCTCGACTGGCGATACCGCGATAGAGCAGTTCGGAGCCTTCGCCATTGCCTTCCTCCTTGCGCTCACCCTTGACGGTCAGCACATTGCGGTGAGCTTCGATCGAAATCTCATCTTCCGAGAAGCCGGCCACAGCCATCGAGATGCGATAGGCATCCTCGCCCGTGCGCTCGATGTTGTAAGGCGGATACGTCTGGCCTTCCGGCTGCGCAAGCGAATCGAGCATGGTGAACAACCGGTCAAAACCGACGGTCGAACGGTAGAGCGGGGAAAAATCAACGTGACGCATGGTGTGTTCTCCTGTTGAGCAACAAGGTTGCGTATGGCCGGTGCGAAACCCGTAACGGCGTTCCGGATGGGCCAGCGGCCCCGACATTGGCGACCGCATGACAAATTTGGGAAGCCGGCGACGGCATTTCAAGATTTTCCCGCGTCCGAACGGGACCGGTCCCGGCCCACGTCCCGATGCCGATGAACGGCAGATGAACCGTGGCTTCGGCGAGCGTTCAGCCAGGCGGCACTAAAACTGTTCTCGAGATCACGAACAGGTCGCCGGAAAAGGCGACATGACGAGGCCGAACCGGGTGTAACGTCCCTTCCTCCCGGTCGACAGAGGCCGGAAGCACGCCAAGGCTGCTTCCGGCCTTACTTGTTCGCTGCCTGGGTCGACCTCCCCGGCGTCCCGAATTCCTTTGCTTTTGGCGCATGGGCGTTTATGCCTGATTTGCGCCCATGCCGGCACCGACACCAACCAAACACCGTATGACCGATCTTCTCCACCAGCCCCCTCTCTTCCACGAAACTCCGGGAAATCCGCTGCCGGAAAACACGGCCGGCGGCTTCTTCACCACGCGCGACGGCAAGAAGATCCGCTATGGTCTGTTTGCCGCGGTTAGCCGTCCGATGAAGGGCACCGTGGTCGTCCTGACCGGCCGCAACGAATGCATCGAGAAGTATTTCGAGACCATTCGCAACCTTGCCGACCGGGGTTTTGGCGTGGCAACCCTCGACTGGCGCGGCCAGGGCGCTTCCGACCGGATGATCGGCGACCGACAGCGCGGCTACGTCCAGAGCTTCTTCGACTATACCGGCGATCTGGAGCAGTTCTTCGAAGAGATCGTGCTGCCCGATTGCCGAGGACCCTACTACATACTGGCCCATTCGGCCGGCGCGGTGATCGCGCTGCTCGCCGCGCCCTCGATGGCGAACCGCGTGCGCCGCATGGTGCTGATCGCACCGTTCTTCACCGTGCCGGACCTGCCGGTTTCGGTAAAAACCGTCCGCCGCATCTGTTCGCTGTTCTGCCTTCTCGGCCTTGGCCGACTCTATGCCGCATGGGGGCCGCGGCCCAAGGAATCGGTGCCCTTCGCCATAAACAAGCTGACCAGCGACCCGGAACGCTATCGGCGCAATACGCTGATCTACGAAACCTATCCGCAGCTGGCGCTCGGCGGACCGACGATCTGCTGGCTGAAGGCGGCCACGGAGGCATCCTTGATCGTCAGCGACCCGGATTTCATGGCCAAGATCCAGGTGCCCTTGCTGATGATCGCCGCCGGCGCCGACCAGGTCGTCTCGACCAGGGCAGTCGAAGCCTATGCGAGACGTCTGCGCGTCGGCTCGCTAGTGATGATCGACGGCGCCCGCCATGAGATCCTGCAGGAAGCCGACCTCTATCGCGAGCAGTTGCTTGCGGCATTCGATGCCTTCATCCCCGGAACCGGTGACGTCTGAGCCACATACCTCGTCCGGCTTCAGCTCGTGCGGGCGAAATCCATGATCCAGTTGGTCTCCCATGCCTTGCCGCCGTCCGGCGAAAAGGCCTGCTCCCAGCGCGCCGACCCGTCCGTGATCCGCGACCACAGGAAGCGGACCTGGATCGGCTGGCCGTCGAAGACGTCTTCGCACAGGAACGTGCCGACGCCCGCCACGAAAGTGCCGCGCATCGGAACATCGATGGTCGACGGATTGCGGCCGTCGATCCACCAGATCGACCATTGCCTCGCCGCCGGGTCGAAGGTCCGCAAGGTGGCGGCGCGATAGGGCCCGCCGGGCAATTCAATCCAATTGTCGTCGACATTGCCGAGGCCGCCAAGGATCGGCCGCACGTCGCACGTGCCGCCAAACACATCCCAGTTGCCGTCGCCCTGCAGCCGCTTCTGCAATCTTCGATGGCCGACGGTCCAGCGCCCGAAAAAGAAATCGAAATCGCTCCGCCCGTCCGCCGGAGCATCAGAATGGCTGGCTGCTGGCTGCGTCGACATCTATGGTCCTCCCGGCTGACAGCGTTTCATAGCGCATGCCAACTGACATCAGCCTGTCAGGAGGTATGGCAACGATCTTGCCTGGGCAGCAATGGCCAATCTCAGCCGCGCAGCGCCGCCATCGCGGCTGCGTGCAGCTCTGGTGTCGCCGCTGCCAGAATGTCGCCGCCCTTTTCCGCCGGTCCGCCTTCGAAAGTGGTGATGACGCCGCCCGCCTTCTCGATGATCGGGATCAGCGCGACGATGTCGTAGGGCTTCAATCCGGGATCGGCGACGATATCGACGCTGCCCGCCGCCACCATGGCGAAGGCATAGCAGTCGGTGCCGTAGCGGGCGAGTTGGACCTGTTGCTCGAACAGGTCGTAGCGCAGGCGCGCGTCTCCCTTGAACAGCGCCGGCGTGGTGGTGAACAGCGTCGCCTCGGCGAGATTCGTCGTCTTGCGCGTCGCGAGTCTTCGCGGGCCACCGGGACCTTCATAATGCGAGCCGGAGGCATTGGCGTAGAACAGCTCTCCGGTGAAGGGCTGCGACATCATGCCGGCGACGGCATCGCCGTCGACCGTCAGTCCGACCAGCGTGCCCCATACCGGCAGGCCGGAAATGAAGGCGCGCGTGCCGTCGATCGGATCGATCACCCAGACATGCCGGCTGGAGATGTTTTCGCCGCCATGTTCCTCGCCGAGAATGCCGTGATCGGGGTACTGCGCTGATATCAGCGCCCGGATGGCGCGCTCGGCCTCGCGGTCGGCCTCGGTGACCGGGTCGAAGCTGCCGCGCTCCTTGTTGGTGACCGCGCCCTGGTTGCGGAAGCGCGGCAAGGTCTCGGCTGCGGCGGCACGCGCAATGCGCCGCATGAACTCGATGCTGATGTCCAACTGATTCTCCCGCTCCAGCATGTTTGGAGATACCCGTTTGCCTACGGATTTATGCCGAAACAAAGGCGTTCGGAGCCTTTCGCATGGTGCCAACTGTTGCTCGAATGCAACGCCGCCGTCATGGAAATGCAATTTCCACTTCACAGTGAATTAAAAAAGCCGGAACGCGCCTTGACATTTGTGCAGCGCACAATACGTTTGTTCTCGGACAGGGGTTCCTGTCCATGCCCTCCTTGGGCGTTTCCTCCCTAGACTTCGACCGTGTCGTGCAAACGATGCGGTCTTTTTTTACGCTGCCGCATGAGCGGCGAGTACCGCGATTCCGCGGCTATTCGGCGGCCAGCGGCAGATCCATGAAATTGTGATCGGGCATCGCCATCAGTTCGGCCGAAAACCGCGCCAGATCGTCGGCCAGGGCGTCGAAACCAGCCGATCTCTGGAACGTCCGCTCATTCATGTAGAGCCCGCGATTGACCTCGATCTGCAGCGCATGCAGATGGCGCACGGGGCGGCCATAGTGCTCGGTAATGAAGCCTCCGGCATAGGGCTTGTTGTGGGCGACGCTGTAGCCCATGCCGGTGAGCAGGCCGATCGCCGTCTCGGTCAACGCCGCCGCGGCGGAAATGCCAAAGCGGTCGCCGACGATGAAGTCCGGCCGCAATCCGCTGTCGCCGACCCTTATGCTTGCCGGCATCGAGTGGCAGTCAATCAGCACGGCGTAGCCGAAGCGCGCATGGGTTCTGGTCAAAAGCCGTTTCAGCGTCTCGTGATAGGGCTTGTAGACCGCTTCGATGCGCGCCACGGCTTCCGCCAGCGGCAAGCGGCCGGAATAGATGTCGAGCCCCTCGCCGACCAGCTTGGGCACGGTGCCGAGCCCGCCGGCCACCCGCGCCGAGCGGATGTTGCAGAATGACGGCACCGGTTCGGCGAACATGCGCGGGTCGAGTTCCCACGGCTCCCGGTTGACGTCGAGATAGGCGCGCGGGAAGTTTGCCGCCAGCATCGGCGCCCCGAGCGCGACGGCGCCGCCGAACAATTCCTCGACATAGCAGTCCTCTGAGCGGCGGATGGCGTTGCGGTCCAGCTTGGCCATAGCCATGAACCGGTCCGGATAGTAGCGGCCGCTATGCGGCGAGTTGAAGAGGAAGGGAACGCGCTGTTCGGCGCCCGATCGGATTTCGAAGGGAGGAACGACCGAAAAATCCTCGGCTGCCGTTTTCAATTTGAACGAACCCGGGAATACCAATGCATCATGATAGGAAAGTGCCACCTCGCCGCCCACATGTCCAGCCGCCGAAGCGCAAGCCAAAACAGGATTGTGCGCCCAACGTTCACTTGATGTTTACCGTCGCCTCCTCATATACAGCATGGTTAACGGGCTTGCCGCACGGCATTGTCGGTTGGGTGATTCGGACGGGACAAGATGGCACGCATTCTGCTGGCGGAAGACGACGACGACATGCGCCGGTTCCTCGTCAAGGCGCTGGAGCGCGCCGGTTATCAGGTCAGCGATTTCGACAATGGCGCCAGTGCCTATGAGCGGCTGCGCGAGGAACCTTTTTCGCTGCTTTTGACCGACATCGTCATGCCCGAGATGGATGGCATCGAGCTCGCCCGTCGCGCCACGGAGATCGATCCCGACCTCAAGGTGATGTTCATCACCGGCTTCGCCGCCGTCGCGCTGAACCCTGATTCCAAGGCGCCGAAAGACGCCAAGGTGCTATCGAAGCCGTTCCACCTGCGCGACCTCGTCAACGAAGTCGAAAAGATGCTGCAGGCCGCCTGACGCGCTTTTTGTCGCGTCTTGACCGACGCCGCAAGCCAGCCATTCTTTCCCCTTTCCCGCTATTGACGTGCAGAACCAAAAATGGTGTATGCGCGGCTTCGGATGGGCGTGTAGCTCAGCGGGAGAGCACTGCATTGACATTGCAGGGGTCACAGGTTCAATCCCTGTCACGCCCACCATCCAGACAATCCCTCAATTGGCCGTCGGTATTTTTCGTCGACTGACGTTCCCGGCCTATACCGGCCTCAGGCGGCGCCGAGGCGGAGATCGCCGCTCTCGACGTGCTCCAGAAACCACGCATAGGTCTGTTCCAATCCGCTGCGCAGCGAATAGCGCGGGCGCCAGCCGGTGGCGAACAGACGCGACACGTCCATCAGCTTGCGCGGCGTGCCGTCCGGCTTCGTCGCATCGAACGTTATCGCGGCATCGGCGCCGGCGACCGACACGATGGTGCGGGCAAGGTCGGCAATGGTGATGTCTTCCCCAGAGCCGACATTGATGTGGCTGTCGCCCGAATAATTCTTCAGCAGCCAGACCAGCGCGTCGGCGGCGTCGTCGACATGCAGGAATTCACGCATCGGCGTGCCCGATCCCCACACCTCCAGGCTCTTGCGGCCGGCGCGCCTGGCCTCGTGCGCCTTGCGCATCAGAGCGGGCACGACATGGCTGGAATTGAGGTCGAAATTGTCGCCCGGACCGTAGAGATTGGTCGGCATCGCCGAGATGTAGTCGACGCCGTACTGGCGCCGATAGGCCTGGCACAGTTTCAGCCCGGCGATCTTGGCGATCGCATACCATTCGTTGGTGGGCTCGAGCGGCCCGGTCAGCAAGGCGTCCTCGGAGATCGGCTGCGCCGCGAATTTGGGATAGATGCAGGATGAACCGAGAAACAGCAGCTTCTGCACCTCGTTGCGGAAGGCGCTGTCGATGACATTGTTCTGCATGACGAGATTGTCCTGCAGGAAATCGACGGGAAGCCTGTTGTTGGCCAGGATACCGCCGACCTTGGCCGCCGCCATCACCACTGCATCCGGCTTGCGGTCGGCCATCCAGCGCCGCACGCCGGCCTGGTCGAGAAGATCGAGCTCGGCGCGCGAGGCGGTCATAACCTCGCAATCCTCGTCGGCCAATCGGCGCAGGATGGCCGAGCCGACCATGCCGCGATGTCCGGCCACGAAAACGCGCTTGCCCTGAAGGTCGAAGGTCATCAGCTTACCCCAATGCAGAACGGCAGCTTTTTGCCAGTTGGCCGGCGGAGCGCCGGATCGGCTTCTCTGTTGCCGGACGCATACCGCATACAGATTTGCCCAGACAAGGCAAATCGCAAAGCCACCCGAAGCAACCTTTGATCGGATGCTGTAGCGCTCGCGATCAGACGCCCGCTACCGCGCAGAGGCTTGTCATTCTGGCAATGGCAAGCTCGGGGTCGGCCAGCAACCCTGCCTGGTCGGCAAGGCGAAAGACATCGGAATAGTGACGGATGCCGCGCGCCGATTGCATGCCGCCGATCATCGAAAAATGCTCCTGGTGGCCGTTCAGCCATGCCATGAAGACGATGCCGGCCTTGTAATATTCGGTCGGCACCTCGAAGATTTTGCGCGACAGCGGCACTGTCGGCGCCATCAGCGCGTCATAGCCGGCGCGGTCGCCGTCGGCCAGCTTTGCCAGCGCTGCATTGGCGACCGGCGCGATCGCATCGAAAATGCCGAGCAGCGCGTGCGAATGTCTGTCGCCGTCGCCGGCGATCAGCTCGGGGTAATTGAAATCGTCGCCGGTGAACATCAGCACGCCCTCGGGCAGCCGGTCCCTGAGCGCAATCTCCTTGCCGACATCGAGCAGCGATATCTTTATGCCTTCGACCTTGCCGGCATGGCGTTCGATGATCGCGACCACCGTCTCCAGCGCAGTTTCGAAGTCGCTGCTGCCCCAGTAGCCTTTCAGCGCCGGGTCGAACATGTCGCCCAGCCAGTGCAGGATGACCTTGCCGGAGGCCTGGGACAGGATGCGGTCGTAGACGCCGATATAGTCGTCGGGGCCTTTGGCGACCGCCGCAAGCGCCCGGCTGGCCATCATGATCGCCTTGCCGCCAAGCCCTTCGATGAAGCCGAGCTGTTCTTCATAGGCCGCGATGACATCGTCTAGCCTGCTGGCGCCCCCCGGCGCCAGATGGTCGGTGCCGGCGCCCGACGCAAGATCGGCGCCTTCGACGCTGCGCGCCTCGGCGATCGAGCGGCGGATCAATTCCTTGGCATTCGCCCAGTCGAAACCCATGCCGCGCTGAGAGGTGTCCATCGCTTCGGCGACACGGAAGCCAAGCCGCCAGAGGTGATGGCGAAACGCCATCGTCTTGTCCCAGTCGACCGCGGGCCTCGACCACGGATCGGTCATGGCGCGGGGATCGGCAACGACATGGGCGGCGGCGTAGGCGATGCGCGAGAAGCGAGCGCCGGCCACAGGCTGCACCGGCTGGCCGACAAGCCGGTAGCGGACACGGCCGGCGCCTTCCCCGGGCAAGGTGATGTCCATGGCTCTCTCCCTTACCAACGCCTATTAACTGGAACGTTCCAACAAATCAAGATATTTTGCCGCCCTGCCTCGTGCAGCAAAAATTGCTGCATCGCAGCAGCCGAAAGCCTGCTTGCCGGAGGATTGCGCCACCGAGCCGCATTTTTCCCGGGTTCGCAAAAACGCGATTGACTCAAATGCGCCCCAGGGATTAGATCGTTCCAATAAAATCGCACAAGAAACCACCGGGAGGACAGATCTGGATGGCCAGCCGGGCCAAGGCAACGATACTCGACATAGCCCGTGAGGCGGGCGTGTCCAAATCGACGGTATCGCTGGTGCTGCAAGGCAGCGGGCTGATCCGGCCCGAAACCGCGCTCAAGGTGCGCAAGGCGATCGAGGACGTCGGCTATGTCTACAACCGCGGCGCCGCCAATCTGCGCAAGGCCCATTCCAACGTCATCGGCATGGTCATCAACGATCTCACCAATCCGTTTTTCGCCGAGCTCGCGGTCGGCATGGAGCGCGTCTTCCAGTCGGCCGGCGTCGTGCCTTTCATCGCCAATACGGCTGAAAACCCGGTGCGCCAGGAAGAGGTTCTGAAATCGTTGATGGAGCAGGGTGTCGCCGGGCTCGTCGTGTCGCCGGCGCGCGGCTCCACGCCTGGCGCGTTCCGTCGCCTTGAGACCGCAGGCGTTCCGGTCGTCTTCGTCATGCGCCGGCTTCCCGAAAGCCGTATCCCGGTGATCACGCCCGACAATCATCGCGGCGCCTATCTCGCCACCGCCCATCTGATCGGCAAGGGCCATCGCCGGCTGGCCTTCTTCGGCGGCTCGTCCGACCTTGTCGTCTATCACGAGCGCCTGGGCGGCTTTCGCGAGGCCTGTGAAGCGCTCGGCATCGAACCGGCCGACAGGCTGGTCTTCGAGGGCGAAACCAGCCGCAAGGGCGGTATTGCCTGCCTGGAAACCGCACTTGCCATGGCCGCGCCGCCGACCGCGGCCCTTTGCTTCAACGATGCGGTCGCCTTCGGCGTCTTGCTGGCGCTGCGCAAGCGCGGCCTGGAACCCGGCGCGGACTTTGCCGTCGTCGGCTTCGACGACGTCGCCGAGGCCGAGCACTATATGCCGGCGCTGACCAGCGTCGCGGTGAACACCGCCGGCCTCGGCGAGCGCGCCGCCCATATCGTGCTGAAGATGATCCAATCGCGCACCACGCGCGCCGAGGATCATATCGGCGCCGTCAACCTCGTGGTCAGGGAAAGCTGCGGCCCCGATCGCAACGAGCATGGCTGTGCAGGAATGGGAGACGCGGCATGACCGTCAGTTGGGGGCTGATCGGCGCCAGCACGATCGCAAGACAGTTCATGATCGGCGCCATCCGCGCGCAGAAGGACGGCGAGATCGCCGCGGTGATGAGCTCCAGCCCGGAGCGCGCCGCCACTTACGCCAGTGAAAACCGCATTCCGGCGGCGGTCTCGACGCTCGACGCCCTGCTCAAATCCGATATCGACGCCGTCTACATCTCGACCACTAACGAATTGCATCTCGAACAGGCACTCGCCGCCATCGAGGCGGGAAAGCATGTGCTGTGCGAAAAGCCGCTGGCGCTGACCAGCGCCGACGCGCGCAAGATGGTCGCGGCGGCCAGGGCCGCCGGCGTCGTGCTCGGCACCAATCACCATCTGCGCAATGCCGGCTCGCATCGGGCGATGCGCGAAGCGATCGCTGCCGGCCGCATCGGCAGGCTGATCGCCGCGCGCGTCTTCCACTCCGTCTATCTGCCGGAAAACCTGCAGGGCTGGCGCATCACCAGGCCGGACGCCGGCGGCGGCGTGGTGCTCGACATCACCGTCCACGATGCCGACACGCTGCGCTTCGTGCTCGGCGACGATCCCGTCGAGATCTCGGCATTCACGCAGTCGGCCGGCATGGCCGCCGGCGGACTGGAAGACGGCGCCATGTGCCTCTGGCGCTTCGCATCGGGCGTCATCGCCCAATCGCATGAGGGCTTCACGACAAAATTCGCCGGCACCGGCTTCGAGGTGCATGGCAGCGAAGGCTCGCTGATCGCCAAAAATGTGATGACGCAGAAGCCGGTCGGCTCGGTCTTGCTTCGCACGGCACAGGGCGAGGAGGAATTGAGCTTCGACCGCGAAGACCTCTATGCCCGTTCGCTGCGCGAATTCCACGCAGCGATCCGTGGCGACGGCCAGCCGTCCGCCACCGGCGAGGACGGCGTCTGGTCGCTGACATCAGCCGAGGCGGCATTGCAATCGGCCAGGTCCGGAAACGCCGTTGCCATCGACCCGAAGCTCGGGAGCGCCGCGTGAGCAAGCTCGTTTCAGCGGCTGAAGCTGCCGGCCTGATCAGGGATGGCATGGTCGTTTCCGTGTCATCGTCGAGCGGCCTCGGCTGTCCGGATGCGGTGCTGGCTGCCGTCGGCGAGCGCTTCGACGCGGAAGGCCATCCCAGGGACATCACGACGCTGCATCCGATCGCCGCCGGTGACATGTACGGCATCAAGGGCATCGACCATCTAGCCAAGCCCGGCCTGTTGAAGCGCACTTTGTGCGGCTCCTATCCGTCCGGGCCGTCATCGTCGGAACCGCCGCAGATCTGGAAGATGATCGGCGACAATTCGGTCGCCGCCTATAACGTGCCGTCCGGCATCCTGTTCGACATGCATCGCGAGGCCGCGGCCAAGCGCCCCGGCGTGCTGACCAAGGTCGGGCTCGATACCTTTGCCGACCCGCGCCATCAGGGTTGCGCCATGAATGCTGCCGCCAGCGAGCCGATCGTTTCGGTGCAGCAGTTCGACGGCGAGGAATGGCTCTATTTCCGCTCGATCGTACCGCAGGTCGCGATCATCCGCGCCACCACGGCGGACGAGCGCGGCAACCTTACCTATGAGCATGAGGGTGCCTATCTCGGCGGCCTCGAACAGGCGCTGGCCGCCCGCAACAATGGCGGCATCGTCATCGCGCAGGTCAAGCGCGTCGTCGCGAACGGCACGCTGAAGCCGCACGATGTGCGCGTGCCCGGCGTGCTGGTCGACCATATCGTGGTGGCGCCCGACCAGTTGCAGACGACGCTGACGCCTTACGATCCGGCCATCTCCGGCGAGATCTTCCGGCCACTGTCGAGCTTTCGCAACGCCGAGATGAACGTCCAGAAGGTCATTGCGCGCCGCGTCGCCATGGAGCTTGCCGACGGCATGGCGGTCAATATCGGCTTCGGCATCTCGGCCAATGTGCCGCGCATCCTGCTCGAGGAAGGCCAGCACGGCAAGGTCACCTGGGTCATCGAACAGGGCGCGGTCGGCGGCGTGCCGCTGCTCGATTTCAAGTTCGGCTGCTCGTCGAATGCCGACGCCTTCATGCCTTCGCCGCACCAGTTCATCTATTTCCAGGCCGGCGGCTTCGACGCCTCGCTGCTGTCCTTCCTGCAGATCGACCGCCACGGCTCTGTCAATGTCTCGAAGCTTTCGGCGCGGCCGCATGTCACCGCCGGCGCCGGCGGCTTCGTCGACATCACCGCGCGGGCGAAGAAGATCGTCTTTTCCGGTTTCTTCAATGCCGGCGCCAAGTTGTCGCTTGCCGGTGGCGGCATCCGCATCGACCAGGAGGGCAAGGTCAAGAAAGTCGTCGGCGAGGTCGAGCATATCTCCTTCTCGGGCAAGCGTGCCGTCGCGCAGGGACAGGATATCACCTATGTCACCGAGCGCTGCGTGATGAAGCTGACGCCTGCGGGGCTGATGGTGACCGAGTTGGCGCCGGGCATCGACCTCGAGCGCGATGTGCTGGCGCAGGCCGAGATCCCGCTCGCCGTCGCCAACGACCTGAAAGTGACGCCGGATGCGCTCTACCGGGACCGGCCGATCGGCCTATCGCTCAATGGCGGCGCGTCGCTTGGAGGCGCACATGGCTGAGCGTCTGGTAACCTTTGAAACCGACGGCGCCATCGGCATTGTCACGCTGCGCCGGCCGGAGAAATTCAACGCGCTCGATATTCCGATGCTGCGGGCGCTGGAAGCGGCACTCGACGAGGCCGAGACAGCAACCGGCGTCCGCGTCGTGCTGGTCTGCGGCGAAGGCAAGGGCTTTTGCGCCGGCGGCGACGTCGAGGCTTGGGCAGAAATGAGCGCTGCCGATTTCCAGGTGCAATGGGTGCGCTACGGCCACCGCGTCTTCGACCGGCTGGCGCGGCTGCGGCAGCCGACGATCGCCGTTCTTGCCGGCCATGCGCTGGGCGGCGGGCTGGAACTGGCGGCGGCTTGCGACTTTCGCGTGGCGGAAACGCAGGTGAAGTTGGGGTTCCCCGAAACCTCGATCGGCGTCGTTCCCGGCTGGTCCGGCACCCAGCGCGCCGTGCGCCGCTTCGGCGCGCAGGCAGTGCGGCGGATGGCGCTCGGCGGCGAGGTGTTTCTGGCTACCGAGGCTCTTGCTCTGGGGATTGTCGACCGGGTGGTCGAGACCGGCAAGGCGTTCGCCGAAGCCAAGGCCTGGGCCGGCAAGATCGCCGAGCGCGGCCCGCTCGCGACCGAAGCCGCCAAGCTGATGATTACAATCGCCGAGGGCGAAGAGAGTGCTGCCGCGACCGAAGCGCTGGCCAGCGGCTTCATCGCGCTGACAAGCGATCTCAGGACCGGCGTCGAGGCTTTCAAGACCAAGCAGAAGCCGGCGTTCTCAAGATCTTAGGAACCTGGAAATCACATGAACGCACCCCTCAACATCGCCATGCCCGCCGAGGCAGCCGCAGCGCCGAAAAGGTACCGGCTGCTGATCGGCGGCAGGTTCATCGACGCCCAGGACGGCCGCACGCTGGAGCGCAGCAGCCCCGGCCACGGCTTCACCGTCTCGCGCTATGCACAGGCCGGCGCGGCGGACGTAGAGGCGGCGGTTCAGGCCGCGCACAAGGCCTTCGAGACCGGCCCGTGGCCGCGCATGAAGGCAGCCGAACGCGCCGCGATCCTGCTCAAAGCTGCTGACCTGATCGAGGCGCGGCTGGACGAGATTGCCCGGCTCGACGCACTGGAATCCGGCAAGCCGATTGCGCAGGCGCGCGGCGAGATCGGCGGCGCCGTCGATATCTGGCGCTATGCCGCGGCACTTGCCCGCACGCTTCACGGCGAAAGCTACGCCAATCTCGGCGACGCCATGCTCGGCGTCGTGCTGCGCGAACCGATCGGCGTCGTTTCCATCATCACGCCGTGGAATTTCCCGTTCCTTATCGTCAGCCAGAAACTACCCTTCGCGCTCGCCGCCGGCTGCACGGCGGTGGTCAAGCCGAGCGAGATGACCTCGGCCTCGACTTTCGTGCTCGGCGAGATACTGATGCAGGCCGGCTTGCCGGACGGCGTCGTCAACATCCTTGCCGGGTTGGGCGCCGATGTCGGCGCACCGATGGTCAGCCATCCGCTGGTCGAGATGGTGTCGTTCACCGGCTCCACCCGCGTCGGCAAGATGACCATGGCGTCTGCCGCCAACTCGCTGAAGAAAGTCGCGATGGAGCTCGGCGGCAAGAACGGCCAGATCGTCTTTCCCGATGCCGACCTCGAGGCCGCCGCCGACGCGGCGGTGTTCGGCGGCTTCTTCAATGCCGGCGAATGCTGCAATGCCGGTAGCCGGCTGATCGTCCATGAGGCGATCGCCGACGAGTTCCTCGGCGCCGTCAAAGCCCTCACCGCCAAGGTGGTTGTCGGCGACCCGCTCGACGACCGCACCAAGGTCGGCGCGATGATCTCCGCCGACCATATGGCCAAGGTCACCGGCTACGTGACGGCAGCGGAAAACGGCGGCGGCCGGATCTGTAGCGGCGGCAATCAGCTTGCTTCGAGCGCCGGCCAGTATCTTGATCCGACCATCGTTCGCGATGTCACCGAAGACATGGCCATTGCACGCGAGGAAGTGTTCGGTCCGGTGCTCTCGGTGCTGACTTTTGAATCGATTGAAAGGGCGTTGCACATCGCCAACAACACGCCCTATGGTCTGTCGGCGGGCGTGTGGAGCGCCAGCATCGATACCTGCATGTCGGTGGCGCGGAATGTGCGTTCGGGAACCGTTTGGGTGAACACGTTCATGGAGGGTTACCCCGAGCTGCCTTTCGGCGGCTACAAGCAGTCCGGTCTCGGACGCGAACTCGGCAAGCGCGCCGTCGAGGATTATACCGAGGAAAAGACAATCCAGTTTCATCGCGGCCAGCGCACCGGATGGTGGGTCGGCTGAGTTGGGAAGAACCCGGTGGGCATCCGCCGGTCGTGTAAGTTCAACAAGGGAGGAAGTACATGTTGCGCAAACTGCTTATCGGGACGGCTCTCGCATCGGGCGTTGCGTTCGCGGCCCATGCCGAGGACGTCAAGGAAGTCCAGATGCTGCATTGGTGGACGTCGGGCGGCGAAGCTGCCGCTCTGAACGTGCTCAAGCAGGATCTGGCCAAGGAAGGCTTTGCCTGGAAGGACGTGCCGGTGGCCGGCGGCGGCGGCGACGCTGCCATGACCGCGCTGAAGGCGATGGTGGCAGCGGGCAACTACCCGACCGCCTCGCAGATGCTTGGCTATACCGTGCTCGATTACGCCGCAGCCGGCGTTATGGGCGACCTGACCGAGACGGCGATAAAGGAAGGCTGGGACAAGTCCGTTCCCGCGGCCCTGCAGAAATTCTCCGTCTATGATGGCAAGTGGGTCGCGGCTCCGGTCAACGTCCACTCGGTCAACTGGCTATGGATCAACAAGGCGGTGATGGACAAGATCGGCGGCACCGAGCCCAAGACCTTCGACGACTTCATTGCGTTGCTGGACAAAGCCAAGGCGGCGGGCGTCATCCCGCTCGCGCTGGGCGGCCAGAACTGGCAGGAAGCGACAATGTTCGACTCAGTCGTGCTGTCGACCGGCGGGCCTGAGTTCTACAAGAAGGCCTTCAACGACCTCGACGAGGAGTCGCTGAAGTCCGACACGATGAAGAAGTCGTTCGACAATCTCGCCAAGCTCGTCACCTATGTCGACCCGAACTTCTCGGGCCGGGACTGGAACCTCGCCACCGCCATGGTCATCAAGGGCGATGCGCTGGTGCAGGTGATGGGTGACTGGGCCAAGGGCGAATTCAACGCCGCCAAGAAGGTCCCGGGCACCGACTTCCTGTGCTACCGCTTCCCGGGCACCGACGGCAGCGTCGTCTACAACTCCGACATGTTCGGCATGTTCAACGTTCCGGAGGACCGCAAGGCCGCCCAGATCGCCCTGGCCACCGCCACGCTGTCGAAGAGCTTCCAGTCGGCCTTCAACGTCGTCAAGGGCTCTGTTCCGGCCCGCACCGACGTGCCGGACACCGATTTCGACGCTTGCGGCAAGAAGGGCATGGCCGACCTGAAGGCCGCCAATGAAGGCGGCACGCTGTTCGGTTCGCTGGCGCAGGGCTATGGCGCGCCTCCCGCGGTTGCCAACGCCTACAAGGATGTCGTCTCGAAATTCGTGCACGGCCAGATCAAGACCTCAGACGAGGCCGTGACCCAACTGGTCAGCGCGATCGAAGACGCCAAGTAAGGCACCCGCCCATGTGAATGATCTCCCCGGCGCAAGCCGGGGAGATCCCCTGCGGCGAGGTTTTGCGGTTGCGCCGACCGGCACGCTTTCGTGCCGCAGAGCCCGAGACAGCAGAATTCCGGACCCGCCATACGGAATGGACAGATGAGCACAGTTGCTGAAACCAGTATCACGCTGACGCCGGAGCACGATGCCCGTCCGGGCGCCACGGTGCGCTCGCGCCTTCAGGACGCGCTGCCGAAGCTCGTGCTGGCGCCGAGCTTCGCCGCCACTATCGTCTTCGTCTACGGCTTCATCCTGTGGACGATCTATCTGTCCTTCACCAATTCCAAGACCTTTCCCTCCTATGCGATCACCGGGCCACGCGCCTATCAGCGGCTATGGCGCTGGACTTTCGAAAGCGATCCGCCGTCCTCCTGGTACACGTCGATCACCAATATGGGGATTTTCGGCTTCCTCTATATTTCCATCTGCCTGGCGCTCGGCCTGTTCCTAGCGATCCTGCTCGACCAGAAGATCCGCGGCGAAGGTGTGCTGCGGCCGATCTACCTCTACCCGATGGCACTGTCGTTCATCGTCACTGGCGTTGCCTGGAAATGGTTTCTGGACCCCGGCCTCGGCCTCGAGCAGACGCTGCACCAATGGGGCTGGACGAGCTTCCATTTCGACTGGATCAAGAACAAGGATTTCGTCATCTACACGGTGGTCATCGCCGGCGTCTGGCAGGCGTCGGGCTTCATCATGGCGATGTTCCTGGCCGGCCTGCGCGGCATCGACGGCGAGATCCTGAAGGCGGCGCAGATCGACGGCGCCACCACCTTCCAGCTCTACCGTCGCATCGTCATCCCGCTGCTGCGGCCGATCTTCCTGTCCGCCTTGATCGTCCTCGCGCATCTCGCCATCAAATCCTACGATCTGGTGGTCGCGCTGACCAGCGGCGGGCCGGGCGGTTCGGCCTGGCTGCCGTCCAACTTCATGTATGAGTACACCTTCAAGCGCAACGAGATGGCCGTCGGCTCGGCCAGCGCCGTGATCATGCTGATGACCATCACCGCGATCATCGTTCCCTATCTCTATTCCGAGCTTCGGGAGAAGCCGCGATGAGCGCCGTGGCCACGCCTGCTCGCCAGAGCACTGGCGGTATCAGCGCCAGGACGGTCAACCGTATTGTCATCTACGGGCTGCTGGCGCTGTTCGCGCTGTTCTATCTGATGCCGCTGTTCGTCATGCTGGTGACCTCGTTCAAGACCATGGACGAAATCCAGAACGGCAACATGCTGGCGCTGCCGCAGGAGCCGACCTTCGCACCTTGGATAAGGGCGTGGAGCGAGGTTTGCTCGGGTCTCACCTGCGTCGGCATGAAGGGTTATTTCTGGAACTCGATCAAGATGGTGGTTCCGGCCGTCATCATCTCGACCCTGCTCGGCGCGCTCAACGGCTATGTGCTGACGAAGTGGCGCTTTCGCGGGGCGACGCTGGTGTTCGGGCTGATGCTGTTTGCCTGCTTCATTCCGTTCCAGTCCGTCCTCTTGCCGATGGCAACGATCCTCGGCAGCCTCGGCCGGTTCGGCGTCAAGCTGCAGAACGCGACCGGCCTCACCTTCGGCTTCGGCAATCCGACCGTGAACCTGGTGTTCGTTCATGTCGTCTACGGCATCGGCTTCACCACCCTGTTCTTCCGCAATTATTACGAAGCGTTTCCGAACGAGCTGGTGAAGGCGGCGCAGATCGACGGCGCCAGCTTCTTCCAGATCTTCCGGCGCATCATGCTGCCCAACTCGCTGCCGATCATCGTGGTGACGGTGATCTACCAGTTCACCAACATCTGGAACGACTTCCTCTTCGCTTCCGCCTATGCCGGCTCAGGCGACGTGATGCCGATGACGGTGGCGCTGAACAATGTCGTCAACACCTCGACCGGCGTCGTCGAATACAACGTCAACATGGCGGCGGCGATGATCGCCGCGCTGCCGACGCTCCTCGTCTACGTGCTCGCCGGCCGCTATTTCGTGCGCGGCCTGATGGCCGGCGCCGTCAAAGGATAATCGCATGGCTTTTCTGGAAATTGACGGGCTGAAGAAGCGTTTCGGAGCGGTCGAGATCCTGAAAGGCATCGACCTCGACCTGGAAAAGGGCGGCTTCCTCGTGCTGGTCGGGCCTTCCGGTTGCGGCAAGTCCACGCTGCTCAACACTATTGCCGGCCTGGAAACCATCACCGAAGGGGAAATCCGCGTCGACGGACGCACGATCAACGATCTCCACCCCTCCAAGCGCGACATCGCCATGGTCTTCCAGAGCTACGCGCTCTATCCGAACATGACGGTTGCCGGCAATATCGCCTTCGGCATGGAGATGCGCGGCGTGCCGGCCGGCGAGCGCCAGAAGGCGATCGACAAGGTGGCGAAGGTCCTGCAGATCGGCCATTTGCTGAAGCGCAAGCCAAGCCAGCTCTCCGGCGGCCAGCGCCAGCGCGTCGCCATGGGCCGGGCGCTGGTGCGCGATCCAAAGCTGTTCCTGTTCGACGAGCCTTTGTCCAATCTCGATGCCAAGCTGCGTGTCGACATGCGCATCGAGATCAAGCGCCTGCACGCCACCACCGGCACCACCATCGTCTACGTCACCCACGACCAGATCGAGGCGATGACGCTGGCTACCAAGATCGCGGTGATGCGCGACGGCGAGGTGCAGCAGTTCGGCACGCCAGCCGAAATCTATAACAATCCGGTCAACCTGTTTGTTGCCGACTTCATGGGCTCGCCGGCGATGAACCTGATCCCGGCGACGATCGGCAGCAACGGCAGCGGCTTCTCCGTCGTCATGGAGCGCGAGGCGCGCCAGCCGATCTCGCTGCCGCTGGGCAATGCGCCGGCCGGCCTGTCGGCATTCCAGGGAAAACCGATCATCTTCGGCGTCCGCCCGGAAGCACTGACCGATCCCGAGGGTGCCGAACGCAACGCCTCGAACATCGCCCGCGCCGACTGTCACATCGAAGTCATCGAGCCGGCCGGCTCGGATACGTTCGCGGTCACCAATCTCGGCGGCAAGGCGGTGGTGGCGCGGCTGCGCGCCGATGCCAAAATCCAGCCCGGCACGGTCACGCCGCTCGCCTTCAACCTGACCAAGGCGGTGTTCTTCGATCCGGCGACCGAGAAACGCATCGTCTAACGGCCATGACAAATCCCGACATCGTCATCATCGGCTCCGGTATAGGCGGCGCCACGATCGCCTCCGGCCTTGCCGGCGGTGGCGCCTCGATCCTGATGCTGGAGCGTGGCGAACCACTGCCGGCAACGCCGCACACACGTGACACCCACGCAATCTTCGTCGATGGCCACTATAGGCCGAAGGAGATGTGGCTCGAGGCCGGCGGAGCGCCGTTCAACCCGGGCAATTACTACTATGTCGGCGGCAATTCGAAATTCTACGGCGCGGTGCTGATCCGCTACCGCAGGGAAGACTTTTCGGAGATGGAGCACTATGGCGGCGTCTCGCCGGCCTGGCCGTTTTCCTACGAGGAATTCGAGCCCTGGTATTCCAGGGCCGAGCAACTTTTCCGCGTGCGCGGTGAACTCGGTGAAGACCCGACCGAGCCGTTCCACTCGATGCCCTACCCTTTCGGGCCGGTACCCGACGAGCCGCCGATCGCGCGTGCGCGCGCCGAGTTGAAGAGCCTGGGCCTGCATCCGGCATCGCTGCCGCTCGGCGTCGACATCGAAGCCTGGCTGAAAGACGGCAGCACGCCGTGGGACGCGTTTCCCAACACCGGGACCGGCAAGATCGACGCGCAATCCGGGCCGCTGGCCGCCGCCCTTGCCGACCAGAAGATCAAGCTCGAGACCGGCGCCCATGTCGAATATCTCGAGGCATCGCCGGATGCGAGGACGATCATCGCCGTCCATTATCGACAGAACGGTACGCTGAAGAAAGTCGCGCCGAAGCTGGTCATCCTGTCGGCCGGCGCAGTCAATTCCGCCGCCATCCTGCTGCGCTCGCCCACCCCTCAGGGCAGAGGCGGTGGCAAAGGCCTGGCCAACCGCTCCGACCAGGTCGGCCGCAACTTCATGAATCACAATTCGAGCGCCATGCTGGCGATCGATCCACGCCGGCGGAACAAATCCGTCTACCAGAAGACGCTGATGCTGAACGATTATTATCTGTCCGACGGCAAGTGCGGCAAGCCGCTCGGCAATGTCCAGCTCCTCGGCAAGCTCGACGGCAACATCCTCAAGGCCAATGTCAGGCGCGCGCCCAAATTCGCGCTCGATTTCATGGCCGGCCGCGCCGTCGACTGGTATCTGATGTGCGAGGACCTGCCCGATCCCGAGAGCCGCATCATGATCGACGGCAAGGACATCGTCATGCAGTGGCGGCGCTCCAACATGCAGTCGCTCGACGGACTGACCAAGGTGATGCGCGAGAATTTCCGCGCCTGCGGCTATCCGATCGTCCTGTCGCGTCCGTTTGACAAGCGCACGCCCTCACATCAGTGCGGCACGGTGAAGATGGGCAACGATCCAGCGACCTCGCCGCTCGACCCGTTCTGCCGCTCCTTCGACCACAGCAATTTGTTCGTCGTCGATGCCGGCTTCCTGCCGAATTCGGCCGCCGTCAATCCGGCGCTGTCGATCGCCGCACAGGCGCTGCGCGTCGCCGATCATATCCGCAAGACGGAGCTTGCAACATGAGCCGCCCGGCAGCGATCGTCACCGGCGGCGCGCGCGGCATCGGCCTTGCTTGCGCCGAGGCGCTGGCCGACGCAGGCTTCGACATCCTCCTCTCAGACCTTGCCGACGAAGCCGCCGACGGGCTCGCCGCCGACATCACCGGGCGCGGCGCGAAGTTCGCCTATGCCAGCAGCGACATCGCCGACCTCGACGGCCACGCAGCGCTGATTGATGCCGCGACAAGCGCCTTCGGCCGCATCGACTGCCTGGTCAACAATGCCGGCATCGGCGCCGTCCTGCGCGGCGATCTGCTCGAGCTCAAGCCCAAAAATTTCGACCGGGTGCTCGGCATCAATCTGCGCGGCACCGTATTCCTCAGCCAGGCCGTCGCCAAAGCGATGCTCGGCCTGCCAAGCGATGGTGCGAGATCGATCATCACCATCACCTCGGTCAGCGCCGCCATGGCCTCGCCGGAACGTTCCGATTACTGCATCTCCAAGGCTGGGCTTTCGATGTGGGTGAAGAACCTGGCGCTGCGGCTTGCCACCGAAAACATCGCCGTGTTCGAGGTGCGGCCGGGCATCATCCGCACCGACATGACCGCGGGTGTGACCGCCAAATATGACGGGCTGATCGACGGCGGGCTGGTGCCGGCGATGCGCTGGGGCGAGAGCGAAGACATCGGTGCCGCCGTGGCAGCACTCGCCGGTGGCAAGTTCGGCTTTTCGACCGGCTCGGTCATCAATGTCGATGGCGCGCTGTCGGTGCCGAGGCTATGAACAGGTGACGCCATGACGGACTACATAATCGTCGGCGCCGGCCCGGCCGGCTGCGTACTCGCCAACCGGCTGAGCGAAGATCCGTCGCATCAGGTGCTGCTGCTCGAAGCCGGCGGCAAGGACTGGCATCCGCTGATCCACATGCCGGCCGGTTTTGCCAAGATGACCAAGGGCATCGCCGCCTGGGGCTGGTCGACGGTGCCGCAAAAGCACATGAACGACCGCGTCTTCCGATACACGCAGGCCAAGGTGATCGGCGGCGGCTCGTCGATCAACGCGCAGATCTACACGCGCGGCAACGCCCGCGACTACGACGCCTGGGAGAAGGAAGAAGGCCTTGCCGGCTGGGGCTATCGCGACGTGCTGCCCTATTTCAAGCGCGCGGAGAACAACCAGCGTTATGCCAACGATTTCCACGGCGACCAAGGCCCGCTCGGCGTGTCGAACCCGATCGCGCCGCTGCCGATCTGCGAGGCCTATTTCCGTGCCGGACAGGAGATGGGCATCCCCTTCAATCCCGACTTCAACGGCGCCAGCCAGGAGGGCGTCGGCTATTACCAATTGACGCAGAAGGACGCGAAGCGCTCCTCCGCCTCGGTCGCCTATCTCAGGCCGATCCGGGAGCGCAAGAATCTCACCATCAGGACCGGCGTTCTAGTGACACGCATCGTCGTCGACAAAGGCCGCGCCGTCGGCGTCGAGATCGTCGACAGGCCGGGCGGCCAGCCAACGATCCTGCACGCCGAGCGCGAGGTGATCGTCTCGTCCGGCGCCATCGGCTCGCCGAAGCTTTTGCTGCAGTCGGGCATCGGCCCGGCCGACCATCTGAAGGCGGTCGGCGTGACACCGGTGCACGATTTGCCCGGCGTCGGCTCCAACCTGCAGGATCATCTCGACCTGTTCGTCATCGCCGAATGCACCGGCGATCACACCTACGACAACTACGCCAAGCTGCACTGGACGGCTTGGGCCGGGCTGCAATATCTGCTCCTGAAGAAAGGCCCGGTGGCCTCCAGCCTGTTCGAGACCGGCGGCTTCTGGTACGCCGATCCGACCGCCGCCTCTCCCGACATCCAGCTGCATCTCGGCCTCGGCTCCGGCATCGAGGCCGGCGTCGAGAAGCTGAACAATCCGGGCGTGACACTGAACTCGGCCTTCCTGCGCCCGCGCTCGCGCGGCATGGTGCGGCTGAACAGTGCCGACCCGGCCGACCGCCCGCTGATCGATCCGAACTATTGGTCCGATCCCTATGACCGTGACATGTCGATCAAGGGGCTGAGGCTGGCGCGCGAGATCATGCGGCAGAAGGCGCTGCAGCCCTATGTGCTGCGCGAGGTACTGCCGGGACCCGACCTGCAGAGCGGCGACGAGTTGTTCGACTACGCTTGCCGCAGTTCCAAGACCGACCACCACCCGGTCGGCACCTGCCGCATGGGCCACGATGCGATGAGCGTGGTAACGCCAGATCTCAGGCTGCGCGGTATCGAGGGCCTGCGCGTCTGCGACGCCTCGGTGATGCCGCGCATCCCCTCCTCCAACACCAATGCCCCGACGATCATGGTTGGCGAAAAAGGCGCCGATCTGATCCTTGGCCGCGAGCCGCTGCCGCCGGCGGTGTTTTCCACCAACCGAGCGGCATGAGGGACAAAGAATGATCAGGCATTGTGTCTTCGTCAGATTTCGCAACGATGTCGCCGACGCCGAGCGCGCGGCAATCCATGCCGATCTCGAAGCGTTGCGGGCTGTGATCGACGGCATGGGCAAGGTCGAATTCAGCGCCAATACCAGCCCGGAACCCTTCGCCCGCGGCTTCACGCACGGCTTCACCATCGACTTTCGCGACGCTGCGGCACGCGATGCCTATCTGGAGCATGAAGCGCACCAGCGAGCCGGCGCAAAACTGGTCGCGGCGCTCGAAGGCGGCACCGACGGGCTGATGGTGTTTGATCTGGAGATCGCGTGACTATCCCATTCTCAGCGCAACGACGCCGGCAACGATGCTAAGCACCGCGGCACCTCGCCATGCCGTCATCTTCTCGCCGAGCGCGAAGACCGAGATCATCATGGCGAACAGGATCGATGTTTCGCGCAGCGACGCCACCGAGGCGATCGGCGCCTTGGTCATCGCCCACATCACGATCCAGTAGGCGCCGCCGCTGAGCACGCCGGTATAGATTCCGGCCTTCCAGTCGCGCGCCAGCACCGGCAGCGCCTGTGGGCCGCGAAAGACGACGCATAGCACCAGCGCCCACAGCGCATCGCAGACGAACAGCCAGGCGGCATAACTCGACGCGGTGGCGGCCAGCCGCGCGCCGCTGCCGTCCGACAGCGTGTAGCTGGCGATGAAGATCGATGTGCCCAGTGCGAAGCCGACGGCGCGCAGGTTCAATTTCTCCAGATGCGCGCCGCCGCGAAACGACAGCACCAGCGTGCCCGCCGACAACAAGAGGATGCCGAGAATGGCGAGCGGCGCCGGCATCTCGGCAACCACCACAACGCCCCCCAAAGCGGCCAGCAATGGCGCGGTGCCGCGCGCCAGCGGATAGGTCTGGGCGAAATCGCCGGCCTTGTAGGCGCCGATCAGGAACGTCCTGTAGCCCATGTGGAAGACAACCGAGGCGAGGATGTATGGCCACACTTCCGGCTTCGGCACCTCGACGAAAGGCAACGTCACCAGCGCAGCGGCACCCATGCCGAGCGTCATCAGTGTGATCGACAGAAAACGGTCGAGATGGACCTTGACCAGCGCGTTCCAGATCGCATGCATGGAAGCGGCGGCGAGCACCGCGAAAAAGACAAACAGGCTCATCGGCGGTTCATCCGCCGCCCGTCCCGATGACGATCGGCGTCTCCAGGTCGATATCGACCCAGAGCGGAAAATGGTCGGAAGCGATTTGCCCGATATCGGCGCTGACCGAGCGCACGCGCCCGGCAAACATGCCGCCGACGAAGCAATGGTCGAGCCGGCGCTTTGCCAGCCTACCATCGATAGTCTTCACATGGGTGTGGAAATCCGCTGTTGCGACGGCGGCGGCATCGACAAAACCGTCGAGATAGGCGGCACCGCGATGATAGGGCGCGCTGCCGACAATGCGCCGGTACTCGGCGCTATCCGGCTCCATGTTGAAGTCGCCCAACCAGATCGCCGTTACGGGGTTTTCTGGCTCCTGTTCGCCATTGCTCCAGTTGCGCGCCGGCTCGTCGTCGGCGCCGCTCCATGGACCGCCCTCGGACGGCGCGCGGCGATGCTCGGCGAGCAAATAGTCGATCTGCTCCAGCCGCTCCTCGGCCGCGATATGCGCCAGATGCAACGACAGCACCCGCACCGGACCGGCAGGGGTGCGGATCATGCATTCGAGTGCGGCATTGCGGGTGTTGAGCGGCCGCAGCGTGCGCCTGAGCGGCAGCGTATGCAGCCGCGACCAGACGATCGGAAGCTTCGACAGAACCATGGTGCCGAATTGCCGCCGCCGGTTGACGATGCGGCCTCCACGCCGGTGGCTGGCATCCATGTCGAAGGCCGGCCCGTAGACCCAATGATAGTCGGGCAGCAATTGCGAAAGAAGTTCCGGCTGGTCGTCCTCGTTGCTGCGCAACCAGTGCCGTTCCACCTCCTGCAAGGCGACGATGTCGGCGCCGGCCACGACCTTGGCACAACGCGCCAGGTCGTAGCGGCCATCGCTGCCGAAGCCGTACTGGATGTTATAGCTGACCAGCTTCATTGCTTATCCGGCTCAGTTTCCTGCTGGCAGTAGCCGTTCGCTGACAGCCTTGCAATGTGCAGCCGGGCGGAGGGAGCTTGGGCCAGATGCTAAGTGGTCAGCGGCTGGAACCGACCGGGCGGGGATGCTGCCAGTTCCGACCAGTCGATTTCTTCCTCAAGGCGGTGGTAGGCTTCGTCGCCGATCGTCCCGTCGATGCGCAAACGCTCCAGCGCATCGCGCTGGCTCTTGATGGCGTAAAGACGCAATCTGTCATACTCGGTCGCCGCCTGGGCATCCTCCGGGTTTTCGGCGATGGCGCGCTGGGCGGCATATTGCTCTCGCACCGCCCCGGCCGCGCTCGATGTCTTGCCGCTGAGCACGTCCAGCGCCGCCTGCATGATGGCGACGCGCGCCTGCGCCACCTCCCGGTCGACCGTCCGGTCGAGGTCGAGATTGAGCAGAAGCAGCAACGGTTTCAGGCTGACGCCTTGCAGCACCAATGTGCCGAGCACGACCGTGAAAGCGGCGAGCACGATCGGATCACGGCCCGGAAAGTCGGCCGGCAAGGCGAAGGCTGCCGCAAGCGTCACCAGGCCACGCATGCCGCACCAGCCGATGAGCACGCCGCCGCGCAATGTCGGTGCGTCCTTCCGCCTGTCCTCGTCGCCCAGACGTGCCAGCGCTCTGAGGATCGCGCCGCAGCCCAGAACCCAGACGAGCCGCGATACGATGACGACGGCCAGCACAGCCAGGGCAAAGACGAACGCCTCGCTTTGTCCTTGCTCGGCAAGTCGGCCGACGATGGACCGCGCTTGCAGGCCCATCAGAACGAAGGCCAGCACGTTGAGCACGAACACCGCCGTCTCCCAGACCGAGTAGGAGCTGACACGATTCCTTGCCGGCATGCGGCGCGGCGATGTACGTGCGATCGTCATGGCATAGACGACGATCGTGATGATGGCGGAAAGCCCTATCCTGTCGGCCAGGATCCAGACGCCGAAGGTTGAGGCGAATTGCACCACGGTGCCGCTCGCCGGGTCGTCGATGCGGCCGAGTATGGCGAGAGACAACCGGCCGAGCACATAGCCTGCGGCAAGGCTGCCGACCGTCGACAGCAGGATCATTGGAACGGCACTGCTCAACAGGATGGAGCCGGCGGCTGCGGAAACCGACATCCTGTAGATCAACAGCGCCGTGGCGTCGTTGAGAAGGCTCTCGCCTTCCAGGATGGCGGTGATGCGGTGCGGCACCTTGAACTGTCCGAGCACGGCCGCCGCCGCCACCGCATCGGGCGGCGCTACGATCGCGCCGAGCGCTATGGCCGCGGCAATGGGCAGGCCTGCCATCGTCCAGCCGACCAGCGCGACCGTCACGGTGGTGAAGATGACGGCGCCAAGCGCCAGCAGGATGAGCGAAACCTTGTAGCGGTTGAGATCGCGCAGCGACGTGTCATAGGCCGCGTCGAGCAGAACCGGCGCGATGAACAGAGCGAGCGCCAGCTCCGGGTCGATCTCGATGGTCGGGGCAAACGGCAGGAAGGCGATGCCGGCGCCGGCCAGCGCCAGCAATGACGGATAGGGAATCTGCAGACGCCGCGACAGCGCGGTCAGGGCGACCGCGATGAGAAGCAGGACAAGGGTGAGTTCAAAAAGCGCCATGCCTTATCGTAGCGGTGAAGCCGGGCGATTGGCACTGCAAAAAACGGCCACGGCTTAGGCTGCTGGTGAATGGTGAATGGTGAATGGTGAATGGTGAATGGTGAATGGTGAATGGTGAATGGTTGCTTGCAGAGCAATTTCGGCGCGTAAAGCGCATTCTCACTATTCACTATTCACTATTCACTATTCACCATTCACTCTTCTCCTAATGCAGCACCAGCATGTCGCCCGACGAGAACGAAATTTCGGCCTTTTCGCCGACGGCCGGCGGCGGCGTGGCCGGGCTGTTGAACGTGTCGAGCGAGACCGTGCTGCCACCGATGCCGACGCGCACCCGGATGACCGAGCCGAGGAAATGCACCTCGGCGATTTCGCCCGAAAGGCTGGAGTCGCGGCCGGGGTGACGCCCGAGCGAAATCGCTTCCGGACGCAGTGCCAACGACAGCGTGTCGCCGGATTTCGAGCCGTTGAGCTTGCCCTTGAGCGAGACCTCTTGCGAATTGACGCGAACCTTGCCCGAAGCCGCGTCGGTGACCGTGCCTTCGAGCACGTTCAGCGTGCCGACGAAATTGGCGACGAATTTGGTTGCCGGCCGGTTGTAGATCTCGAACGGCGTGCCGACTTGCTCGGCCTTGCCGCCATACATCACCGCGATACGGTCGGAAATCGACAGCGCCTCTTCCTGGTCGTGGGTGACGAAGATGGTGGTGATGCCGAGCTTCTTCTGGATCGAGCGGATTTCCTCGCGCAGCGACACGCGCACCTTGGCGTCGAGTGCCGACAGCGGCTCGTCGAGCAGCAGCAGTTTCGGCTTGGGCGCAATCGCCCGCGCCAGCGCGATGCGCTGCTGCTGACCGCCGGAGAGCTGATAGGGATAGCGGTCGCCCATCTGCGGCAGCTTGATGATGTCGAGCATCTCGGCAACGCGCCTGTCGGCATCGGCCTTCGGCATGCCGGCGACCTTCAGCCCGAAGCCGATATTCTGTGCCACGGTGAGGTTCGGAAACAGCGCATAGGCCTGGAACACCATGCCGACATTGCGCTGGTTGGGCTTCAGCCGGGTGATGTCCTTGCCGGCCACGACGATCTTGCCGGCGCTTGGCTCCTCGAAACCGGCGACCATGCGCAGCACCGTCGTCTTGCCGCAGCCCGACGGGCCGAGGAAGGAGACGAATTCGCCCGGCTCGACGTCGAGGTTGAAATCCTGCACCACGGTGATGGGGCCGAAGGATTTTCGCACATGCTGGATTGAGAGGAATGGCTCGGTCATGGCTTTTTCCTTCGGGTCAGTTCGGACGGTTCGCCGATCGCGGCGCGAAGCGCGACAGGATCTGGATCAGCGACATGCAGCCCCAGGTGATGGCGAAGGCGATGATGGCAAGCGCCGCCGGCTCGTAGGCGCGGTTGGCGCCGACGTTCTGCAGATAGGGTCCGAAGGCAGGCCGGTTGAGCAGGCTGGCCATGGTAAATTCACCGATGACGATGGCGAAGGTCAGGAAGGCGCCCGACAGCACCGCGATCAGCACGTTGGGCAGGATGACCCGGGTGATGATCGTGCCCCAGCCGGCGCCGAGGATCTGCGCCGCTTCGGTCAGTGTCCGCACGTCGATGGTGCGAAGCCCGGTGTCGACGGCGCGATACATATAGGGCAGCGCCAGTGTCGCATAACCGATGACCAGCAAGGCATTGGCTCCTGTGTCGCTGGCCAGGAACGGCAGCGGTGAATTTGACCCGTACATTCTGATGTAGCCGAAGACGATAACGATGGCCGGGATGACCAGCGGCAACAGCGTGATGAACTCGACGACGGGCCTTAGCTGCGGGAGCCGCAGACGAATCCAGTACGCCGCCGGCACCACCACCAGCACGCCAAGGACGATGGTGAAGATGGCGGCGACCACCGAATAGATGAAGGTCGCCTGGAAGCGGGGATCGCCGAGCACGACCTGATAGGCATCGAAGGAATACGCGCCGCGCCGCATGCGCATGGAGAATTCCACGGTCGCGATCAGCGGAATGAAGAAATAGGCCGCGCCCAGCGCGAAGACGATCCAGGCCCAGAATCTGCCGGACTTCATTTGAGCCACCTCTCAGAGCGCGTCCGGAACCAGATGTAGAAGACATTGGCCAGCCCGGTGATGACGATCATGCCGAAAGCGATGGCGTAGCCGAGATGGGCATTGTGCAGCACGTCACCGCGGATCTGCGCGTAGAGCAGGATAGGGACGATGTTAAGCGAGGAGCCGGTCAGAGCGTAAGCGGTGGCGATGGCACCGAACGCGTTGGCGAACAAGAGGATGACGGTGCCGAGGAAACTTGGCCAGATCACCGGAATGACGACCATGCGCCAGAACTGCGCCTGGGTCGCGCCAAGCGTTGCCGCCGCTTCGCCCCATTCCTTCTTCAGCCCATCGATCGCCGGCACGATGATCACCACCATCAGCGGGATCTGGAAATAGACATAGGTCAGCGTCAGGCCCCAGAACGACAGGATGTTGAAACCATGGGCATAAATGTTGAAGCCGACCAAGACGTTGAGCAGCACCGTGGCGAGCCCGAGCCGGCCGAGCGTCGCGAGAAAGGCGAAGGCCAGCGGCACGCCGGCAAAATTGGAGGCCACGCCGGAAAAGGTCAGTGTCGCCGAGCGTATCCACTCCGGCAGCCCGCCGCGCACGATGGCGATGGCAATGGCAAGCCCCGCGAAAGCACCGATCAGCGACGAGGCGAGGCTGACCTTGATTGAGATCCAGTAGGCGGCAACGATCGACGGCTGCGCCAAGGCCGCTATGTTTTCGAAAGTGAATTCGCCCGCATCGTTCCGGAATGCGCCAAGCATCAGATAGAGCGTGGGCAGGATCAGGAACATGATGGCGAAGATGAAGAAAGGCGCAACGCCAAGCCATTGCGTCGGCAGCCTCATGCTGCGGGCGTCGGCAGGAGGCGCGGTCTTCCCGGCAACAGCGTGATCGGACAACGAGATATCGGTCATGCGCCGGCTACCGTCCTGGAGGTATGCCGGGCGGCGATCTAAGCCGCCCGGCTGATCTCAAGTCTTACTTGACGTTGGCGCCGACGACGGCATCCCAGTTCTTGGTGATGGCTTCCTTGGCCTTGCCCTGCTCGTCGAGCGTCGGGAACACCGCGGCTGCATAGGACTCGGCCGGCGGCAGCTTGGCCATCACATCAGCCGGGAGCTTGCCATTCTTGGCGAGGTCGTTGAAGCGGATCGGGTGACAATAGCCCTTCAGCCAGCCGATCTGGCCTTCGTCGGAATAGAGATATTCCAGCCATAGCTTGGCAGCATTCGGGTGCGGCGCGTAGGCACTAATCGCCTGAACATAGACGCCGGCGACGACACCGGTCTTCGGCACGACGACGTCGACCGGCGGATTGCCCTTCAGCGTATCACGGCCGGCAAGCGCGTTATAATCCCAGGTCACCAGGATTGGCGTCTGGCCTTGGGCAAGCGTCGCGGGCTTGCCGATGACCGGCACGAAATTGCCGGCGGCGTTGAGCTTCTTGAAGAAGTCGAGACCAGCCGTGCCGGCGGCTTCGCCGGCAGCCGCACCGCCGGAAAGGCCGGCGGCATAGACTGCCTGGATGGCCTGGTTCGAAGCACGCGGGTCACCGGCGAGCGCCACGGTATTGGCGAATTCCGGCTTCAGCAAGTCGGCCCAGTCGGCCGGCGCTTCCTTGACCAGGTCCTTGTTCACCAGAAACGAAAGCACGCCGTAGTAGTCGCCGGTCCAAAAGCCTTCGGCATCCTTGGCGCTGTCCGGGATCGAGTCCCAGGTTGACACTTTATAAGCCTGGATCAGGCCATCCTTCTTTGCGGTCGGGCCGAAGCTCAGGCCGACGTCGATGACGTCGGGCGCTTGCGGGCCCTTGTTGTCCTTGTTGGCCTTGATCGCCTCGACCTCGTCGCCGGAGCCGGCATCGGGGTTGAGTTCATTGATTGTGATTTCCGGATATTTCGCCTTGAAGCCGTCGATGACCGCGCCGTAGCCGCACCAGTCATGGGGCAGCGCGATGGTGGTGAGCTGGCCTTCAGCCTTGGCTGCGGCGACCAGTTCATCCATGGACTGGGCCGACGAGATGGCAGAAGTCGCCATCAGGGCGACGGCCGAAAGGGAAAGCAGTTTTCCCGTGAATTTGAACATGTGTTCTCTCCGTTGAACTGACGCCGTTGGACGCCTGCGATGCGGTATCGTTTTCGTGTGACAGCCAGATGAAAGCTTTGTGAAAGCGATGCCCCGCAGTACGAAAAAGTAAACTCTTTTTAACCGGCTGTAGCAATCGCTTCGCGATTCTTTTTCCGGCTAACTAGTTTCGATCTTGCCTTTCATCTTTCCCCCTTTCCTTTGCCTCTTTTCCTAACTCGATTTCCGATGCGAAAATTGTCTCAGACGGCGCCGGCGATGGCGTTTTCGAGCAGCGTCAGCGCCGCCTTTTTGGTCAGCTTGACCGGGTTGCCGCCGGCGGTCGGATCGACCACCGCCATGTCGGCAATCAGGCCCTTGCGTTTCTTGTCCATGTCGAGCCCCTTGATCAGGCTGGGCAGCGCATGCGGCACCTTGAGCTCCTTGCGCAGCTTGATGATCGCCTTGGCAAAACCGTCGAATCCGCCCTTGATGCCGCAATAGGCGGCAAGCCGGGCGATGCGCGGCTCGATCGCCTCGCGGTTGAAGGCCAGCACATAGGGCATGAACACGGCGTTGGTCATGCCGTGGTGGGTGTCGTAGAGCGCGCCGATCGGATGCGACAGCGAATGAATCGCTCCAAGCCCTTTCTGGAAGGCGGCCGCTCCCATGGCGGCGGCGCTCATCATGTTGGCGCGGGCGACCAGATCTTTGCCGTTGGCATAGGCTTTCGGCAGGTTCTCGAAGACCAGCCTTATGCCTTCCACGGCGATGCCGTCGGCCATCGGGTGATAGCCCGGCGCGCAATAGGCTTCGAGACAGTGAGCGAGCGCATCCATGCCGGTGCCGGCGGTGATGAAGCCAGGCATGCCGACCGACAGCTCCGGATCGGCGATGACGATCGCCGGCAAAAGCTTTGGATGGAAGATGACCTTCTTGGTATGGGTCGCCTCATTGGTGATGACGCCGGCGCGACCGACCTCCGAGCCGGTGCCGGCCGTGGTCGGCACGGCGATGATCGGCGCGATCGCATCGGCATCGGCGCGTGTCCACCAGTCGCCGACATCCTCGAAATCCCAGACCGGCCGTGTCTGCCCGGCCTGGAAGGCGATCAGCTTGCCGAGGTCGAGCGCCGAGCCGCCGCCAAAGGCAATGACGCCGTCATGCTTGCCCTTCTTGAACACGGCAATGCCGGCGGTCAGGTTGGAATCCACCGGGTTCGGCTTGACCTCGGAAAACACGCCATACGGCACCTTGGCGTCGTCGAGGATCTTCAGCGTCGAGGCCACCACCGGCAGCCTGGCCAGTCCCGGATCGGTGACGAACAGCGGCCGCTTGATGCCGGTCGCCGCCAGCACCTCCGGCAGCTCCTTGATGCGTCCGGCGCCGAAGCGGACGGTCGTCGGGTAATTCCATTTGGAAACGAGTTTTGTCATTTCGACCTTCTTGACTGCTTTCGTGCTCTTGGATGTCATTAGTTCACAAAGGTGTTGGCCACACGTTCCGACCGCATCATGTACGGAACCCAGATGACTGCGGCCCATATCGAGCGCGAAATTCCGCCCACGGTGTCTGCGTCGTACGCGTCGGCCAATTCTGGAACGGCGGTGGGAAAAGCCAGATGCACAGCCCATGGATCGAGAACGGCATATACCGGCATCGCGAATGCCCAAATCATGTACCAGCCGGGGAATATCTGCCAGCGCTTGAACATGAAGAACAATAATAGGGCCGGGGCCGATAGGTTTAGTATGCCGAATATCACCAATTCGGCAAGAATCAGGGCACCTTGAGAAAAACTGAAGGTCTGCCAGTCGAAGCCGAGATAGTCGGTATTGTGCAGTTGTACCAACCCCAGTATCGGCGTGAGCATCAACCCGAGCATCGGCAGGACAAGCCATCCGCCGATACCCTCGGGACCCTCACGATCCGGCAGCGCCGATTGTTGTGTATCCGCCATTACTCCCCCTCAACAGCGATCGCATGCTTGTCGATCGCCACCTTAGATCACCTCGCGCAGATGGTATGATTTCGGCCTGGTCAGATTATCGTAGCCGATGGCCGACAGTGCCGCGCCCTTGCCGGTGTCCTTGACGCCGGTCCAGACCAGCGCCGGGTCGAGATAGTCGCAGCGGTTCATGAACACCGTGCCGGTCTCGACGCGATCGCCGATCGCCGACGCGCGGCCGGTGTCGCGCGTCCAGATCGAGGCCGTCAGCCCATAGGGGCTGTCGTTCATCAGCGCGATCGCTTCCTCGTCGTTGCGCACCTTCATGATGCCGACGATCGGGCCAAAGCTTTCCTCGCGCATGACGCTCATCTGGTGGTCGACCTGGGTCAGCACTTCCGGCGCCAGATAGGGGGAACCTTGCCTGTCGTTGGCCACCTTCATATTGATGTGTGCCCTGGCGCCCTTGCGCAACGCCTCGGCCTTCTGCTCGCGGATCAGGTCGGCGAAGCGCGCCTGCGCCATCGGCCCCATGGTGGTCGCCTGGTCGAGCGGATTGCCGACGACGTAATTCCCAGTCTCGGCAATGAAGCCCTCGACGAATTCATCGTAGACCGTCTCGTGGACATAGACGCGCTCGATGCCGCAGCAGCACTGGCCGGAATTGTAGAAGGCGCCGTCGACCAGATTGGCAACGGCATGGTCCATCTTTGCGTCCGGCAGCACATAGGCCGGATCCTTGCCGCCGAGTTCGAGGCCGAGCGTCATGAATGTGCCCGCCGCCGCCTTCTCGATGGCGCGGCCGCCGGCGACCGAGCCGGTGAAGTTGACATGGTCGATCTTGCCGGAGCCGAGCAGCCTTTCAGTCTGCGCGTGGTTCAGGACGAGGTTCTGGAACAGGCCCTTGGGCAGGCCGGCCTTATCAAACGCCTGCTGAAACCGTTCGCCGACCAACAATGTCTGTGCCGCATGCTTGAGGATGACGGCGCTGCCCGCCATCAGCGCCGGGACGATGGTGTTGACGGCGGTGAGATAGGGATAGTTCCACGGCGCGATCACCATGACCACGCCGAGTGGCACCTTCTTCACATAACGGCGAAAGCCGTCCTTCGGGTTGGAGGCCATGACCGGCTTCAAGGCCGCCTCGGCGATCTCGACCATGTAGCTGACGCGTTCCCTGACGCCGCCGAACTCGCCGCCATAGCGCACCGGCCTGCCCATCTGCCAGGCGATCTCCGGCACGATCTCGCCGGTCATGGCGACCAGCGCTTCCAGCATGGCAGGCATGTACTTGCCGCGCTCGACGACCGGCGTCTCAGCCCACTTCTCCTGCGCCGCCTTGGCACGTTCGACCGCGGCACCGATCGCCTGGTCGGTGGCAAGAGGCCGTTCGGCATAGATCGAACCGTCGACGGGGGATTTTATCTTCACGGTTTCCAAAGAGGTCTCCAAATCAACAAGGCACTGTTTTGACGAAGCCGGCCGCGCCATAGGCAAGGATTGCGCGATCGCGGGTGATGATCTCGAGGTTTTTCGAGCGCGCCGTGGCTATGATGATCCGATCCGTTGGATCGTTGTGAACGACGCCGGGCAGGAACGAAGACTCGACCAAAAGCTCACTGTCGATCCCCTCGACGCTCGCTGCCCCGGTCTGCACGAACCGTTCGAACCATGCGAGCGGTGACTTGATGAATGGCAACCGGCCCTTGGCTACAAGCATGCCGATTTCCCAGGCGGACATCACGGAAACGGCGATCACGCTGCCATTTTTGCGTGCGCTGGTCACCTTCTCGACCGCAGCCCTCGTGACCGGCTGCTCCGTTGACAGCCACAGCATGAAGCATGTGTCGAGCAGAACCCCCTCACTCGTCATAGACATTGCCCCAATCCGGATCGGCGGGCGCGGTATAGTCGACGTCCGGAAGCAGGGTGAGCGTCCCGGCCATGCATCCAAACAACGGATCGGCACCCCGAGGCGGCACGATGTACTCTTCCTTGTTGCCGTTCATGTCGTCCACGAAATCCACTTGCCCCTCCTTGAAACCAGACCGGCGATCAGGCTCCGGTGGCCTCGCCGCATCATTGGAACTTCCGAGGTGCACCAATATCTCGCTTTCCTGCCGGTCGAGAATTTCAGCAATCTTGCGTATCTCGTCGACCTGCATACGCCGCTCACCGTTCAGTGTCCGCGACAAGGCGCTGTAGTGTATGTTCATGCGGCCGGCCATGCTGCGTACCGTGAGCTTGCGCTCCTTCATTCGACTCATGAACCACGCCTTGTCGACATGGGCTCTACCTTTGGGCAAACGCTGCCTCCTGCGTGTTGCTGGTGCGATAACCGCAACAATATTGCGTAAAGCGCAACGCCGTCAATACCGCTCGAACCCCCTGTGCAGTTCCCAGTCCGTAATCCGGCGGTCGTACTCGAACTGTTCCCAGTGTGCCGTGTGGACATAATGTTCCAGCACATCGTCGCCGAGCGCCTGCCTCAGCATTTTCGATTCCGCCAGCGTCGCGGTGGCGTCGCGCAATGTCTTTGGAATTTCAGGCAGCTGCGAGGCCTGGTAGGCATCACCGACGAAGGGCTTCTGCAGTTCAAGCTTTTCATCGATGCCGGCAAGCCCGGCCGCGATCAGCGCGGCGAAAGCCAGATAGGGGTTCAAATCGGCGCCGCCGACGCGGCATTCCATGCGGATGCCCTTGGTGCCCTCGCCGCAAAGACGGAAGCCGGCAGTGCGGTTGTCTTCGCTCCACATGATCTTGGTCGGCGCGAAGGTGCCGGCCTGGAAGCGCTTGTAGGAGTTGATGTAGGGCGCCAGGAACCAGGTGAATTCCTTGGCATATTTGAGCTGGCCGGCCGCCCATTGCTGGCCGAGCGTCGACAGCGTCCACTCGGCATTCTTATCGTAGAACAGCGGCGTCTTGCCGTCGGCGCTCCACAGCGAATTATGGATGTGGCTGGAATTGCCGGCCAGCCCGTAATTGTACTTGGCCATGAACGAGATCGCCTTGCCTTCGGACTCGGCGATTTCCTTGGCGCCGTTCTTCAGGATGACGTGGCGGTCGGCCATGTCGAGCGCCTCGGCGTAGCGGACATTGATCTCTTCCTGGCCTGGCCCCCACTCGCCCTTCGAATTCTCGATCGGGATGCCGGCCGCCTCCATCTCGTTGCGCAGCCGGCGCATGACGCCTTCTTCCTTGGTGGTGATGCCGATCTGGTAGTCGCCGATGTAGGGCGATGCCGTCTCGAGGCCCTGCCAGTGCTTCTTGCGGGCGGAATCGTAGGTCTCGCTGAACAGATAGAATTCGAGCTCGGAAGCGAAATAGCCGATATAGCCGCGTTCCTGCAGCCGCTTGACCTGCTTCTTCAGCATGGCGCGCGGCGAATGCGCCAGATCGTCATGGGTATGGTGGTCGAGCACGTCGCAGATCACCAGCGCCGTCTTCTCCAGCCACGGAACGCGCCGCAGCGTCGCAAGGTCCGGCTTCATGACGAAATCGCCGTAGCCTTTCGACCAGCTCGCCGCCTTGTAGCCGGGCACCGGTTCCATATCGATGTCTGCGGCCAACAGATAGTTGCAGCCATGCGTCTCGTCATGCGCGGAATCGACGAAATACCGGGCCAGGAACCGCTTTCCCGCGAGCCGCCCCTGCATATCGACGATGCAGGCCAGCACCGTGTCGACCTCGCCGCTGGAGACCGCTTGCTTCAACTGATCGAACGAGAAATTTCCGGCCATTCCTTTGGCACTCCAGCGCTTGTCGTTTCGGGCTTGTCACTTTGAAAAGGAAACGAAAACCACGGCCGGCGCGAATGCCGGCCATGGTCATGAGAGGGCGTCAGGCGCCGGCTTCGCCTATGGCTACCTCGGCTGCCTTGATTGCCGCCTGGCGCTTTGCGATCTGGTCGCCGATGGGCGGACCCTGGAAGCGGCGGTTCTCGAAACCGAACCAAAGCACCGCGGTCAGCACAATGAAGCCCAGGGTGATATAGAGCACTTTGTCGTTCGGCGGCTGGATGGCGATGTAGAAGATGATCGCCATGCCGATGACCGACAGGATGCAAAACAGCTTGAACAGGCCGGCGCCGAGGTTCCATGGGCCGGGGTTCGGCCATTTTTCCGTTCCGAAAGCCATCATGCCGAGCACGATCGGAATGATGAAGGACAGAAACAGGAACACCAATGTCGAATTGACGACGATGGTATAGATGTTCGTGCCGCCGACCGAGATGAACTGGGCAAGAAAGACATAGATGACCTCGAGCACAGCAGCCGTCCAAATCGCATTGACCGGCGTGCGCCAGGTCGGGCTGACCTTGGCTAGCGAGGCCGAGCCGACCGGCATGCCGCCGTCACGCGAGAAGGCGAAAAGCATGCGCGAGGCAGAGGTGACCGTTGCCAGACCGCAGAGGAACTGCGCGATCAGGATGCCCAGATAGAGCAGTGTCTTCAGCCACGCCGGCAAGATCGCGTCCATCGTGGCGAAGAACACGCTCCAGCCCTGCTTGGCGCCGGCCGCCAGATCCGGAATCGCCAGTACGATCGCGCACAGCATCACCCAGCCGATCAGCGACGACCAGACTACGGACGAAACGATTGCCCGCGGAACCGAGTGCGCCGCCCTCAACGTTTCTTCCGAAGTATGCGCCGACGCGTCATAGCCAGTGATGGTGTAAACCGGCAGTAGCAGGCAGAGCAGGAAGAGATACGTCATGGAATCGGACTGCGGGAAAACACCGCCGCCCGCGTCGCCCGAATAGTTCGTGAACGTCCACAGCCGCGTAATGTCGATCGCTGGAGCAAACATCAGGCAGGCGACGATCAGCACGGCTGTCGTTGCCAGGATCAGGAAGCCGGAGGCGTCCGTCAACATAGCCGTCAATTTGATGCCGAAATGATTGAGCAGCGCCTGCAACACGGTGATGAACGCGACAAACCCGACGATCTCACCAGGCGTGCCGGTCATGCCGAAGGCTCCGCCGAAAGTGCCGACGAAGAAGAAAGCAGTACCGATGTTGATGGCGCCGAGCACGGTGATCAGGCCGAGCAGATTGAGCCATGCGGTGAGCCAGCCAGTGAAACGGTTCCCTAGGATGGATGCCCAGTGATAGAGGCCGCCGGCGGTCGGAAATGCAGAGGCGATCTGGGCCATGGCGAGCGCGAAAAATCCCGAAACCATGCACCCGACGATCCAGCCGATGCCAGCGCCGGCGCCACCGATGGACGACGTCGCTTGCGCGAAGGAATTGATGCCGCCTGAGAGGATGCAGATGATCGAGAACGAGATCGCGAAATTCGAGAAGCGGCTCATGCTTCGCGACAGTTCCTGAGCATAGCCCATTCCGTGGAGAACTTTCAGGTCCTCCTTCTTGTCAACTTCGCTGTAACCCGGTGCTACCATTTTAAAGTCCCCTTTTGGTTTCTTAGCTGGCCGATTGAACTGACTTTCCGACTGCGCTTGGTCTGGAGGCCTTGGCCGCTTCGGGCTCCAGATTGAGAAAAATACCGGTGAGCAGATCCGCCCATTTCCGCTGCCCGGCCGCGCCGGCGATCTCGTCGTTGCGGATTTCAATCATTGCGCAGGGCAGCCCGCGCGAGCGCGCATGGCGTTCCAGCGTGAAATAGACCCGGTCGGCCGGCGAATAGGGTTCGTTGACGCCGACGCTGACGCCGGCAAGCCGCTTCAGTGTCGCGATCAGCGGCGCCGCCAGCCGGCGATCCTCGTCGTGGATGATGCCGATGTGCCAGGGCCGGCTTTTGCCTTTGTAGAGCGGCGTGAAGGAATGGATCGAGACCAGCCTGGTCTCCCGCCCGGCCGCCAGGCGCTCGTCGATGACCGTTGCGATCCGCTCGTGAAACGGTCGCCACGCCAGCGCGATGCGCGCCTCCCGCTGGTCGGCCGAAAGTCCCTGGTTGGCCGGGACCACGGTTTTTTCGCTGGCGCTGACCGTCACTATCAGGTCCGGCGCGTCGAGCGGGCGGTTGCAGTCGATGATGAGCCGCGAGATGCAGGTCTCGACCAGCGTCGCATCGAGCGCCTCGGCCATGCGGCGCGCCACCGGCAAGGCGCCGGGATCCCAGGCGATGTGGCGGGAAAGATCCTCGGCGGCAAGGCCGAGCGTTCCGAATTCCGGTGGCAGGAAATTGGAGGCGTGGTCGCAGGTCAGCACGAAGGGGCTCGATCCGCCGGGGTTCGTCACCCTTACGGTTTCAGGCGATGCAAGGCTGGCGGGCCGTGCTGTCTCCATTGTCTGCTGTCCCCGGGGAGCGCTGTATCGTATGTTACGTATTTTGCCTCATTGCGTCCCTGCGGATGATTTCATACAGTTTGGCCGGCTTTGTCAAACGCGATTTCGATAATGCGCTAACGGCACGGCCAGGGTGGGGAAAAACATGGTTTCCAGCATTGCCGAACTGATCTCCGACCGCATCGGCACCATGCCGGCAGGCGAGCGGCGCGCAGCGCAAGCGCTGATCGCCAGCTATCCGCTGATCGGGCTGAAGACGGTCGCCGAATTCTCGGCTACGGCCGGCGTATCATCGCCCACGATCCTGCGTTTCGTCGCCCGGCTCGGCTTCCAGAACTATCCGGAATTCCAGTCGACGCTGCAAGACGAGCTGGCGGCGCAATTGCAGTCGCCGGCCTCGCGCACGCTCAATCCGCCATCGCCGGGCAGCAGCGCCGTGTCGCCGATGCTGGAGGCGACCCTCGACAACATGCGCGAGACCTTCCGGCATCTCTCGGACAAACAGCTTGCCGACATCGTCGCCAAGCTTGCCGACCGGCGCGGCAAGACATTCCTGATCGGTGGCCGCTTCACCGACCCGCTGGCGCGCTACATGGCCGCCCACCTCGCCATCATCCAGCCCAACGTTTTTCACCTCGGCGGGCAGGAAAGCGTCTGGCGCGACCGACTGATCGACATGGGTAAGCGCGACGTGCTGGTGATCTTCGACATCAGGCGCTACCAGGACAGCCTGGTCCGCTTTGCCGAGACGGCCAACCAGCGTGGCGTGCAGATCGTGCTGTTTACCGACCAGTGGCTGTCGCCGATCGCCCGCTTCGCCCGCCACGTCATCGCCGGGCGCACCGCCGTGCCTTCGGCCTGGGACTCATCCGCCGCCCTTTTCGTCGTTGCCGAAGCGCTGATCGGCGCCGTCACAAGGCAGCTCGAGGCCGACGGCGCCAAACGCATCCGCGAGCTGGAAAGCCTGCGGTAGAGCCCCTCCGGAAAGGGACGCGTTTCGCTTCGGTCTAGTCCTCTAAAAAACTGATCATCTGCAGGATCAGGATCAGCAAAAAGACGCCAAAGACAGTCGCAAAAACCGCTGCCAGCAGGACGGTGCGTTGTTTCTTACCCATGGCTTTCCCCCCGAAAGCATAGTCCCCGTCCACGAATACGAATGTCAGTCCCGCCCCACTGCTCGGCCACCTCCCAACTCCTCAAGACCCGCCTGCGGCTGGGGCGGAGGAGTAACGACGACTGGTTCACGCGCGAAATGAACAGCTTACCAAGGTGCTCGCTAACGGGCACGGCCGCATCATTCATCCGACCCATGTCACGGCCGAATGACCACCTTGCATTTCGGGCTTAACCATTCAGCCGCTAAAGCGTGCCCCACCCCAGCTACTTTACCCATGGCAAGCATGATCGAAGTTCGGCTAGCCTTGTCGACGCGAAGCCGCTTCCTGAACCAAAGCGCGGTGAACTGCACGGAGGAATTCGATGAGCTATCTGGACGAGCTGTTCTCAGTCGCCGGCAAGACGGCGCTGGTCACCGGCGCCGCGACCGGCATCGGCCGCATGGCGGCGACCGCTCTGGTCATGGCCGGCGCCGCGGTGATGATCGCCTCGCGCAAGAGCGAGGATTGCGTCAGGGTAGCGGGCGAGTTGAACGGCCTTGGCGCATCCGGCCGGGCGGAAGGTTTTGCCGGCGACGTCTCCAGCGAGGCCGGCATTGCGGCGCTTGTGGCCGAGGTCAGGGCGCGGACCGAGCGGCTGCATATCCTGGTCAACAATGCCGGCATCTCCTGGGGCGCGCCGCTGGAAAGCTTTCCCTACCATGCCTGGGCCAAGGTGTTCGGCGTCAACGTCACCTCGGTCTTCCACCTGACGCGCGAATTGCTGCCTCTGCTCGAGGCCGCGGCCAGCGACGCCGACCCGGCCCGGGTGATCAACCTCGGATCGGTGATGGGCACGCAGCCTTTAGCCGAAGATGCCTACTCCTACTCGGCCTCGAAGGCCGCGGTTCACCACCTGACGCGCATCCTGGCAATCGAGTTCACCGCCCGCCGCATCACCGTCAACGCCTTTGCGCCTGGCCCTTTCCAGAGCCGGATGACGGCCTTCGCCACCGGCACCGAGGACCAGGCAAGACATATCGGCAACCACGTTCCGATCGGCCGCATCGGCGCACCGGATGACATTGCCGGCGCAACGCTCTATTTGTGCAGCCGGGCCGGCAGCTATGTCACCGGCGCCATCCTGCCGATCGATGGCGGGCAGTCGGTGCAACACGGGCTGACATTGTTCAAGGAATGAGACGCACGCCATCCGGCGAGTGAAATGCCGGGGGTGAAGATGGAGGACATCAGCGTGGAACCGATCAGTCTCGATGTGCTTCTGGCCAACGTCGGCAAGGAAGTCGGTGTGTCGCCATGGCGGGTCGTCACCCAGCGCATGATCGACCAGTTCGCCGATGCCACCGACGACCATCAGTTCATCCATTGCGATCCGGAACGCGCCAGCCGCGAAACGCCGTTCGGCGGCACCATCGCGCATGGCTTCCTGTCGCTTTCGCTGTTGTCGGCGATGACCTTCGAAACCATGCCGCCGCTGGAAAACAGCAAGATGGGCGTCAATCACGGCTTCGATTCGCTGCGCTTCCTGGCGCCGGTGAAGACCGGCTCGCGCATCCGCACCCGTTTCGTGCTGGCCGACGTCAAGGTCAGGCCGTCGGGGTGGGTGCAAACGGCGCACGACGTGACGATCGAGATCGAGGGCTCGAAAAAACCGGCGCTGACCGCGCGCTGGCTGACGCTGACGCTGATCGAACGCCAGCCGGAAGCGGTCTGACTCTCGTCGGGCGGAGAAGCCCAAATCTATCTGTGCCAAATCTATTTAGCTTCGGCCGCGACGTACTTCATGTGACGGCTGACCTGCAGCGCAATGTAGACGACCAGTGAACAACCGATTGGGAACACGATCTCGTTGAGGCCGGTTGCGATCGCCTGTGGCATTGCGAGAGCAGCGTCGTTCGCCGCGGCCGTCTCGATGGTCAGCACCGTGATGCCGCCGCCGAATACCGCGCCTATCAGGGCGCCTGCCAGCGCGAAATGGAGCGGACGCGGTTCTTCCTTCGATGCCAACGACGCCAGTGCCCAGCCGAGCAGCCCGTATTCGATCGCCCGCAGCACACCGAGCGTCGTGAGCGACAGGATGGCCGGCTTTGCCGCCGCGTCCAGCGCGCTGACCATAACCTTTTGCGTCCCTTTGGCGATGCCCATCGCCAGTGGCGCCGAAATCGCACCGATCAGGCCACCGAGCGAGGCTCGCACCTTGGTGAGCGCCGTGCCGAGGCTGACGCCGGCGCAGACGAAGAACGACCAGGTCACGCCTTGCGCCAGTTCGATCAGAACCTGCGTCGTCGCCGGGTAGGCACCTGCCGCAAATCTGACGGTCAGAATGAGAGCTTCCATGGCGAAGCCGAGCGCGATCGCCAGCCATGCGACAGTCAAGCTTCTGCTTCGTGCCACCCTTGCCCGACGCCGTACAGCGTATATATGCTGCATCCAGCCATCAGTCATAAGGCAGTAGAAAGTTGCAGCTAAGCGTCCAGGAGCGCCGCGAAAAACAAAAGGCCGAACTGCGTTCCGAACTTGTCGACGCCGCGCACAAGCTTGTCCAGGAAGAAGGCTATGACGGCCTCACCATCCGCAAGCTCGCCAAGCGCGTTGGCTATGCGCCGATGTCGGTCTATTCCTATTTCGCCGACAAGCAGGACATCCTGTTCGCGCTGGCCGAGGATGCCTTCGAGACCCTGGCCAGGCGCATCGCAAATCATACGGCCGACGACCCGATCGAGGCGCTCAAGGCGGTGCTTGTCGAATACGCCGCCTTTGGGCTGGAAAATCCCAACGAATACCGCACCGTCTTCATGACCGAAAAAGTCAGGCCGCCAGCCGGAAAGACCTTCGCCGAAATGGAGAGCGGCAACCCGGCGATGAAAGTGCTGATCGCGAGGGTCGAAGCCTGCGTTGCCGCCGGCAGGCTCAAAGGCGATCCACGCGCCATCGCCGCCATGCTGTGGGCGGTCGGCCACGGCGCCATCTCGCTGCTGATCACCTTCCCGTTCTACCCGTTCGGCGACCAGACGACGTTCATCACACGGATCGGCGACATCATGCTCGAAGCCATCGCCGCGCACGAGATTGCGCCGCTCACGCCGCCGGTCAACTGCTGAAGAGCGGCGCTCCTCCCGATCTGCAGGATCTTCTCCGACCGATCTGCGCTGCGGCGCCGAGCGTTCGGCAATTCTCCGTACGCGTACGATTTTGCTTGAACACCGGGAGGCCAGGGCGTATCTGTGCGCAATGCCGTACATGTACGAGAAATTCAATAGCTGAACCGGAGACCGACGATGAAGAAGGCAATCCTCACGCTCGCCGCCCTGCTGGCGCTCTCTGGCGCCGCATTTGCCGGCAGCAGTCAGCCAGCCAAGCAAGAAGCGGCCTGCGTCGACACCAAAACCGGTGCTAAGCTTGATTGCGCGCCAACCGGATCGCTTGAAAAGGCCGATGCCGCGGCCCACAAGGCCGGCAGCAAGGGCCCGAGGCTCGGCATCGGCATCGACCCGTGGATCGTGCCAAGCAGCTTCTGAGCCGATCGGGCGACAATACGCGGTGAGGAAACGAAAGGGCGGCAGCAATTTCCGGCCGCCCATCGTGCCGGCCTCAGCCCTGCTTTTTGTCACCCCGCGCAGATCACTTCTTGCGCTTCTGTCCCACCACGCTTTTGGGCTTGCCGGGTCTTGCCGGTGCGCCGGGAATGGCCGTTCCGGTGATCGACACCGGATCGCTGGCCGGGAATGTATCCTCGAGGCCTTCCTCGAGTTCCTCTTCGATATCCGTCCCAGTGCGCTGCTCGTCTTCGAAAGAGCGCACGGCCGGCGTCTTGACCGGCGACTTCGGCGCGGAGTTCGGCGGCATTTGCATTCTCCCTCGGCTCGCTGTCGCAGAACGGTCGGGCGCGGCGAACATGCCTATGCTGCCGCGTCGCGCGCTGCCTCCGACAGAAAAGTAAAGACATAATCGGAAAAGGAACGCCAGCATTCGACGCGGAACGCGTCGGCCGCCGTGCGCAACAGCACGATTTCGACCTTGCCGAGAATGGTACGCGACGCCGCCCCGACCGGAAAGGCGTCGAGCGACAGATCCTGCGGGCAGCCGGCATTGATCGTCGCCGCGGCAGCCGGACCGGTAACCGATATGGCGACGTTGCGGTGCGAGATGCCGACCGCCGAATGCAGTACGGAAATGCTTGCGCAGTCGGCGAGCGGATCTTTTCCGCTCTCGTCGATGACCAGCCATTCGTCCGGCCCGAGCCACAAGGCCGTGCGTCCGGCCTTTGCCGCCGAGGTTTTCGGCCTTTGCGGCAGAACGACGCCGAGCGCTTTCGAAAGTGCCGCAATCGAGGCTTCCGGCGCGCGCAGCGATATGCGCTCGGCCGGCGGCAGCACGGCAAGTGTAACGCCGGCGGCGGAAAGCGACTGGCCGGCGAGAGCCGGACGGCGTTCGACTGAGGGTCCGGCGGCGTCGGTTTTCAAAGCGGCCTTAGCCATTGAGGCGCTCCCCCTTCTCGTCGAAGAACACCATGCCGGTGACCTCCACCTCGATCACCCCGTTCGGCATCGGCACATAGAGCGTCTCGCCCGTGCGATCGCGGCCGCCGGCGACCAGCCCCAGCGCGATCGAGCGGCCGCAATTTTGCGACCAATAGCTCGAGGTGACATGGCCAATCATCTTCATCGGGATTGCCTGCTTCGGGTCCGCGACGATCTGCGCGCCCTCCTCCAGCACCACCTTGGGATCCCTGGTCTTCAGGCCGACAAGCTGCTTGCGGCCCTTGGCGACCAGATCCGGCCGCGCCATGCCGCGAATGCCGACGAAGTCGGTCTTCTTCTTGCCGACCGCCCAGTCGAGCCCGGCGTCGTCCGGCGTCACCGTGCCGTCGGTATCCTGGCCGACGATGATGTAGCCCTTTTCAGCGCGCAGCACATGCATGGACTCGGTGCCGTAAGCACAGGCGCCATGCTTCTGGCCCTCGGCCCATAGCGCTTCCCAGACTGCCTCGCCGTAATCGGCCGGCACGTTGACCTCGAAGCCGCGCTCACCGCTGAACGACATGCGAAACAGCCTGGTCGGCACGCCGCAGATCCGGCCTTCGCGCACCGACATATGCGGCAGCGCCTCATCCGACATGTCGATGCCCTCGACCAGCGGCGCAATGATGTCGCGAGACTTCGGTCCCTGCACGGCAATCACCGCCCATTGCTCGGTGATCGAGGTCAGCCAGACGTTGAGATGCGGGAACTCGGTCTGGAGATAGTCTTCCATATGGTTCATGACGCGCGGCGCGCCGCCGGTCGTCGTCGTCACATGGAAACGGTCGGGTGCAAGCCTGCCGACGACACCGTCGTCATAGATGAAGCCGTCCTCGCGCAGCATGATGCCGTAACGGCAGCGGCCGGGCTCGAGCTTCTCCCATGGATTGGTGTAGAGCAGTTCCATGAATTTGGCCGCATCCGGCCCGACCACCTCGATCTTGCCCAGCGTCGAGGCGTCAAACAGGCCGGCTGTCTTGCGCACCGTGACGCATTCGCGGTCGACGGCGGCATGTATGTCCTCGCCCGGCTTCGGGAAATACCAGGCGCGCTTCCACTGACCGACATCCTCGAACACCGCGCCCTGGCGCTCTGCCCAGGGATGGATCGCCGTCTTGCGGGTCGGGTCGAACAGCGGACCCCGCGCGTGCCCGACGATCGAGCCGAATGTCACCGGCGTATAGGGCGCGCGGAACGTCGTCAGCCCGACCTGCGGGATCGGCTTGCCCAACGTCTCGGCGGCAATCGCCAGGCCGTGCATGTTGGAGGTCTTGCCCTGGTCGGTCGCCATGCCATTGGTGGTGAAGCGCTTGACGTGCTCGATCGAGCGCATGCCCTCATGCACTGCCTGGCGGATGTCCTTAGCGGTGACGTCGTTCTGGAAGTCGACAAAGGCCTTGACCGTCGTATCCGCTCCGGCACCGGGTGCTGCACCCAGCATGCCGCGCGACCAGCTCTCGCCGGCGTCGACCTTCGGCTTGGTGCCCTTGGCCGGCCTGCTGCCGGCGTCCTTGGCCGCCTTGGCGCCGGCCGCGTAGGCCTCGTCGATCGTCGCCGACAGCCCGTCGGTGCCGTTGCAGGCGCCGACCGATACGCAGTCCTGCGCATAAATTCCGGGCACGAAGCGCTTGGTCTCGTCATTGAAGGCGACCTTGCCGCGCGATTGCGAGAACAGATGCACCGATGGCGTCCAGCCGGCCGACATCAGGATTGCGTCAACCGGCATGGTGCGTTCGCCGCCGCCATTCTTCGGCTGTACGGTCATCGACGACACCCGCAATTTGCCGCCGGCGCGGATCACCGCGCGGCCGAAATTGACCTCGATGCCGAGCGCCCTCGCCTCGTCGATCGCCGGCCCGGTCGGGTTGTCGCGCAGGTCGACAATCGCCGCCACGTTGATGCCGGCCTTTTTCAGGTCGATCGCCGCCGCATAGGCGGAATCGTTCGCCGTATAGACGCCGATATTCCTGCCGACGGCGACGCCGTAATGGTTGAGATAGGTGCGCGCCGCCGACGCCAGCATGATGCCCGGCCGGTCGTTGTCGGCAAACACCATGTGGCGCTCGATGGCGCCGGTCGCCAGCACCACGCGTTTGGCGCGAACCTGCCACAGCCGCTCGCGCGGCAGGTCGCGGCCGGGGTTCTGCAGATGGTCGCTGACGCGCTCGACCAGCCCGACGAAATTCTGCGCGTAATAGCCGAAGGCCGTGGTACGCGGCAGCACGCGGACATTGTCCATCGCGCTCAACTTGGCGAGAGCCGATTGCGCCCAGGAAAAGCCGTCCTGGCCTTCGATCTTCGCGCCGCTCTCGAAGCGCAGACTGCCGCCGAATTCTGCCTGCTCGTCGGCAAGGATAACGCGCGCGCCGGTCTCGGCCGCGGCCAATGCCGCGGCGATGCCCGCGGCACCGCCGCCAAGTACCAGCACCTCGCAATGGGCGAAGCGCGCCGAATAGTGGTCGGGATCCGGCTGGTCAGGAGCGACGCCGAGACCGGCGGCGGCGCGGATCTTAGGCTCGTAGAGGTTTTTCCACGCGGCCTTCGGCCACATGAAGGTCTTGTAGTAGAAGCCGGCCGAAAGCATCGGTGAGGCAATACTGCTGACGGCACCGATGTCGAAAGCGAGCGACGGCCAGCGGTTCTGCGACTGTGCGGTCAATCCGTCATAGAGTTCCTGCACCGTGGCACGCACGTTCGGCGTCTTGCGTGCCGCGTCGCGCTTGATCTCGACCAGCGCGTTCGGCTCTTCGGCGCCAGCCGACAGAAAACCGCGCGGCCGGTGGTACTTGAACGAGCGGCCGACGAGATGGACGCCGTTTGCAAGCAGCGCCGAGGCCAACGTATCGCCCTCGATGCCGGTATAGGGGCGGCCGTCGAAGCTGAAGCCAGCTATCTTTGCCTGTTTGAGCCGCCCGGCGCCGGCAATGCGGAACGTGGCGCTCATTTGGCGGCTCCCGGCAGCTTGGTGGGCTTCGGTTCGCCAGCCTTGTAGGTCATCAGGAACCTGTCGCTGACGGTGTCGCGCACGGCATTGAAGAACCGCGCGCAGCCATGCATGTGCCGCCAGCGCTCATAGATGATGCCTTTGGGATTTGAGCGGATGAAGAAGAACTTTTCGAAGTCATCGTCAGTCTCGCCGGCGATGTTTGGGGAACGCGCGATATGCGCCTCGCCGGCGTTGCGGAATTCGAGCTCCGGACGCTCTTCCTCGCAATAGGGGCAGCGGATGAGAAGCATGGTTGGTCCTACAGTTCGCCGTGGCCGACGCGAGCGCCGGCAGGTTGGTCGCAAAGCCTCTGGCCCATCGTCACGAAGGGGGCGACCAGCCGGATGCGCTCCTCGATGCTGGCTATCGGGCGAAAAAGGTCGCGATACGCCATATTGCCGACCGAAAGCGTCATCGGTTCGGTCGTCACGATGACGTGGCGCCGCTCGAATTTTTCGCCTTCCTCGAGATCGGCTGGCCGGTTCTCCATAAAGGTGACCACTCTCTGACCGGCGCTCCACGCGCAGGCGAGTACACCCTCGTCGACGGAAAACGGCCAATCCGCTTCATCGCCGACGCGGCTGATGGGCTGCAGGCGCACCTCCTCTGGCGTGGGGATATGGAACAGGCCTTGCTCGCCGGCGAGCATCAGCGGCATGGCGACGGCCATCTCGGTCATCATCAGTGCGCCACCGCCGCCGCCGCCGCCTCGTCGATGAGGCGGCCGGTGCGGAAGCGCTCTATGGTGAAGGGCGCGTTGATCGGGTGCGGATCGTCCCTGGCGATCGTATGGGCAAAGACATGGCCCGAACCCGGCGTCGCCTTGAAGCCGCCTGTGCCCCAGCCGCAATTGACATAGAGGCCGGGCACCGGCGTCTTGGCCAGGATCGGCGAACGGTCCGGCGTCACATCGACGATGCCGCCCCATGAGCGCAGCATCTTCATGCGCGTGAAGATCGGGAACATCTCGCAGATGGCGTCCAGCGTATGCTGCAAAATGTGCAGCCCGCCGGTCTGCGAATAGGAGACATACTGGTCGGTGCCGGCGCCGATGACGAGCTCGCCCTTGTCGGACTGCGAGATATAGGCATGCACGGTGTTCGACATCACCACGCAAGGCACCACCGGCTTGACCGGCTCCGACACCAGCGCCTGCAGCGGATAGCTTTCCAGCGGCATGCGCACGCCGGCCATGTTCATGATCACCGATGAGTGCCCGGCGGCAACCACGCCGACCTTCCTGGCGCCGATGAAGCCGCACGTCGTCTCGACGCCGGTGACCGCGCCGTTCGGCGCCCGCTTGACGCCGGTGACCTCGCAATTCTGGATGATGTGGACGCCACGCGCCGAAGCGCCGCGCGCATAGCCCCAGGCAACCGCATCGTGACGCGCCGTGCCGCCGCGGCGCTGCAGGGAGGCGCCCATCACCGGATAGCGCGCACCGGGCGAAATGTTGAGCGGCGGGCAGAATTCCTTGGCCTGCTCCGGCGTCAGCCATTCATTGTCGATGCCGTTCAGCCGGTTGGCATGGACGTGGCGTTTCAGCACCTGGATGTCGTGGATGTTGTGGGCGAGCATCATGACGCCGCGCGGCGAATACATGACGTTGTAGTTGAGCTCCTGGCTGAGCCCGTCCCACAGCTTCAGCGCATGGTCGTAGATGCCGGCGCTCTCGTCGTAGAGATAGTTCGAGCGGATGATGGTGGTGTTGCGCCCGGTATTGCCGCCGCCGAGCCAGCCTTTTTCCAATACCGCAACATTGGTGATGCCGTGCACGGTGGCGAGATAATAGGCGGTGGCCAGGCCGTGGCCGCCGGCGCCGACGATGATGACGTCGTACTCCTTCTTCGGCTCCGGCGAGGACCACTGTTCCTCCCAACCCTTATGGCCGCGCATGGCCTCGCGGGCGATGGCGAATACCGAGTATTTCTTCAACGTTGCAGGCCTCGCAAATGGCGGCCGGGCAGATCAGCCAACCCCGGCGCGCGAGCTTGTATCACTAGCGAAACCGTGCTGCCAGCCTTGCACTGTTTGCGACGGCGCTTGCCGTTTTGCGCCGTGGTGAAAAAGCCGCATCCGGGCAGGTTGATGCAATTGCCTTCCACCGCTATCCGTCGCCTGACGATCGGAGGATTATGGCGGTGGGTAACGTCTGGTGGAATCTGACATTGCGCTTCTTGCTGGAGCTCGCCGCTTTGCTCGGCCTCGGCATGGCGGGCTGGAGCCTCTCAGCGGGCATGTGGCGCTGGATCCTTGCCGTGGCATTGCCGTTCGTTGCCGCCGCGCTCTGGGGAATCTTCGCGGTGCCGAACGATCCGAGCCGCTCGGGGCGGGCGCCGGTTCCGGTGCCGGGCGGTTTGCGGCTGGTGCTCGAACTCGTCATCCTGTTCGGCGGCGCTGCCGGATTCCACCTGGCCGGTTACACGACAGCCGGCATTGCCGTCGCCCTGCTGATCGCTGTCAGCTACGCATTTTCGCTCGATCGGCTCGGCTGGCTGCTTAGGCGATAGTCGCCTTGCCCCTGTTTGCGACGGCGCTTGCCGTTTTGCGCCGTGCTTTCACTGGTCGCTCTTCTGAGCTTCGCCTTTTGAGGGGTCAGCCGGAGCACGCTTCAGGATGCACGGCCCGATTGCATAGATCGGCCGCAAATAACCCTCACGGCAATCGGCGGCGATTTTACGAATTTCCGCATCGTCTGACTGCTCCACCATGGCCACGAAGCGCTCGACGATCACCTGGCGCGGCCTAATAGCCACTGCCGCAGCAAAGCGCCTCAACACGGCATCCGGATGCGCGAGCAACCGTGGCAGGTCCTTGGCGCTCGGCATGTTATATTGACCATAAGCATTGACCAGTGTCTTGAAAGCCGAGTCCGGACGCAGGGTAGCGGCATTTTCCACCGCAAGCCTTAGCTGCCAGCGCTCCGCAAGGCAGATGAACTGGACGACCCTCCACCGCACACCGGCATGTTCGTCATCCAGCCGCAGCATGAGGCGACCGAGAACGGCTCCATCGGCCGGCGTCGTGCATCCCAGAAGCGCCTCGATCGCGTCGAACCGGATACCCGAAGATTCACTGTCGAGCAGATCGGCGATCTCCGCGACGACGCAATTCATCTTGTAACTCATTTTGGAATTGGCTTCGGCCACCAAGTACGCGGCAGCGGCCTGTGTATGAAGGTTGCCGGACGTCAGCAGCGGCCGGAGGTTTTCAAGGGGAAAGCCTTTGCCAAATTCCGATTGAAGGGCGATCGTCAACTCGCTGTCGCCCTCGAAGCCGGGGGCCAACAACTTGATCATTATGTCTTGGGGGGTCATTGGAATGGGTGGCGCGTCCACCCGCAAGGTTGAATGGTGACTTGGTAGCCCTCTGCCCCTCCGGCGTCAAGAAATCTTCGCAGATGCCTGCGCAAGTATCGGGTGGTCCGCACCGCCCCGATTTGCGACCAAGCATCCAATTGCCGGCCGGAGCCGGCGCGAAAAAAGAATGCAGAAAATGTTCACACTTGCCAACAAAGTCGCCATCGTCACCGGCGCCAGTTCCGGCATCGGCCGCGCCACGGCAAAGCTCTTTGCCGAGCAAGGCGCCAGGGTGGTCGTCGCGGCCCGCCGCCAGGCCGAACTCGATGCGCTCGTAGCCGAAATCGCGGACGCCGGCGGTACGGCCGTTGCGCTTGCCGGCGATGTTCGCGACGAAGCCCATGCAAAAGCCCTTGTCGAGGTGGCGGTCGAGAACTTCGGCGGGCTGGATATCGCCTTCAACAATGCCGGTTCGGTCGGCGAGATGGGTCCGATTTCCGACCTCTCGCTGGAGGGCTGGCGAGAAACGTTGGATACCAACCTGACCAGCGCATTCCTTGGCGCGAAATATCAGGTGCCGGCGATGGTCGAACGCGGCGGCGGATCGCTGATCTTCACCTGCACTTTCGTCGGCCACACCGTCGGCATGCCCGGCATGACCAGCTATGCCGCCAGCAAGGCCGGGTTGATCGGACTGACGCAGGTTCTAGCCGCCGAATATGGCGCCAAGGGCGTTCGGGTCAACGCGCTGCTGCCCGGCGGCACCGACACGCCTTCGGCAACGTTCAAGACACCGGAATCGCGAGCCTTCGTCGAAAACCTGCATGCCTTGAAGCGCGTCGCCGAGCCAGAGGAGATCGCCCGCTCGGCGCTTTACCTGGCTTCCGATGCATCGAGCTTCACCACCGGCACGGCACTGTTCGCCGACGGCGGTGTCTCGATCACCCGCACGTGAAGCGTTTTCGCGGTCGGCGTCGGCCCGCCAGCCGCAATACCGGAAAAACCGGTCTTGCTTTTCCCGGCGATTTGACGATTCCGTCTTCTCCTCGAAAACGGGTTGGAAACATGCTGCTGATCAGGACCTATATCGCTGCAAGCGCAATCGAAGGCGTCGGCGTGTTCGCCGCCGAGCCGATCCGGAAAGGGGCGCAGATCTGGCGGCTCGATCCGGACTTCGACCGGCTGATCCCGATGGAAAGATACGAGACGGCGCCGCCGCACCTCAAGGAATTGCTCGACAGATATGCCTATCCCAGTCCGGACCGGCCGGGCTTCATGGTCTATGAGGTCGACAATGGCCGCTTCATGAACCACGCCGACAAGCCGAACACCGACTTTTCGCAATATGGCGGGGCCACCGCGACTCGAGACATCGCCGCCGGCGAGGAAATAACCTGCGACTACGGCGAGTTCTTCGAGGGTTTCGAGCAGCTCCACCTGGCCACGGCGTAGCGGCGCCTATCTGGCCCAAGGCGAATTTTGTTCTTGCTTTGTGCCGGCAGCTATGCTACTAATCTCGATATGGTGCTGATTCACACCAAGGACGGCCCTGAGGCGGGTTGTTCGTTTCGGGATCGGCACCGCCTCTCAATCGGCTGTGGACAGAGCCCCTTGATTCTGCTATCAGCCGCCCCAATTCGTGGTGTAACGCGCCGCGGAGGCTTGCGGCTGTAGCCGCTTGCCTGTTGATTTCAAACCCGAAAGACAGGATTGCACGTGCAGGTACTCGTCCGCGACAACAATGTTGATCAGGCGCTTCGCGCGCTCAAGAAAAAGATGCAGCGCGAAGGCATCTTCCGCGAAATGAAGATGCGCGGACATTACGAAAAGCCCTCCGAGAAGCGCGCCCGTGAAAAGGCGGAAGCCGTGCGCCGTGCCCGCAAGCTGGCCCGCAAGCGCGCCCAGCGCGAAGGCCTGCTGCCGATGACCCCGCGTCCGGTCGCGGCCGGTGCTGCCGGTGCCGGTGCTCCGCGTCCGCCGCGGTTCTGACGTCAATTTTTCGTCCTTTTCCAAGGATATCCAAGGTGGCGCGATGCGGAATCGCCGCCACCTTTTTGTTGTGAGTTCGACCCGGTCCGAGAGGACCGGTTGGGAGAGATGCCGGTTCGGAGGGGGAACGGACCAGACGGCGCAGTAAGGACAGGGCAGACATGGACGCAATCACCGTAGAGCGCAGAACCGCGTGGCGCGGCCTCGCCCTGACGGCAGCCCTGCTTTCCGGGATGGCGCTTGCCAGCTGCCAGAGCGTTCCGACCGGCGAGTTCAACAACATCGACAAGGCGCAAGGCTCGAGCGAGAACATCTCCTCGCTGTCGGCGGTGATCCAGCGCAACCCCCAGGATCCGGAAGCCTACAATGTGCGCGGCTCGGCCTATGGCCGCGGCGGCCAGTACCAGGCGGCGCTGAAGGACTTCAACACCGCCATCCAGCTCAATCCGAATTTTTACCAGGCCTATTCGAACCGTGCGCTCATCCAGCGCTTCCTCGGCGATCAGGCGAGCGCGCTCGCCGACTACAATCGCTCGATCCAGATCAATTCCAACTATGACGCCGCCTATATCGGCCGCGGCAATCTCTACCGCAGGGCGGGCCGGGTCCAGGAAGCCTTCAACGATTTCCAGAAAGCCATCCAGCTCGACACGACCGATGCGCGCGCCTATCACAATCGCGGCCTGATCTACCAGAGCCAGGGCCAGCACGCCTTTGCCATCGAGGATTTCTCGACCGCCATTTCGTTGGCGCCGGACGCCTCCGAGCCCTACAATGGACGCGGCCTCTCCTACCTTGCCATGAACGACGAGGACAATGCCTTCGCCGACTTCAACATGGCGATCAAGCTCGACGGCAAGAATGCCGAGGCCTGGTCCAACCAGGCGTTGATCTACGAGCGGCGCGGCGACAAGGTCAGGGCCGCGAAATCCTACCGCGAGGCCGTGCACCTCAATCCGACCTACCAGCCGGCCAAGGACGGCCTGGCCCGCACCAGTGCCGGCTGAGCGGCCGGTTAATCGGGCCTCCGTTTCCGCACTCCGACAACCCTGCGTTTAGCTTCGCCTTGCTGGCGCCAAGTTTTCGGCGGAACGCTCGGCGTGCTCAGCCGTTTGTACAAGGCAATTTCGAAAGGACCCTGCCATGATCAAGAAACTCGCTTGTGCCGCTGTTCTCGCCACGACCGTCGTTGCCGCTCCCGCCAGCGCCAGCAAACTCCAGCTCGGCGTGCTCGACTGCACCATCGACGGCGGCACGGCCTATCTCGTCACCTCCAACAAGGGTGTTTCCTGTGTCTTTCGTCCGCATCGTGGCGGCCCCTCCGAAGTCTATACCGGGGTGATTTCCAAGCTCGGCGTCGATGTCGGCCGGACGCATCAGGGCCAGCTGGTATGGGCGGTCCTGGCGGCGACCCGCAACCACGATGAAGGCGACCTTGCCGGCAGCTATTATGGCGTGAACGCCGAGGCCAGCGTGGTCACCGGTGGCGGCGCCAATCTCCTGGTCGGCGGCCTCGACAGCGCCTTTTCGCTGCAGCCGCTCAGTGTCCAGGCACAGACCGGCGTCAACCTGGCGGTCGCCGTCACTTCGCTGGACCTGATCCATTCGTTCAAATAGCGGCCTGTGGCAAATACGGCCCGTGGCCTTTCATCATGCGCCGGGATAGGACGGTTCCGCGCCGCGTAGTCGCCGGCGCGTGGCAGCCTTTTGATTGGGCGCCTTGCGGCTTCGAAATTGACCGATGATCGCGCGGTGGCGCCAAACTCATTCTGCGCGCAGCGCTTCGATCGGCTGTAGGCTTGCGGCCTTGCGGGCGGGATAGTAGCCGAAAAAGACGCCTACAGCCGCGGCAAAGCCGATAGCCAGCAGGACGGCGCTGAGATCGATGATCACCGGCCATTGAGCGATAGACCCAACGGCGATTGCAGCAACAATCCCAATACCAGCACCTAGAATACCCCCGAGCAGGGCAAGCGTTGCTGCCTCAACGAGAAACTGGGCAAGGATATCTCGCCGTCGCGCGCCCACCGCAAGCCGCAGTCCGATCTCGCGGACCCGCTCCGTCACCGTCGCCAGCATGATGTTCATGATGCCGATCCCGCCCACGACCAGCGAAATTGAGGCCACCGCCGAAAGCAGCAGCGACACCACGCGTGTGGTCGAACCTTCGGCATTCGCAGCTTCGGCGAGGTTGCTCACCATGAAGCTGTCTTCCTGACCTGTCCGCAACCGGTGACGCTGCCACAGGAGTTGGCGGATCGCTGCCATCGTGCCCTCGGCCGAGGTCCAATCGGCGAACTTGACGGTGATGTTGTGTACGAAGGTCGGATTGGCACGGCTCGTGCCAATGAACTGACGTCGCGCCGTCCTCAGCGGCACAAGTGCCACATCGTCCTGATCATCGCCCCACACGCTCTGGCCCTTCCGCTCCAGCAGTCCGATCACCGTGAACGGCACGTCGCGGATGCGGATCGCGGCGCCCAGCGGATCGGCTTTTCCGAACAACTTCTCCCGCATCGTCGTTCCGAGGAGCACCACGTTGGCGACGCGGTTGTTGTCCTCCGGGGTCATCTCCTGCCCGGCAACAACCCTCCACTCGCGCGCTGAGAAATATTCCGGCGTCACGCCGCGAAGCACGCCTTGCCAATTGGCGGAGCCGATCGTGAACTGCTCGCGGGCGTAGAGGAGTGGCGCCGCCACCACGACGCCGGGGATTTCCATTCCGATCGCCGCCGCGTCCTCTTCACTCAGCCGCGGCGCGCCACCGGCCCCAAGGCGGACGCTGCCCATCTTCGCACTGCCCGGACTGACGCTGATGAGGTTGGCGCCGAGGCTGCGGATCTGCGCAGTGATCCGTTCGCGCGCACCAACCCCGATCGCGATCATCACCACGACAGCGGCCACACCGATGATGATGCCCAACATGGTGAGCGCGCTGCGCATATGATGGGAGCGTAATGATCGCAGGGCGGTTCTTGTGCTACCGGACATTGTTGTACGCCAGCGCTAGACGGCGAGTGTCATCCAAAGGTCGGACCTGCTGTATGACAGGGGTGTCTGACAGAACGCGGCCGTCTCGAAAGGCTACAATGCGATCCGTATGGGCAGCTATCTCAGCCTCATGGGTGACCAGCACAATGGTCAGGCCCTCTCCATTGAGTCGGCGGAAAATTGCCATGATCTCCAGCCCTGTCTGGCTGTCGAGCGCACCAGTGGGTTCATCGGCCAGTAAAAGTAAAGGCTCCGTCACCAGGGCGCGGGCAATGGCAACGCGCTGCTGTTGTCCGCCCGAGAGTTCGGCAGGAGTATGTCTGGCCCGATCGGCGAGCCCTACCTTGGCCAGCATCGCCAGCGCTGCGCGCCGCCGCTCACCAGCCCACATGCGGCGATAGACAAGCGGCAGTTCCACATTTTCTAGTGCGCTGGCCCGCGGCAGCAGATTGAACGACTGAAACACGAAACCGATGTTCCTATTGCGGATCGCAGCGAGTTCATCGTGATGGAGTCCACCGACGTTTACCCCGTTCAGCCGATAGCGGCCTTCACTCGGACTGTCGAGGCAGCCCAGTATGTTCATGAAGGTAGACTTGCCCGATCCTGAAGATCCGATCACCGCGACGAATTCGCCTCGTTGAATCGTCATGCTCACCCCTTCGAGCGCCCACACCGGCTCTCCGCCAACACGGTAGCAATGGCGCAGCCGGTCGACGTCAATCAGAGCCATGAATACCTCACCACAACCGGAACTTGACCAGGACGGAAGACGCGTCATCGTCCCGACGCGGAGCAGTAGCAAGCCCCGTAATGACCTGCTGCCCCTCAGTCAGGTCGCCTGCCAGCACCTCTGTTGCACGACCGTCGGTGATTCCAAGCCGGAGCGAGACAAGCTTCGGCTCGCGGTCTGGCCCAAATACAAATACCTCGCCCGGGCTTCCCGCCTCTACGCCCGTTTTGGCAATGGCCGGCGCGGTTGATCGCGCCTCGTCCCCGGTATCACTCGGCGGCCGAAAACGCAGGGCCGCATTGGGCACTTTCAAGACCCCCTGTCGCTTGGCCATTACCACGCTCAGATTGGCGGTCATGCCGGGCAACAGCAGCTCATCGGAATTTTGCGTACCGACCACCACTATGTATGTGACGACGTTTTGAACGACCTGCGGTGCCTTGCGTATCTGTTTTACCGTGCCGGTGAAAATTCGGTCGGGATAGGCATCGGCAGTGAAAGTAACCGGCTGCCCGAGCGCAAAACGGCTAATGTCGGCTTCCACCACGGAAGCTTCCACCTGCATCTCAGTCAGGTCTTGAGCTATGGTGAACAGTATCGGGGTCTGCAGGCTAGCCGCCAGGGTCTGACCGCCACTGACGGCGCGATTGACCACTGTGCCGGTGACCGGCGCGCGTACATAGGTGCGGTCAAGATCAATTTGGGCCTGCTGAAGCACCGCTTCCTTCTGCTTCACCTGGGCAAGCGTGTTGGCGAGCTCCGCTTCTGCCATGTTGAGGGTCGCCTTGGCGGCTCGAACGACTGCCGATTGCGACAGTTCCTCGGCCTGGGCGGCAGTCGCCTGCGCCTTGGCAGAATTGTGCGCGGTATTCTCCCGCTCCCATTCTCCCACCGCGATGATCTTCTGCTTAGCCAGGGAACGTTTGCGGTTCACTTCCTGCGCCGCACCATCGAGCGCGATTTCGGCGCGTGTAGTCTGTGCGGCTGCAGAATCATATCTGGCCTCGGCGGTCTCCATCTCTGCCCTGGCCCGCTCGATCTGCGCCCGATGTACCGAAACCTGCGTTTGCGCCATCTCCCGTTCGGCAAGGGCTTGCGCTACTCTCGCTTCGTAAATCTCCGGCTCAACCCGGGCTATCACCTGGCCTTTGGTGACCTTGGAGTTGAAGTCGACATAGAGTTCCTTCACCCGACCCGAGAGCTGAGAACCGACTTCCACCATAACTAGCGCGTTCAGCGTGCCAGCCGCCTGCACCGTTGTGACGATATCGCCGCGCTCCACGGCTTGCGAGCGATAGGCGGGGGTATCGGGCCGGATGGAGGACGGCTCGAGGAGAGCTGAGAGCTGATTGAAGGCCGACAAAACCTGGCCGGAAGTCACCGATGGTGTCGGTCCCATGGAACTCCCGGGCGTTACCGCCGCGCCGAGGATTACCGTAACGAACAAAACGCTGCGCATCATGTTCTGACCACCTCTGAGCCGGAAGGGAAAGGTAGTCCCTTCCAGCTCTTTAATCTGCACTTGGCAGTGCCGCAGAGGAATTCTACGAACCTATAGAATAAACTCGTCAACAGCCAAATACATAGATGTTTATTCGAAAATTTCGGATATTACTACTTGCAGTGGCCGGGATTACCCTCGCAGGCCGTCTCGGTCTTGTTGCCAATGTTGCCTTGGCCTTCAGCCGTATCCTGCGTTGCCGTGCCGAACGCATTGCCATTCACATCCTTCGTGGTCTCATTGCACACGCAGTCCGGAACCGACCCCGTCTTTGTACAGGAGGCCACGCCAGCGGTGCCGCAGAAGTCCGTGCACTGTGTCTGCGATACGCCGGGACAGGTCTGCGCTAGCGCTCCGCCTGTTCCAAGCAACAGTGCCCCACCCATGAAAGCCGCAGCCGCGGCCACCTTTAAACCACTACATCTACATCCAATAATCATGTTTTCCTCCGATTTTGCCAGAGCTAGAGGGTGCTGCGCAGGCCATCTCTGGCACTGGTCGGCAGCATGAGGGCGCAACAAAGCCCTCGATTCGGTTCGATCGATTATGGTGTGGGGGATGCGGAAGTTATGAGGCCGCCAGCAACGGCTTTAAGCCGCCGGGCCTCCCAAGACTCTTTCGGGTGACAAGACTCTTTCGGATGAAGGGCCCTCTGCGGCGCACAGAATCGCCGCAATACTTGGCCTGCGCAAATCGGCAGCGCCCATTGTCGTGCTCCAGTACGACTGTAAGCGGGAATATTTCTTCTTGCTAATATATTAACCATATTTGCGGAAGCTGGCAACCAGTATCTGGGATATACGTCGGTTGAGGTGCTGCTAAATCGATTGGTAGAACGGCGTGAACATCGCAATCGGCGTCAGCCAGTATCAGTTGCGCCGCAGAGCGGTTGATCGTGGAGCCGAGATGCACGATCACCCTGGCTTCCGGCCTACATCATCATCTCAGCACACCGGAAACCGCTTGAACTCAACTGCGGTTGAGGTTTTACAAGCCGTCCCCGAAGCGCCGCGTGCCCATTTGGAGACGAAGAGCGCTCCAATATTTTAGACCAGCGTCTAGGGAAGCTCGGGGGACTGGATGACCAAAACAAGCACAAACGGGGTCGATTGGCGCGCGCTGTGGGCGAGCGGCGACCTGGCGCGCATCTGCTTCATCGGCCTCGGCATCCTGCTGCACGCCACCAACGAAACCATGGTAGCAACGGTCATGCCGGCCATGGTCGGCGAACTCGCCGGCGTGCAACTGGTCGGCTGGTCGCTGGCGATCTACGAGCTCGGCGCCATCGTTGCCGGTGCGGCCGCCGGACGGCTGGTGAGCTATGTCGCGCTGCGTACCAACATGATGGTCGCCGCAATGCTCTATGCCGCCGGCGCGCTGGTCTGCGCCACCGCGCCTTCGATGCCGCTGTTCCTCTGCGGCCGCCTGATCGAAGGGCTCGGTGGCGGCGCGCTGGTGTCGCTCGCCTTCGTCTCGGTCGAGCGGCTGTTTGCCCGCGCGATCTGGCCGCAGCTTTTCGGCGTCATGTCGGCGATCTGGGGTGTCGCCGCCTTCAGCGGGCCGGTGCTCGGCGCGGTCATGACCGAATTCTCGTCCTGGCGCTGGGCCTTCGGCGTCTTTACCCTCGGCGGCACGGCCATGGCGCTGGCAAGCTTCCTCGTGCTCGATACGCCTGAAGCAACGAGGCCGCAGGCGACGGGCGGCTCGGCGCCGCCCTTCCCCTTTGCGGCACTTGGCTGCCTCGCCGTCAGCGTCGTGCTGATCGCCACCGCTGGCGTCGACATCGCCCTGCTGCGCTCGTCGCTGCTGCTCACCCTCGGCCTGATCGGCCTGGCGCTGTTCATCCATATCGATGCACTGAAGCCGCGCTCGCGCCTGTTCCCGTCGCGGCTGTTCTCATGGCGCTCGCCGGTCGGCGCGGGCATGACCATGGTCGCTGCGTTTTCGGTGGCGACCTGCTCGTTCGCGGTCTACGGACCACTGCTTCTGACCAGCCTGCACGGCATTCCGATCCTGACCACCGGCTACATCATCGCCGCCGAATCGATCGCCTGGTCGATCCTGTCGATCCTCGTCGCCAATGCGCCACCGGAGCGCGAGCGGCTGATCATCGTCGGCGGGGCGCTGATGATCGCCACGGGCGTCGCCGGTTTCGCCTATACGGTGCCGGCCGGCTCGATCCCGCTGATCCTGTTTTGTGCTTTGTTGCAAGGCGGCGGCTTCGGCATAGCCTGGCCGTTCGTCACGCGTGTCATCGTGGCATCGGCCAAGGAAGGCGAGCAGACGATCGCCTCGGCCGCTGTGCCGACCATGCAGCGCATCGGCTATGCCGTGGGTGCGGCACTGACCGGCATCGTCGCCAACGCCAGCGGCTTTTCCGAAGGCCTGAACCGCGAGGCCGCGGCGAACGTCGCCGCCTGGCTGTTCCTCGCCTTCATACCGCTCGGCATCCTGGGATGCCTCGCCGCCTTGCGGATTTCGGGGGCGACCGACACGAAGCCGGCGAAGCTGTCAATCTCCGTGGGGGAGATTGACTAGACCACGATCGGCTTCAGCCGGTCGGCGATTAGTGCCGCGAGCCGCGTCGCCACCTCGTCCTTGCTCATCTCCGGCCATTCCTCGACGCCGGCCTTTGAGACGATCCGCACCTTGTTGCGGTCGCCGCCCATCACGCCCGGAGAACCATCTTCATGCGAGACATCATTGGCGACGATAAGATCGGCACCCTTTTTTGCAAGCTTGGCCTCGGCATTCCTGACCAGATCCTGCGTCTCCGCGGCGAAACCGACCACCAGCATCGGCCGCTTTTTGTGATGTCCGACACCGGCAAGAATATCGGGATTTTCCACCATCTGCAGCGCCGGCGGCCCCTCGCCCGCCGTCTTCTTGATCTTTTCCCCGGCCGAACTTTGAGTGCGCCAGTCGGCGACAGCCGCGACGAACACTGCCGCGTCGGCCGGCAGCAGCTGCTCGACGGCGTCCTTCATCTCGACGGCCGTTTCGACGTGCAGCGTGGCGATGCCGGCCGGATCGGCAATGCCGACCGGGCCGGAGACGAGACGCACGTCGGCGCCGAGCCTAGCCAGCGCCGCCGCGATGGCGTGGCCCTGCTTGCCCGACGACCGGTTGGCGATGTAGCGCACAGGGTCGATCGGTTCATGCGTCGGCCCGGAGGTGACAATGATCTTCCTGCCCGCCAGCGGCTTTGGCCGGCTGTCGAGCAGTGCCTCGATCGCGGCGACGATCTCCAGCGGCTCGGCCATGCGGCCCTCGCCCACCTCGTTGCTTTCGGCCATCTCGCCTTTCGCCGGGCCGACGAATGCGACGCCGTCGTTGCCCAGCATCGAGCGGTTGCGGCGGACCGCCGGATGCGCCCACATTTTCGGGTTCATCGCCGGCGCCATCAAAACTCGCTTGTCGGTGGCGATGAGCACGGTCGAGGCAAGGTCGTTGGCGTGGCCATTGGCGAGCTTTGCCATCAGGTCGGCGGTGGCCGGCGCCGCGACCACAAGATCGGCCTCGCGCGACAGCCTGATGTGGCCGATGTCGTGCTCGTCCTGCCGGTCGAACAGCTCGGTAAAGACGTGGTCGGCTGACAGTGCCCCGGCCGACAGCGTGGTGACGAATTCCTGCGCCGCAGCCGTCATCACCACCCGCACCGAAGCACCACGCTCGCGCAGCCGGCGGATCAGGTCGAGCGCCTTGTAGGCGGCGATACCGCCGCCGATGATCAGCAGGATGCGCTTGCCGGAGAGGATGCCTCGCGGGCTGGAGACGGCGACCACCGGCGTTGCCGGACTTTGCGAACTCGTCAGCTCGCGCAGTGTTTTCTCGATCTGGTCGATGCGACCGGCCGAACCGAACTGACCTTCGACCGCTGCGCGGATCATCACCCGCGCCTGGTCTTCCATCGACCGGCCATTCTCCGCCGCCAGTCGGCGCAGCAGGTCCTTGACCTCGTCATCAAGGTTGCGGATCGTGATGCTGGCCATCTGATTGCACCTTGCCCGGAGTTGCTGAGTGCAATGATAGCAATGCAATCACTTTGCAACAAGCGCTAGAATATACGCCAGGCGATATACACCAGCGTCAGCGCGATCACCCACAGCGCCAGCCGGCCGGAGCGGGTGTGGCGCGCCTCGGCTTTGCCGATCGCGTCCGCCGTCCCCTCGTCGAAGCGCAGGCCGTTTTCGGCCATCAGGTCGATCTCACGCGACAGCCGCTCGGTACGGGCGGCGAGGTCCGGTGCCTGACGGGCCAGCGCCAGCAGCGCGTTGGCACCGTCGCGCGCATCGGCCAGCAGCGCGCGCGGGCCGAGATTGCGGGCAATCCAGCCGCTGACCACCGGCTCCGACGTCTTCCACATGTTGAAGGCCGGGTCGAGGGTGCGGGCGACGCCTTCGACAACGACCATGGTCTTCTGCAGCAGCACCAGTTCGGACCGCGTCGCCATGTCGAAGAGGTCGGTCACCTCGAACAGCAGCGTCAACAGCTTGGCCATCGAGATGGTCTCGGCCGGCTGGCCGTGGATCGGTTCGCCGATCGCCCGGATCGCCTGGGCGAAAGCCGCGACATTGTGCTGGCGCGGCACGTAGCCGGCCTCGAAATGAACTTCGGCGACGCGCTGGTAATCGCGCGTGATGAAGCCGTAGAGGATTTCGGCGAGGAACCGGCGCTCCTTCCTGCCGAGCCGGCCGGCAATGCCGAGATCGACGGCGACGATGGTGCCGTCGGCTTCGATAAACAGGTTGCCCGGGTGCATGTCGGCGTGGAAGAAACCGTCACGCAGCGTATGGCGCAGAAACGACTGAACGAGGTTGGCGGCAATCGCCTTCAGGTCGTGGCCGGCGGCGGCTAGGCCGGCAATATCGTTCATCTTGATGCCGTCGACCCATTCCATGGTCAGCACGTCACGACCGGTGCGCTCCCAGTCGACCGACGGCACACGGAAGCCGGGATCGTCCTTGGTATTCTCGCCGAGCTCCGAAAAAGCCGCCGCCTCCAGCCTCAGGTCCATTTCGATTTTGGTCGTCTGGGCCAGTGTCTCGGTCACCTCGACCGGCCGCAGCCGGCGCGACGACGGGATGTATTTTTCCTGCAGCCGGGCGGCGAGGAAATAGCTCTCGAGATCGCGAAAGAACCGGCGGCGCACGCCCGGCCGGATGACCTTTACTGCTACCCGGGTAATGACGCCGTCCTGCAGGGCTTCGGCGGTATGAACCTGGGCGATCGAGGCGGCGGCGACGGCCTCGCCGAAACTGACATAGAGCTCATCGATCTTGCGTCCGAGCGAGGCTTCTATCGCTGCAACGGCCTCGGCCTTCGCAAACGTCTGCATCTTGTCCTGCAGCATGGCGAGATCGAGCGCTATGTCATTGCCGACGACGTCCGGCCGTGTCGCCAGGAACTGGCCGAGCTTGACGTAGGATGGGCCGAGCCGCACGACCGCCTTGGCCAGCCGGTCGCCGCGCTCGTAGGCAAGCGCGCGACGGCGGGTGAATAGCCGGGCCATGCGCCAGCCGAATTTCGGCAGGCCGAAGAGCTCGTCGCCGGGCAAAGCCGCGATGACGCCTTCGCGGACCAGTACCCAGCCGGCCCGCACGAGCCTGAAACCAGCGCCGATGCTGCTCATGGCTGGCTTTGCCCCGCCGATTTCCTGGACCGGCGAAGAGCACATTGATTACGAAAGATACGGGCCAGCCTCAAAGCTTCCAGCCCGAGTGGAGCGCGGCGATGCCACCGGAATAATTGCGAAACGAGGCGCGGTCGAAGCCGGCGCGGGAGATCATCGCTGCGAAATTCACCTGATTGGGAAATTTGCGGATCGATTCGACTAAATAGGAATAGGGCTCGCCATCGCCGGTCACCGCCTTGCCGATCCGCGGAATGGCGTTGAACGACCATGCCTCATAGACCTTGTCGAGCAGCGGCATCTCTACCTCGGAAAATTCAAGGCAGAGAAAGCGCCCGCCAGGCTTCAGCACGCGATAGGCTTCGGCAAGCGCCACATCGATGCGCGGCACGTTGCGGATGCCGAAAGCAATGGTGTAGGCATCGAAAGTAGCGTTGGCAAAAGGCAGTTCCTCGGCATTGGCCTCGACGAAATCGGTATTTGCCGACAGGCCCTTTTTCTCGGCCCGGTCGCGGCCGACGGCGAGCATCGAGCCGTTGATATCGAGAACCGTTGCATGAGCGTGCCTGCCGCTCGCCTCGACGATGCGGAAGGCGACATCGCCGGTGCCGCCGGCAACGTCGAGAACGCTCCAGCCCGGCCGCTTCGGTGGATTGAGCCAGGCGACCATGGCGTCCTTCCACAACCGATGCAACCCGGCCGACATCAGGTCGTTCATCAGGTCGTAGCGGTTCGCCACCTTGTGGAAAACATCATTGACCAGGGACTGCTTGTCGCCTGGCCCTACCCGCCTGAAACCATAGGAGGTTTCCATGCCGCCCGCAGCCGTGGTTCTTTCAACCGACATCGTTTTGATCCGCCATAAAATCGGCGGGACCATAGCCGATCGATGGTGCGGGCGCTATTGTTTAAGGCGCGGTGTTCGGCCGCGCTTCGAAGCAGGTTCCGGAAAAGTGTCACACGGTTTTCCGACAAGAACCTGCGTCATAAGAAAAAGCCTGACGGGATAATTGAATGCCTTTGAAAGCAGAACTGCACTGCCACATCGAAGGGGCAGCGGCGCCTGAACTCGTCCTCCGCCAGGCTGAGAAATACGGCAAGGATGCCTCGCCCTACATCCAGGACGGCTCCTTCGTCTGGCACGACTTCACCTCTTTCCTCGCCGCCTACGACTTCTCGTCAGACCTGTTCCGCACCGAAGAAGACTATGCGCGGCTGGCCGACCATTACCTGACCAGCCTCGCCCGCGACGGCGCCATCTATTCCGAGGTTTTCACCTCGCCCGACCATGCCAGCAAGGCCGGGCTGTCGCCGAAGGCCTATACCGACGCGCTCGGCGAAGGCATGGCCCGCGCCAAGGCGAAGACCGGCATCGAAGGCCGCATGATCGTCACCGGCGTGCGCAATTTCGGTGTCGAATCGATCGAGCGGGCGGCGCGTTTCGCCGCGCGCTGCGGGCATCCGCTGGTCACCGGTTTCGGCGTCGCCGGCGACGAGCGGATAGGCGACCTGGAAGATTATGTCAGGGCCTTCGAGATCGCCCGCGAGGCCGGCCTCGGCATCACCGTCCATGCCGGCGAATTGATGGGCTGGGAGAGCGTCGAGGCGGCACTCGACCACATCCGCCCGTCTCGCATCGGCCATGGCGTGCGCGCCATCGAGAACCCCGAGCTTGTGCGGCGCATCGCCGACGAAGGCGTCGTGCTCGAATGCTGCCCTGGCTCCAACATCGCCCTGAAAATCTTCGACAGCTTCGCCGACCATCCCTTCCCCGCCTTGCGGGCAGCGGGCTGCAAGGTGACGCTCAACTCCGATGACCCGCCCTATTTCTGGACCTCGCTGAAACGCGAATACGACATCGCTGCCGAGCATTTTGCGATGGACGACAAGGCGCTCACCGCCGTCACCAGGACGGCCATCGAGGCAGCCTTCGTCGACAGGAAGACCAGGGCGGTGCTGCTGGGCAGGCTCGGCGCCAAGGGCAGGTGAATGGTGAATGGTGAATGGTGAATGGTGAATGGTGAATGGTGAATGGTTCACCCGGCGCTTCGGTTCGTCAACCGCGAGTTTTCCGCGCAACCAAGGACTCGCAAACCAGTTCACTATTCACTATTCACCATTCACTATTCACCTGCGCAGTTGGAGAACACCATGAAGGGCGTTACCGTCGTCGACCATCCGCTTGTCCAGCACAAGCTGACCATCATGCGCAAGAAGGAAACTTCGACGGCCGGCTTCCGGCGGCTGCTGCGCGAGATCTCGCTGCTGCTCGGCTACGAGGTCACCCGCAACCTGGAACTGACGACGACTACGATCGAGACGCCGATCGAGACGATGGAGGCGCCGACGCTGGAGGGCAAGAAACTGGTCTTCGCCTCGGTGCTGCGCGCCGGCAACGGCTTGCTCGAAGGCCTGCTCGATCTGGTGCCGGCGGCGCGTGTCGCCCATATCGGCCTCTATCGCGACCATGAGACGCTGGAAGCGGTCGAGTATTTCTTCAAGGCGCCGGGCGACCTCGCCGACCGGCTGGTGATCGTCGTCGACCCGATGCTGGCGACCGCCAATTCGGCGATCGCGGCGATCGACAAGCTGAAAGGCCGCGGTGCCACCAACATCCGCTTCCTCTGCCTGCTGGCGGCACCAGAGGGCCTCGAGCGGTTTACCCAGGCGCATCCCGATGTTCCGGTCTTCACCGCTTCCATCGACCGCCAGCTCAACGAAAAGGGCTACATCATGCCGGGTCTCGGCGATGCCGGCGACCGCATGTACGGCACCAAATAGATCCGTTTACCGATTGTTTACGCAAACGGCTGGTTTCCGCACTCGTTAAAGCGGCAATCACCATGTCGGACTAAGGATCGGCAACCACAAAGGCCGGTCCATGCTGCGCAAGCTCCTCATCCTTGGCGTGTTTGCCGGAACGTCGGCATCGCTGCCGATCGTGTATCAGTCCAATTCACAGGTAATCGAGCGGCTGTTGAAATCCGCCATCGGAGCCAGGCCGGCCGACACACAAACCGACCTGAATCTCGCCGCCGTCCCGGACAGGCCCACAACGCCGCAGCCGCTCGGCCGCAAGGTCGTCGTCACCGCGGACTCGCGCGGGCATTTCATGTCGGTCTTCAAGTTGAACGGCCGCCAGATCGACGGCATGATCGATACCGGTGCCACGCTCGTCGCCATCAACACCTCGACTGCGCGCAGGATCGGCATCTCGCTCAATTCGACGGACTTCAGCCATCAGGTCAACACCGCCAATGGTGCGATCAAGGCCGCCGTGGTGACGATTGATCGCCTGCAGATCGGCAAGATCACCGTCGAGGGCGTCGAGGCCGTCGTGCTCGACGACAGGGCGCTGCACACCAACCTGATCGGCATGAGCTTTCTGCAGCGGCTCGAAAAATACCAGGTCGAAGACGGCAAGCTGCTGCTGGTTCAGTAGAACGTGATCCCGAACCGCAGGTCCGCGCCAGCGAAAAGTGGGGACCGGTTTTCGGACAAGATCGTGGTCCAAAGAACGATAGAGCCCATCCGATACCATCGGAATGGCTCTACCCGCGCGGCAGGATCCGCCGGATGACGGTTTTCTCCGTGGCCGGTCTGGAAGTGCCGATCATATAGGCCGAAAGCACGGCGGCCGCGGCCGCTTCGGCATCCCCGGTATTACGGGCATGGACCAGCGCCAGCGCTTCGCCGGCCCGCACTTCAGCACCGACCGGCAACAGCCTGGTGATGCCGACGGCGTGATCGATCCTGTCGTCGGGCCGCGTCCGCCCGCCGCCAAGCCCGACCACGGCAAGCCCGATCTCGCGGGTCGCGATGCCGGTGACAAAGCCGTTCGCGCTCGCCTTGACCGCGAATTCCGTTGCCGCTTTCGGCAAATATTTTTCCGGATTGTCGACAAAGTCGACGGGACCACCCAGTGCCGCCACCATGCGCGCGAAGATGGAAGCGGCGCGGCCGCCGGCCAGCGTTTCGGCGGCGCGGCGCAGGCCGTCCTGGTTGGACGACACCAGGCCTGCCGATTGCAGCATCTCGGCGGCCAGCGCCAGCGTCACGTCCTCCAGCCGCCGGTCGCGAAAGCGGCCGGTGAGAAAATCGACGGCGTTGCGCACCTCGACCGCATTGCCGGCGGCGGACGCCAGCGGCTCGTTCATGCCGGTGACCAGCGCCGAGGCCTTAAGGCCGGCGCCATTGGCGACGTCGACCAGGCTGTTGGCCAGTGCGGCTGCGTCGCGCGATTTCTCCATGAAGGCGCCGTTGCCGACCTTGACGTCGAGCACCAGCGAACCAAGGCCGGCCGCCAGCTTCTTCGACAGGATCGAGGCGGTGATCAGCGGCACGGATTCGACCGTTCCCGTCACATCGCGGATCGCGTAGAGCCTGGCGTCGGCGGGTGCGAGATCGGCGGTCTGGCCGATGATGGCGCAGCCGGTTTCGAGCACGGTCTTGCGGAAGCGCGCAACATCCGGTTGGCTGATATAGCCGGGGATGGCATCCATCTTGTCCAGCGTGCCGCCGGTATGGCCGAGACCCCTGCCGGAAATCATCGGCACATAGGCGCCGCAGGCAGCGACGATCGGCGCCAGCATCAAGGAGACATTGTCGCCGACGCCGCCCGTCGAATGCTTGTCTGTGACCGGGCCGGGCAGATCCGACCAGTCGAGCACATCGCCGGAATCGCGCATCGCCATAGTCAGCGCCACCGCCTCGTCGCGGCTCATGCCGTTGAAGAACACCGCCATGGCAAAGGCGCCGACCTGCGCGTCGGTGACGGTGCCGACGGTCAGACCCTCGATGAAGAACGCTGTCTCCTCAGCCGAGAGCTTCTGGCCGTCGCGCTTGCGGCGGATGATTTCCTGGGGAAGCATCAGGCGTCGACCCTGTGCTCCGGAAGCCCGTCCTGAAAAACACGCTGCAGAATGGTCGCCAGCCGCGCGCCGCCGACCGGCGCCATGTCCTTGGTCTCCTGGTGCGACAGCTCGGCTCCGGTCATGCCGGCGGCAAGGTTGGTCACGACCGAACACGCGGCGATGCGCAGCCCAAGGAAGCGGGCGAGAATGACCTCCGGCACCGTCGACATGCCGACCGCGTTGGCGCCCATGACGCGCGCCATGCGGATCTCGGCGGGCGTCTCGAAGCATGGGCCGGAGAACCACATATAGACGCCCTTGTGCAGCTTGGTACCGGTGGCCTTCGCCGCCTGCTCGATGGCGGAGCGGAGACCGGCGTCGTAGGCTTCGGTCAGGCCGACGAAACGGCGGTCGCTCGGTTCGCCGATCAGCGGGTTGGAGCCCGAGAAATTGATGTGATCGGTGATCAGCATCACCGAGCCCGGGCCCATCCCGGGATCGACCGAACCGGCGGCGTTGGTGAGGATCAGCCTGGAGATGCCGAGGCCGGCGAGCACCTCGAGTGCCGGCCGCATCGCCGCCGCGTTGCCGTGCTCGTAATAATGCGCCCGGCCGGACAGCATCAGCACCGGCGTGCCGGCAAAGAGCCCCGCCACCACCTCGCCGGCATGGCCGCTGACTCCGCTTCGGGGAAACCCCGGCAAGTCGGCGTAGGAGATGCGCACCGCATCCTCGACCTGGTCGACAAGCCCGCCAAGCCCTGACCCCAGCACCAAGGCGGTGGTCGGCGCCAGCCCGTCCAGCCTTTCGACGAGGTGATCGAGCGCTTCCTTCATTTCAGCACATCGCCTTCAAACCCGTATGGCAGCAACTCGCCCATGGTCACGGTCTCAACCACGCCGCTATCATCGCAGAGATAGAACTTCGTCTCCGGCCGGCAGAATTCCGCCAGCCGCTGCCGGCAGCCGCCGCAGGGCGAGCATTTTGCCACGCGTTCGGCGATCACGGCGATTTCCGTGATCTTGCCGCCGCCGCCCATGACGTAGTGGCCGAGCGCGGTGGTTTCGGCGCACCAGCCCTCCGGATAGGACGCGATCTCGACATTGGCGCCGGTGAAGACACGGCCGTCCTCGGTGCGCAACGCCGCGCCGACCGGAAATTTCGAATAGGGCGCATAGGCCTTGGCCATGGCGGCTTTCGCCGCTTCGAACAGATCATGAGCCATGATAGATCAGCGTTCCTTGACATAAGGCACGCCGCCGGCGCGCGGCGGGATTGCCTTGCCGATGAAGCCGGCAAGCAGGATGACGGTCAGCACATAGGGCAGCGCCTGCATGAATTGCACCGGCACCTTGCCGATCAGCGGCAGCGGCGTGCCTTGCAGGCGGATCGACGCGGCGTCGAGGAAGCCGAACAGCAGGCAGGCGAACATGGCGTTGACCGGTTTCCATTTGGCGAAGATCAGCGCGGCCAGCGCGATGTAGCCCTTGCCGGCGGTCATGTCCTTCACGAAGCCGCCATTCTGCACCATCGACAGATAGGCGCCGGCAATGCCGGTGAGCACGCCGGTGCAGATCAGCGCCCGGTAGCGCAGCCAGGCGACCGAGATGCCGGCGGTGTCGACCGCGGCCGGGTTCTCGCCGACGGCGCGCAGGCGCAAGCCGAAGCGTGTGCGAAACAGCACCCACCAGGTGAACGGCACGGCCAGGAAGGCGAGATAGACTAGCACGGAATGGCCGGAGATGAGTTCCGAATAGATCGGCCCGAGGATCGGCACGCTCCTGAACGCCTCCGCGCCCGGCCAGGTGATTGCCTCGAACCGCTCGCCGGCGGCCAGCGCCGGCGTGCGCCCGCCTTGCTGGAACCAGGCTTGGCCGAGCATGATCGTCGATCCGGCGGCAATGAAATTGATCGCGACACCCGAGACGATCTGGTTGCCGCGATGGGTGATCGAGGCAAAGCCGTGGATCAGCGCGAAGGCAACCGAAATGAGGATGGCCATGCCGAGGCCGAGATAGGCCGAGTGGAAGACCGAGGCGGCGGCCGCACCGGCGAAGGCGCCGACCAGCATCTTGCCCTCGAGCCCGATGTCGAAGACGCCGGCGCGCTCCGAATAGAGGCCGGCGAGGCAGGCGAGCAGCAAGGGCACCGACAGGCGGATGGTCGAGTCCAGGACCTGCACGATGGCGTTGAAGAAATCCATCTCAGGCGCCCTTCCCCTTGACCGCTTCCATGCCGACCGATCTCGGGCTGAGCGAGGCGAACAGCGCCTGGACATAGGGCCGGAACATATGCTCGAGCGCACCGGCGAACAGGATGACTAGGCCCTGGATGATGACGATCATGTCGCGGCTGATCGCCGGCATCTCGAAGGCGAGTTCGGCGCCGCCCTGGTAGAGCATGCCGAACAATATTGCCGCCATGACGATGCCGACCGGATGCAGGCGGCCCATCAGCGCCACCGCGATGCCGACGAAACCGGCGCCCGAAACGAATTCGAGTGCGACATTGTGCTGGTCGCCCATCGTCGGGTTGAGCGCCATCATGCCGGCTAGCGCGCCCGAGATCATCATCGCGATAATGATGATGCGGATCTCCGAAATGCCGGCATAGCGCGCCGCTTTCGGGCTGTGGCCATAGGTGCGCATCTCGTAGCCGAGCTTGGTGCGCCAGATCAGCACCCACACCAGGAAGGCCATGGCTAGCGCCAGCAAGGAACTGACGTTGAATGGCGCCGAACGGATTTTGGCGCCGAACAACTCGATGACCCAGTTGAGCTTCGGCAGTTGCGCGCCTTCGAGAAAGGTGCGCGTCTGCGGTGCCATCGAGGCGGGGGGCTTCAAGTACCCGACCAGCGCACGGACCATGACGCTGGCGGCGATGAAATTGAACATGATGGTGGTGATGACGATGTGCGAGCCGCGCTTGGCCTGCAGATAGGCCGGGATCAGCGCCCACAGCGCGCCCATCGCCGCGGCGGCGATAATGGCGATCGGGAAGGTCAGCCACCAAGGCAGCACGCTGTCGAAGGCCAGGCAAACAATGCCAATGCCGAGACCGGCGATATAGCCCTGGCCCTCGCCACCGATGTTGAACAGGCCGCAATGCGCCGCAACCGCCACCGAAAGCCCGCTGAAGATGAAGGTGGTGGCATAGAAAAGCGTGAACGCGATGCCTTGGCCGCGGCCGAAGGCACCCTCGACCAGGACGACGGCTGCGCGCAGTGGGTTCTCGCCAACCAATATGACGACGAAGCCGGCAACGACGAAGGCGACGAACAGGTTGATCAGCGGGATCAGGACGTAGTCGACCCAGGCCGGCAGCTTGGCATAGGGAGTGCTCATTCCGCCGCCTCGCGCTGCTCGACGCCGGCCATCAGCAGGCCGAGCTCGCCCTCGGTCGCGTCGGGGCCGCGTTCGCCGACGATGCGGCCGGCAAACATCACCAGGATGCGGTCGGACAGCGAGCGGATCTCGTCGAGCTCGACCGAAACCACCAGCACCGCCTTGCCCTGGTCGCGCATGGCGATGAGGCGCTTGTGGATGAATTCGATGGCCCCGACATCGACGCCGCGCGTCGGCTGGCCGACGATCAACACGCCGGGATCTTGTTCCATTTCCCGCGCAAGCACGATCTTCTGCTGGTTGCCGCCGGAGAAATTGGCGGTCTTGAGGCGGCAGTCCGTCGGGCGGATGTCATATTTGACGATCTTGTCCCGAGCATCGTTACGGATGGCGTCGATGTCAAGGAACGGCCCCTTCAGATAGCGCTCGTCGTCCTGGTAGCCGAGGATCGAATTCTCGTTCTCCTCGAAGGCCAGCACCAGCCCGACATGATGGCGGTCCTCCGGCACATGGGCAAGGCCGCGCTCGCGCAGCTCGCCAGGGTCGGCGGCGCCGGTGAGGTCGATCGGCTTGCCGTCGAGCATGACCGAGCCCGAAACGGCATGCCTGATGCCGGAAATCGCCTCGAGCAATTCGGACTGCCCGTTGCCGGCGACGCCGGCAATGCCGACGATCTCGCCGGCATGGACATCGAAAGAGACGTCGTCGACCATGGTGACGCCGCGGGAATCCTTCACCGTCAGGTTCTTGATCGCGAGCTTGACGCCGCCGGCCTTCGCCTCGCCCTTCTCGACGCGCAGCAGCACGCGCCGGCCGACCATCAGCTCGGCCAGTTCCTCGACCGTGGTCTTCTTGGTCTCCCTGGTCGCCACCATCGTGCCCTGGCGCATCACCGAGACGGTGTCGGTGATCGCCATGATCTCGCGCAGCTTGTGGGTGATCAGCACGATCGTCTTGCCCTGCTCCTTCAGCTGCCTGAGGATGCGGAACAGGTGGTCGGCCTCGGCCGGCGTCAGCACGCCTGTCGGCTCGTCGAGGATCAGGATCTCGGCGCCGCGATAGAGCGCCTTGAGGATTTCGACGCGTTGCTGCAGGCCGACCGGCAACTCCTCGATGATGGCGTCCGGATCAACTTCGAGCCCGTATTCGCGCTCGAGCCGCTCCAGCTCGGAACGCGCCTTGGCGATGCTCTTCTTCAGCAGCGCATCGCTTTCGGCGCCGAGAATGACGTTTTCCAGCACCGAGAAATTGTCGACCAGCATGAAATGCTGATGCACCATGCCGATGCCGAGCGCGATCGCATCATTCGGTGTCTTGATCGATGCCGGCTGCCCACCGACACGGATTTCGCCAGAATCGGCCTGGTAGAAACCATAGAGGATCGACATCAGCGTCGACTTGCCGGCGCCGTTTTCGCCGACGATGCCATGGATAGTGCCGCGCATAATCTCCAGATTGATGTCGCGGTTGGCGCGCACGGCGCCAAAGCTCTTGTCGATGCCGATCAGCTCGATTGCGGCTTGCGCCATGCAGCCTGTTCCCACTGTTATTTTTTTACCGCTTGGTCAAACGCCTAGCATGACGCCCAGTCTGTGCCAATTGGGTCTGTGCCAATTGGCCGGAGCAGGGTTCACTCTCGACAAATCCCGCCATGCTTGTCAATTTCCAACGTGGCCGCACCCTGCACAATCGCCTGATCGAGGATTTCAAATGACCATGCCCGAGGACCGGCTGACGACGCTGGAAATCCGCGCCGCCGAGCAGGAGAAGACCATCGAGGAACTGTCCGGCCAGATCGCCGAGCAGTGGAAGGTGATCGAGCGCATGCAGCGCAAGCTCGACGCGCTGGCCGAGCGCTTCCTGGCGCTGGAGGAACAGGCCGCGCCCGACGTGCCGGTGACCAAGCCGCCGCACTGGTGAGCGGGCCGACAAGACAAAACCGCCGGGCTTTCACCCGGCGGCTCGTCAGTTCAGCAGTGCCAGTCGATCAATAACGGCAATCGATCAATACGGGCAGGCATTGTCCGACATGTAGTCGTGCACCTTGATGGTGCCGGCTATGATGTCGGCCTTGGCTTTTTCGACCGCCGCCTTCATTGCATCGTCGACAAGCGCCTTGTTGTTGTCGTCCATGGCGTAGTCGACGCCGCCTTCCTTGAGGCCGAGATCGTTAACGCCGGCCGTGAATTTGCCGTCCTTGGCATCCATGAAGGTGTTGTAGACGGCAACGTCGACGCGCTTGACCATGGAGGTCAGCACCTTGCCGGGCTGCAGGCCGTTCTGGTTGGAATCGACGCCGATGCCGAGCTTGCCGGCGTCGGCCGCTGCCTGCAGCACGCCGACACCGGTGCCGCCTGCCGCCGCGTAGACCACGTCGGCGCCCTGGTCGATCTGCGTCTTGGCGATCTCGCCGCCCTTGGCCGGATCGTTCCAGGCTGCCGGCGTATCGCCGGTCATGTTCTGGATGACGTCGGTGGCGCCGGCCGCCTTTGCGCCGCCGACATAGCCGCAGCCGAACCTGCGGATCAGCGGAATGTCCATGCCGCCGACGAAGCCGACCTTCTTGGTCTTGGAAGCCATCGCCGCCATCACGCCGACGAGGTAGGAGCCTTCCTGCTCCTTATAGACCAGCGAGCGGACATTGGGCTTGTCGACGACCATGTCGATGATGGCGAATTTGGTGTCGGGGAACTCGGTGGCGATCTTGTCAAGCGCGTCAGCCCACGAGAAGCCCGCCATGACGATGGGGTTGCGACCGTCCTCGGCGAAACGGCGCAGCGCCTGCTCGCGCTGGGTGGCGTTGCTGACCTCGAATTCCACATAGGGGATGCCGGTCTCGGTCTTGAACTTTTCAGCGCCGTTGAACGACGCCTCGTTGAACGATTTGTCGAACTTGCCGCCGAGATCATAGAGGATCGCGGGTTGAATGTCCGCGGCGAAGGCCGGAAGAACCATTGCAGCTGCGGCCATAAGGCCGAGAACGATACGTTTCATGTGATCCACACCCCTGTCGGTTATTTGTCCATTATGCACCGCATGCCGGCCCGGTTCTCCGGCAGGCATATGGCGTCGGGCAGGAGTGTCTTCCTCCCGCTTCGGGTCAATCTGGCACGGCCCGAAACAAAATTCACGTGGAATTTTGACCCTTTGGAAAAGCATGGCGCCGCATCGCGGCGCCACAGCATATTCCTTGCGTCAGGAGCATAAAATCAGGCGGAGACGGCGGCCGGAATGGCGCAGGAGACGCCGGTTCCCTGCAGGCCGCAATAGCCGTAGGGGTTCTTCGCCAGATATTGCTGGTGGTCTTCCTCGGCGAAGTAGAATTCCGGCGCCGGCGCGATCTCCGTGGTGATCTTGCCGCGTCCGGCGCCGCGCAGCGAACCCTCGTAGGCGTCGCGCGAGGCGATCGCAGCCTGGTGTTGAGCGTCGTTGAGCGTATAGATCGCCGAGCGGTAAGTGGTGCCGACATCATTGCCCTGGCGCATGCCTTGCGTCGGGTCGTGGCTTTCCCAGAACAGCTTCAAGAGCTCGGCATAAGACACGATCTTGGGGTCGTAGACGACGAGCACGACTTCGGCATGGCCGGTGAGCCCCGTGCAGGTTTCCTGATAGGTCGGGTTGGGCGTGACGCCGCCGGCATAGCCGGCCGCCGTGACCCAGACGCCCTTGACTTGCCAGAACAGGCGCTCGGCGCCCCAGAAGCAGCCCAGGCCGAACATCGCCGTTTCCATCCCTTCGGGATAAGGACCCTTGAGCGGCCTGTTCGAGACAAAGTGCTTCGATGCGGTCGGGATCGGCCGGTCGCGGCCGGGCAACGCCTCGGAGGGTTTCGGCAGGTTGAGCTTCTTGTTCAGCATGTCGCTGAGAAACATGTGTGGGTTCCTTTTCTTCTTGGTTGAGCCTCCCCGGTACGGAACACCGGGTCAGGCTGGAAATGTCAGGTTGCGGCGAACCGCCCGCTGGGGCGCTGCCGCCTGTAACCGATGGCATAAAGAATGAACGCCAGGACCGCGAACACGGCAAAGCCGGGCTGGCTGAGCACCCAGGCGATGGCACCGTCCCACAGCAGCGGGTTGATCTTATCGCGGACGAAGCTTTCGAAGGCGCTGCGCGTATCCGGCGAGACAGCGAGCCAGCTGGTGTTGAGCGGGGTCATCACCAGCGCCGAAGCCGCCACCGAGCGGGTCGCATCGAGCACGGCCATGATGACCGAAACCGAAAGCGCGACCATTGCAGCGAGACGAAAGACGAAGCGGAACATCCGGACCCTTCCTCCCCAGGAGTTTATCAGAATGTCGTGTCGGACTGTTAAATAGGACCTGCGCGCTTTATCCGCAATCGCGACACGTGAAGTTGAACCCGTGACCGCCGGTTCGCCGGAACCGGTGGTGCGCCGGACGGCAAGCACAACCTCCGCCGATCGTTTCGATAGGCTCCGAACGGGTGCCCCAGCGGCATGGGCTGAGCATCCGTATCCGGCAAAGCGAATAGACTGCCGTTATGTCTTGGCATTCGGCACCGGATCGACTAGATGAGCCCCGCGCCTGTTGCTTTGACGGCTCGGGTGCGGGGAAAGGGTATCCGCTGGTTGACGGCGCCCACGGCCGGAATTCCGGCCGGAATCCCACAGGAGAGGCATCTCCCCAACCCGCGCGGCGAAACCGGCCGCGGCGAAAATGCTAAAGGATGGAGAGGTGGCCGAGTGGTTGAAGGCGCACGCCTGGAAAGTGTGTTTACGGGAGACCGTAACGCGGGTTCGAATCCCGCTCTCTCCGCCAGTTGCCTCGCCAAATTGCTGAAATACCTAATAAATTTCATGGCTCGCAGTATTTGACCCACTTTTTGCCCCACATAATTGTGTGGATTAAAATGGCTGTCACAGGCTTTCTCTGGACGCTATCTCTAGCAAGAGCGCTTCATTGTGGAGCGAAGTTGAGCGCCTCTCCAACTATGTGAGTCTGGGGCCGGATGGTCCTGTCACTACGGGGACGACGGCGACGTTGGCGGGTGTGTGGAGAGGCTTTGATTTTGGTGGGCGTGTTGACCTGTCGCCCGATCCTGTGGGGAGCGAAAGATGGTGACGATACTGAAGTGGATTGCCATCGCTGTACTTGGGCTGCTGGCATTGATGCATGCGGCACTGACTGCTTCACTGATCTGGCACATGTTCCGCTACGATGTACCCGGAGCTTGGATTGCGGAGCCCGAATTAGTCAGGCAATACCTGATTCCGCTGGCTTCCATTTTTGGTCTCTTGATACTGATGCGATACGCCAAGCCGACCGAAAGAAAGGCGTGCATCGCAGTTCTCGCTGCCGTTACTGTGTCCTTTGCGCTGTTTCTATTGTTGCATTTAACCGGTCGATTGACGATCAAATAGAGGGGACACTTGGGGCCCGCGCAGCGATTTTTGGCTGTTCTGCATGCTGATTTTTGCCTCTGATAGTGCTTCGCGCGGGTAGAATTTTGCGTTCGCGGCCTGCAAATTTTGTCATCGAATCCGGTTTGCGCGCACGAAATTTGGGCTCTTCTTGCGGTAAGCTAGCGCGGTTTCTCGTGCATCGGCGAGCGAGATGATCGACGTGCCGCCCAATCCGATGTCTCTACGCCTGCCTTGGACGATGATCCGGAGGAGCCAACGCTTCGCTCCCGACGGGTCCACGACGAGGTAAAGGCCATTGCCATCGGCATATCGTCCCGGAGTCTTAGCCTGCCGCACCTCGATCGCGCTTAGCGCCTTGTCCGGGTGCTTTCCCGATTTTTGCATCGTCCGCCCAACTCACCCCACCCCACATTTTCACCCACATTGTATCGGCGATTTTGTTGGACGGCAATGAATGTCGTTGGACGAACTGAAAAATTAACGACTTGATTTCAAAGCGTTATTGGACGTCATTGGCCGCAGACGAACAGCCGACTGGCTGCCGCTCTCTCCGCCAGATAAATCTCACCGGTTCGCCAGCCTAAAGGGACGCTGGACGGCTACTGCCGCTGCGGTGCAGGTATCTTGGGGCAGGCAGAGGGGGCGCGAAGGCTACGGAGCGGCTTTCATCTTCGCCGCACCCTTACCTCAGATCAGCCTACAACCAATCGGCCCGCGCTTCACCAGAAGCACGGGCTTGGTCGACTCGGCGCCATCGCCGCCCCGTCTAGCGCGGGACCGCTTGTATTCCCGAGACCGAGCGCTCTGTTTCGGCGGAGAAAACCACGAAGGCAAAGATCAGCACGGCGACAGCGACAATCATTGAGCCGGTGGCGACGATCGGCTCGAGCGCCGGGTTTCCCTGCAGCATCAGGTAAAGAGCCGGCAGCATCACGACCAGGCCGAGATTGTAGACGCCGTAGTGGATCATGGCGCTCCTGCGGGCAGCCTTCGCCGGATTCAGCGCATAATAGCCGCCGAATATTGCACTGGTGACCCACCCCAGCAGGTTGATGTGCGCGTGAGCCGGAAACGCGCCGTGATCGCCTGAAATTGCCATCTGCAGGCCAGCTGCAATTCCCAGAATAAGAAAGATGATGGCTGTCTTGAAAAAGAGTTCCGAAACCTTAGGCATGTCATTCTCCCAAACCCGTTTTGCCGCCGCATCATGCTGTGGTTCCGGCGATCTTGCCAAGGGACCGTCGGGCCTGCGGAGCCATTTGTCGCCGGCCTGACAGCCCGTTGGCGGCCGGCCGCCGGGCTTGGCCGGTTGCGAGCCCAGCCAGCAAAAAATATGCACTCACGCTAATTTAATTGCAACATTACCGGGCAGGCTTCATGTCGTTCTCGCCAGGAAAGTGTCCTGCACGATGGTGGTACCATACGCGCCAAAGGTCTGCCCGTCAGTGTTGCAGCAAGGCCTCGCCGAACTTCTCCCACAGCTGTGCGCAATCTGTTGCTCTGAGGCTGGGGGTTCCGAGTGGGCCATATCTGATGACGGCGGCGTGAACATCATAGCCAACGATAGGTGCATTGGCGACAAAGTGGATAGCCTCGCCCAATCGGCGGGGGCCAATTGGCGCATCGGTTTTGTTGGTGATGTCGAAGACACCACGAATATCCGCTTCCTGATTCCTGGCTGCCAACGCAGCCGCCATTACCCTTTCTTGCATCATCGAAATCTCTCCTATCGGTCTAAGTCTAAGAACCGCGGCTTGTGCCGGTCCGGCAGCTGACAACCGGCAAATCGAAGTGCCTTTTGCAGCATCTCGATTGGCTCTTGCTGCGAGCCACTCCGCCCGCTCCCGCGGCAAGCCGATAAGGCAACTGCCAGCGAAATCCGCAGGCACGTCCACGGTCGCATCAAACACGGCCCACGTGCCAGTCGGCTCCTGAACGGGCAAAAACCTCATAACAGCGCCTGCTAATATACTATGCCGACTGTGAGGACGAGACTTTTTCCTGCATCAACTAAACGAATGAGAGCTGGTGTCGAAGTGCCGGGCGACGCTCGTCGAAAACAAATCGTCGGCGACATCGCCTGGATCGAAGGTGGGCCTGAGCAGCGATCCGGCCGCATTCGGGGCTCGCCGACAGGGACAAGCACAAGACGCAGCGCCGGCACGCCTCGTCAGATGTTACTTTCTGCCCTGCGGATAGATCGTCTCGCCGCGCTTCAGCATCTCCACGAACGCCGCGATCTTCTTCTTGCGTCCGGCTTCGGTTTTCATGTTGTGGATGCGGAAGGCGAGTGCGAAGCGGTTTTGCCCGCTGAGCTTTGCCAGCATCTCTTTCGCCTTGGGCTCGGCGTCTATTGCCGCCTGGAGGTCGTCGGGGATCTTCATCTCCTTGCCGCTCTTGTAGGCGCGCGCCCAGCGGCCGTCGGCCTTGGCCGCATCGACCTGCCTCAGCCCGTGCTCGGTCATCCGGCCCTCCTCGATCAGCCGGGCGACATTGTCGACATTGATCTGGCTCCAGGTGCTCTTCTTGCCGCGCGGGGTGTAGCGCTGCAGGTAGCTTTTGCCGTCCAAGGCCTTGCGCACCGCATCGATCCAGCCCCAGCACAACGCCACGTCGATGGCTTGCTTCGGAGTGATCGACGGCAGTCCCGAATCGAGCTTATGGATCTTGATCCAGACTTCGTCCTCACTGTCGTGATGCTCGCCAAGCCAGGCATGGAAGCTTTCGGCATCCCTGAACTCGCGCACCTTGGCGGGGTCGACCTTGACGGGCGCCATCAGCCGGTCCGCCCATGACGCGAGCGCGTAACGACGCCAAACCGCTTGCCGGCCGCGCGCGCGCTCATCTCAGCTCCGAGTCCGCAATCCGCAGGCCTGGTGATTCTCGCCGGCACGCATTCAGCCCGCACGATTGGGCGTGCCGAGGACATGGGATTTCGGCGGCAGCATGACGTTGTCGAATGTCTGCGTGAACATCGCCGCCGCAAAGAAAGCGACGGCGCGCAGGGTTTCGGTGCCGGTGTTGACGAGGTCGTGCCTGACCGGCGTCGGAAGTACCAGGACGCTGCCGGGCCCGACCGGGTGGGTGGTGCCGCCCTCGATGTGTAGCTCGCCGGTGCCGGCGATGATGTATTGCGTCTCTTCGGTGGCGTCGCTGTGCCAGCCAAGCCGCTTGCCGGGCTCGATCTCGTAGACAATGACCGAGGACTGGGTGGTGCCGTGCCCGCCGTAAACCGCGAAAGCGCCGGCCCATTTGACCGACGGATCGTCCTCTGCCCAAACCAGCGAACGTTCGAGCCTGTCGGATGCGACGACTGCTGTCATGGCTTCGTTCCTCTCAGCGAATTGCGAACACGAATCTAGATGATTTTTCTGGTCTGCGTCAGCAAAACTGGCTGCTGACCGTTCCCTCGCCCATTGCGCGTGACGATTTGTCGGGCCGCGATCCGACCTATTCTACTCTCGGGCCGGATCACTGAGCCGATTCCCCAATGCAACCAAGCCTTTACCTTTTAGCCAGTTTTAAGTTGCCCCTGCGTTGCGTTCGTGGTCCGGTACAACCAGGGCGCTCAATGCGGCATTCGGCAACGGTCGCCTCACCGACCGTCAAGGCAACAACACCGTCGAGCCAACACAGGAGATAGCAATGGGCATTTTCGACAGTATCAAAGGTGCGATTTTCGGAAACGCGGTTGCGGCCGAAGCGCCGCCGGCGCAACCGTCTCCCGCGCCTGCTTCGAGCACGGCCACCCAGCCGACGGCGCCTACCCGATCCGCCCCGGCTGCAACCCCGGCTCCGGCCGCGCCGGCCGCGCCGTCCTCTGCCCCGGACATCGCTGCCATTCTCGACAAGGCGGTGGCCGCGAAGGGGCAGAAACTCAACTGGAAGAATTCGATCGTCGACCTGATGAAGGCTCTGAATATCGACAGCAGCCTCGGCGCCCGCAAGGAGCTTGCCCACGAGCTGAACTACACCGGCGATATGAACGACACTGTAACGATGAATCTGTGGCTGCACGACGCACTGATGAAAAAGCTGGCCGAGAATGGCGGCAAGCTTCCGAGCGACCTGGCCGCCTAGAGTCACAAGACAAGCAATTCCAGGAAAACGTGTGAACGGTTTTCCGTCCGGAATTGCGTCAAACAAAAAAGACGGACCGGTTCGGCGTTTCCGTGAAACGACGAACCGTCCCGGTCCTGCCCGCACCGTGGTTCTTGCTGCGCTGGCTTCGGCCGCAACCGAGCAGACCACACTGCCAAGCATCAGACTGCCAGTAAATAAAATTGAGACCGACCCCGGCCGCCGGGATTGGGTCTATGGCGAAGTCGCATGGCACAAAAGCGCTGCCGCCTCGCGCCTGGATTGCCTCCCGCAAAACCGACGATTTCGGTCGCTGCCCACGCGCTGGTAGGACCACCATTTCGCTGGCGAAACGCGACGTTCGGCGTATCATTCTCCCGGGAGAGGGTTCATGGTGGGAGGAAGCCAATGAACGTGGTGCAGCGGGTGACCGTCGCCGACTTGACGGCCCAAGAGCTTGTTTCATCTGCGCTTTCACGGTTCGGTGCCGGCGACACCATATCGACGAGGGCGATGCTGGACATCGTTCGCAGGACGGCCCCGGCCTGCGGCAACAGTGACGACGATCTGGTCGAGCTTATCGTCATGACGGCCGTTGGTAGGACCATGGGCGTCGTGTTCGACCATCGCTCCCATTAGCAATCCGGAACGAATACCAGGCTGCGCCCAGGAGCAGTGGCGGGCGGTTGGCAGCGCCGCCAAAGAGGCCAGCCTGTTTGTGCGCGAAGGCCGGCCTGACGCCAAGCCCCTGCTTTGAGCAAACCGCCGCGCATGCCCGGTCATGCCCGAGGGCAGGCAACTGGGCGACACGCTCGAAGGAACTCGCTGAAATCTTGCCCGTTATGCTCTCGTCGAGATGAGGAGAGCTGCCATGGCCGACGACAAAACCAAGACCGACAGTCGCGACCGCTCACGAATGGCGGGCGGCGAAGACTACGAGGTACGTCACTTCGCCGAGGAAGCGGGCATCACCCCGGATCAGGCACGCACGCTGATCAAGCGCCACGGCACCGACCGCAAGGTGCTGAACGAAATCGCCGAAAGCATAAGAGCGTCGTAATGGCTGACAAGAAAACCGCAATGGCCGACCGCAAGACGCGCGATCCGGACGAAAAGGAGGCTCTGCGCCTGGCCGAAACCACCGACGTTTCGCCGAAGCAGGCGAAGGATCTGATGCGCAAGCACGGCAAGGACAGCCCGAAGGTCGAGAAGGAAGCCAAGAATTTCAAGGCCGAGGGCTGAGCCGCCGAGCCGGTTGGACGCGCGGCACAGGGTTGTGGCCGCAATCCTGCAGCTTATCGGTTTTCTAACAAATTCGGCCTATCCCTTCCGCTATCGCGGCTCAGGGATGCCATATGCGCGGGATATCTGGTGAGGCGAGGCCGTCGATAGACGACATACGGCATGTGAGGCTGATGTTTTGCCTGCTGGCGGCGGTCGTGATGGCGGCGGCGCTCCTCGCCTTTGCCACCTCCCTCCTGCAGGATCCCGATAGCTGGTGGCACATCAAGGTCGGCATGGATATGCTGGCAAGCCGCACATTCCCCACCGTCGACATCTATTCCTACACTTTTGCCGGCCAGCCATGGATCGCCAAGGAATGGCTTAGCCAGGTTCTCCTTGCAATTGCCTTTGAAGCCGGCGGCTGGAACGGCGTGGTGCTGCAGGCGACTGCAGTAATCGCGCTGACGGCCTTCTTGACCTCGTGGTATCTCAGCGCGTGGTTGAAGCCGACGCTGGCGATAGGACTGACGCTGGTTCTCGCGCTCTTGATCGGGCCAATCTATGTCGCCCGGCCGCACATCTTTACCTTGCCCATCATCGTCGTCTGGACCGCCGGTCTTTTCCAGGCCGCACGCAACGAGAAAGCACCGCCCTTGTGGCTGCTGACGCTGCTTTGCCTGTGGGCCAATCTCCATGCCACCTTCACCTTCGGTTTCGTCATCGCCGCCTTCGCCGGGCTCGATCTCGTCATGCGCACGCGCTTGTCGAACCCCCGGCTGCTGGCCAAGTGGATCGCTTTCGGGCTGCTTTGCCCGCTGGTCAGCCTGCTCAATCCCTATGGCGTCAAGGCCATACTCGCCACATTCACCGTGGCCTATGGCAATGAGGCGGTGCCTTACATTGCGGAGTGGCAACCCTTCGACGCCTCGCGGCACACCCTCCAGGAGGTGGTCCTGCTGGCGGCGTTTTTCGGGCTGCTCGTGTCGAGATTGCGCATTGGCTGGGCCAAGGCGCTGTTCCTTGTCTTTACGTTGCACGTCTATCTCACCCACATACGGTTCATGTATCTGTTCTTTCTTCTCGTGCCGGTGGTCCTTGCCGTCGAGGTCGCGCAACAATATCCAGTGCTTTCAGCCGAGAAATGGGCGGCGGAAAAGCGCGACGGACTTGAACAATTTTTCGCACGGCAATTTTCCAGGATTTGCGCTGGACTTGCCGTTTTGCTGGTTTTGGCGGCTGCCGCCTTCACGACCTATCCGGTCGCGCCGAGCCAGAAGACCTCGGCGAGGGACGCACTGGCCTTTGTCCAAACCCATAATCTGTCGGGCAATCTGCTGAACTCCTACGATTTCGGCGGTACGCTGATTTTCCATGGCATCAGGACGTTTATCGACGGCCGCGCGGATCAGCTCTTCCTGAATGGCTTTACGGAAACGGATGAGCAGACGGGGCACAGCCGGGGCAAGCCGATCCTGAAAGCCCAACTCGACAAATATACGATAGGCTGGGCATTGTTGACCGCCGACGACAGCCGCATTCCGTTCTTCGACGAACTGGGCTGGAAGCGGGCCTATGCGGACGATTACGCGGTGATCTACACCCGCGCGGACTGAGCCCCGGCAGCTTCGCGCGCCGGTGCGCACCTCCCTCCTGAAGCTGTGGCCAGCGCCGAGGCGGCGAAATCCTTATGGGATTTTGATTTCTTTGCTCCGCGTCCCGTCTCGAACCTTTATGGCACTTTGATCCATATTCACCGGAGCGGTGTATCCAGCCGCCGATATGATGCGGCGACGGTTTGGATAGTTTGTTAAAGTAAACAAACAAATACAACATAAGGAAAACGCGCGGTGGACATAGTTGTTGTCGCGATTGGAATCGCGTTCTTTGCTCTATGCTTCGGCTACATCAAAGCTTGCGACAAGCTGTAAGTTTAGGGGATCGTAACATGCTTTTCGACTATATCCTCGGCGGCGCCGTGACCTTGTTTCTTCTCGCCTACCTGACATACGCCCTCGTTCGCCCGGAACGCTTCTGATCTCCGCTGGCAAGGAGCCAACCCCATGACAATCAACGGATGGCTGCAGATCCTCGTCTATTGCGGGATCGTCGTTCTGCTGGCCAAGCCGCTCGGCGGCTACATGCATCGCGTTTTCAGCGGCGAGCGCACATTCCTGTCGTCAATTCTGGCCCCGCTCGAGCGCGGGCTCTACCGCATATCAGGGACCAGCGAGCGCGAGGAGCAGCACTGGACCTCCTATGCGGCGGCCCTGCTGTTCTTTAACCTGGCCGGCTTCCTGGTGCTCTATTCGCTGCTACGGCTGCAAGGCGGCCTGCCCTACAATCCGGCCGGCATGACCGCCGTCGAACCTGGGCTGGCCTTCAACACCGCCGCCAGCTTCATGACCAACACCAACTGGCAGAACTACGGCGGCGAAAGCACGATGTCCTATCTCGTGCAGATGGCCGGCTTGACCGTGCAGAATTTTCTGTCGGCGGCGACTGGCGTCGCCATTGCGGTCGCATTGATCCGCGGCTTTGCCAGGGCCTCAGGCAAATCGATCGGCAATTTCTGGGTCGATATGACCCGCGGCACGCTCTACCTGCTTTTGCCCTTTTGCATCGTGTTGACTCTGGTCTATGTCTATCTCGGCATGCCGCAGACGCTCGCTGCCTACGTCAACGCGACGACGCTCGAAGGCGCCCAACAGACTATCGCGGTCGGGCCGGTCGCTTCCCAGGTTGCCATCAAGATGCTCGGCACCAATGGCGGCGGTTTCTTCAACGCCAATGCAGCGCATCCCTTCGAAAATCCCGATGCAATCTCCAACCTGATCCAGATGGTGACGATCTTCGCCCTCGGCGCGGCGTTGACCAATGTCTTCGGCCGCATGGTAGGCAACCAGCGCCAGGGCTGGGCAATTCTGTCGGCTATGGGCGTGCTGTTCATCGCCGGCGTTGCCGTCTGCTACTGGGCGGAAGCCGCCGGCAATCCGCTCGTCCATGCGCTGGGCGTCGACGGCGGCAACATGGAGGGCAAGGAGAGCCGCTTCGGCATCGCCCTGTCGGCAATGTTTGCCGTCATCACCACGGCCGCATCCTGCGGCGCGGTCAACGCCATGCATGACAGCTTCACCGCACTCGGCGGCATGATCCCCATCATCAACATGCAGCTCGGCGAGGTCATTGTCGGCGGCGTCGGCGCCGGCTTCTACGGTATCCTGATGTTCATCGTCATTGCCGTTTTCGTCGCCGGGCTGATGGTCGGACGCACGCCCGAATATCTCGGCAAGAAGATCGAGGCCAAGGAGGTCAAGATGGCTATGCTGGCCGTGCTCTGCCTGCCGCTTGCAATGCTGATCTTCACCGCTATCGCGGTGGTGCTGCCGACCGGCGTTGCTTCCATCGCCAATGCCGGCCCGCACGGCTTCTCCGAGGTTCTCTATGCCTACACCTCGGCCGCGGCGAACAATGGCTCCGCCTTTGGCGGCCTCAGCGGCAACACGCCCTGGTACAACGTAACGCTCGGCATCGGCATGCTGATGGGCCGGTTCCTGGTCATTATTCCGGCGTTGGCGATTGCTGGCTCGCTGGTTGCGAAGAAGACCGTCCCTGCCTCCGCCGGCACCTTCCCGACCGACGGTCCGCTGTTCGTCGGGCTGCTGGCCGGTGTCATCCTGATCGTCGGCGGCCTGACCTTCTTCCCGGCCCTGGCGGTCGGACCGATCGTCGAGCACCTGGCGATGATTCACGGTCAGACATTCTGAAACGACGATGCCCTGGTTCGAGATCATACCTCGAAAGGTCCGGCATCGCCCCGAGCCGGAGGGGGAGAAAACGCCTCCTCCTTTCCCGACGCTGTCCACATTCCTCGCTATTGCGGCAGCCTTGATCATGATCTGGCTGCTGGCTTACGGGCCGCCGCACCTTCGTTCGGCACACGATCGACCGGTCAACAACATCGACACTGGAGCTACCAAATGAGCCCGTCGAAATCCGTGAGCATCATGGATACCCGCATTCTGTGGCCCGCTATCGGCGGTTCCTTCAGAAAACTGAACCCGCGCACCTTGATGCGAAACCCGGTGATGTTTGTCGTCGCCGTCGTCTCGGCGCTCACCACCGTGCTGTTCGTCAAGGATCTCGTTACCAGCGGCGGCGATCTTGGCTTCACGCTGCAGATCATCATCTGGCTGTGGTTCACCGTGCTCTTCGCCAATTTCGCCGAAGCGGTGGCCGAAGGCCGCGGCAAGGCGCAAGCTGACTCGCTGCGTCGGGCGCGAACCGAGACGCAGGCCAAGCTGTTGAACGGTGGCGACCGCAGCAAGTTCAAACTGGTGCCCGGCACCAGCCTGAAGGTCGGCGACATCGTGCTTGTCGAAGCCGGCGACATCATCCCCTCGGACGGCGAGGTGGTCGAAGGCGTGGCGTCGGTCAACGAGGCGGCCATCACCGGCGAATCCGCACCGGTCATCCGCGAATCCGGAGGCGATCGTTCGGCGGTGACCGGCGGCACGCAGGTCTTGTCCGACTGGATCCGCGTGCGCATCACTGCGGCTGCCGGTCATACGTTCCTCGACCGCATGATCTCGCTGGTCGAGGGCGCCGAGCGCCAGAAGACACCCAACGAGATCGCGCTCAACATCCTGCTCGTCGGCATGACGCTGATCTTCGTGCTGGCGACGGCGACGATCCCGAGCTTCGCCTCGTATTCGGGCGGCTATATCTCGGTGACCGTGCTGGTCGCCCTGTTCGTTACCCTGATCCCGACCACAATTGGCGCCCTGCTGTCGGCTATCGGCATTGCCGGCATGGACCGCCTGGTGCGCTTCAACGTGCTCGCCATGTCGGGCCGCGCCGTCGAGGCGGCCGGCGATGTCGACACGCTGCTGCTCGACAAGACCGGAACCATCACGCTGGGCAACCGTCAGGCGACGGCATTTCGTCCGGTCAAGGGCGTCACCGAACAGGAACTGGCCGACGCGGCTCAGCTTGCCTCGCTTGCCGACGAAACGCCGGAAGGCCGCTCGATCGTCGTCCTGGCGAAGGAAAAATACGCCATCCGCGCCCGCGACATGGCAAGCCTGCACGCGACTTTCGTGCCCTTCACCGCGCAAACCCGCATGAGCGGTGTCGATCTGGAAGGCTCCTCGGTCCGCAAGGGCGCAGTCGATGCGGTACTTGCCCACGTCAACCTCTCGACCGTTGCCACAGGCAGTACGCGCCCCGGCAGCGACACCGTCCGCGACCTTCAGGCGATCGCCGACGAGATCGCCAAATCGGGTGGCACTCCACTCGCGGTCGAGCGCGACGGGCGCCTGCTCGGCGTCGTCCATCTGAAGGACATCGTCAAGGGCGGCATCGCAGAACGCTTTGCCGAATTGCGCCGCATGGGCATCCGCACGGTGATGATCACCGGCGATAATCCGATGACCGCGGCGGCGATCGCGGCGGAAGCCGGCGTCGACGACTTCCTTGCCCAGGCGACGCCCGAGGACAAGTTGAAGCTGATCCGCGACGAGCAGGCCAAAGGCAAACTGGTCGCGATGTGCGGCGATGGCACCAACGATGCGCCGGCCCTTGCGCAGGCCGATGTCGGCGTTGCCATGAACACCGGCACGGTCGCGGCGCGCGAGGCCGGCAACATGGTCGATCTCGACAGCGATCCGACCAAGCTGATCGAGATCGTCGAAATCGGCAAGGCGCTCCTGATGACGCGTGGCTCGCTGACCACCTTCTCCATCGCCAACGACGTGGCCAAGTATTTTGCCATCATCCCGGCAATATTCGCCGTCTTCTACATCGCCCCGGGCCAGACCGCCGGGCCGCTGCAAGCGCTCAATGTCATGCATCTGGCGACGCCGCAGAGCGCTATCCTCTCGGCCATCATCTTCAACGCGCTGATCATCATTGCGCTGATCCCGCTGTCGCTGAGGGGCGTCAAATACCGCGCGGTCGGCGCCGGTGCGCTGCTCAGCCGCAATCTCATTGTCTATGGCCTTGGCGGCGTCGTAGTGCCCTTCGTCGGCATCAAGATGATCGACATGGCCATCACCGCTCTCGGTCTCGCCTAAGGAACCTCGTCGATGCTCAATCAAATCAGGCCCGCGATCGTCATGATCGTCTTCTTCACCATTCTGACGGGTTTGGTCTATCCGATCGGCATGACCGGCATTGCCCAGGCGCTGTTTTCGCGCCAGGCCAATGGCAGCCTGATCGAGAAGGACGGCAAGCTCGTCGGTTCCGAGCTGATCGGCCAGGCTTTCGAAAGCGACCGCTACTTCCATGGCCGCCCGTCGGCTGCCGGCGACGGCTACAATGCCGCCGCCTCGGGCGGCTCGAATCTCGGCCCGACCAACCCGAAGCTCATCGACAGGATCAAGAGCGACGCCGAAAAGCTGAGAGCCGAAAACCCGAGCCAGCCGGTACCGATGAATCTGGTCACCACGTCCGGCAGCGGCCTCGATCCGCATATCAGCCCCGATGCGGCCTATTTTCAGGTTGCCAGGGTGGCCAAGGCCAGGGGCGTCGATGAATCCAGGATCAAATCGCTTGTCGACAGCCATGTCGAAGATCGCGAATTGGGATTCATCGGCGAGGCGGTGGTCAATGTGCTGGCCCTCAACCTTGCGCTGGACGATGCGATGAAACAGTGAAGGACCGGCGCCGGGATCGACACCGAAGCCGGCGCCGTTCATGATTGACCCTTATGCCAGACGACAGCCGCACCGCCGAAACCAGGCCCTCTCCCGACGCGCTGCTCGAGCATGCCGAGCGGGAGGAGCGCGGTCGCCTGAGGATATTTCTCGGCGCCGCCCCCGGTGTCGGCAAGACCTACGAGATGCTGATGTCGGGCCGCGCCAGGCTGGCCGACGGGGTCGACGTGGTGATCGGCATCGTCGAGACGCACGGCCGCAAGGAAACCCAGACGCTGGTCGAAGGCTACGAGGTCATTCCTCGCCTTGAGATCGATTACAAGGGGCGGATCCTTGAGGAGATGAATCTCGACGCCATCCTCGCCCGGCACCCGGCCCTAGTTCTGGTCGACGAACTCGCCCACACCAACGTCGCCGGCAGCCGTCACCCCAAGCGCTATCTCGACGTCCAGGAAATCCTGACGCACGGCATCGATGTCTACACGACGCTGAATATCCAGCACGTCGAGAGCCTGAACGATGTCGTGGCGCAGATCACCCGCGTCAGGGTGCGGGAAACTGTCCCCGACTCCATAATCGACCAGGCCGACGACATCGAGATCATCGACCTCACCCCCGACGATCTGATCAAGCGGCTTGAGGAAGGCAAGGTCTACATCCCCAGCACCGCCCAGCGCGCCATCGAGAACTATTTCTCGCCGGGCAATCTGACGGCGCTCCGGGAATTGGCGCTCCGCCGCACTGCCCAGCGGGTCGACGAGCAGTTGCTGACCCACATGCAGGCCCACGCGATACCCGGGCCTTGGGCGGCGGGGGAAAGGGTTCTCGTCTGCGTCGATGCGCGTCCGGGCGGGGCGGCCCGTGTACGCTATGCGCGGAGGTTGGCCGACCGGCTCCGCGCCCCTTGGACGGCGCTTCATGTCGATACCCCTCATTCAGCGGCCATGCCCGAGGAGGACAAGGATCGGCTGGCGACGCAGCTGCGCCTTGCCGAGCAGCTCGGTGCCGAGGTGACGACCATTCCGGGTCAGAACGTCGCGCAAGACATCGTTCGGCATGCGACGGCGAACAACTTCACCCATATCGTGATCGGCAGGCCGACCCGATCGCGCTGGCGGGAATTGATCGAAGGCTCGCTCACTTACGATCTCATCCGCAATGCCGGCGACATCAGCGTCCATGTCATTTCGGGAAACGAACGCAACGCCGAGGCGACGTCGAGGACCGTCAAGGCGGCGGACGAGCAGTGGCAGTTCGAGATCTGGCCCTATCTCAGGGCCACGGCCTATGTTGTTGGCTCGCTCGCCTTCGCCGTTCTTCTCGACCAGTTTCTCGACGTCCGCAATCTGGCGATCATCTTTCTCATTGGGGTCCTGACGTCGGCGGTGACCGGCGGTCTCTGGCCGGCTTTGTATGCCTGCCTCATCAGCGCCATTGCCTTCAACTATTTCTTCCTGGAACCACGCTACACGCTGACGATCGAGGATCCGGAGAGCATCGTTGCGCTGGCTGTCTTCCTGGTTGTTGCGGTCATTGCCAGCAATCTAACAGCGCGCGTGCAGCGTCAGGCGGTCGCTGCGCGCTCGCGGGCACGCGCCACAGAAGATATTTATCTCTTCTCAAAGAAGCTCGCCGGCGCTGGGACGCTTGATGACGTTCTCTGGGCGACTGCCTTCCAGATCGCCTCGATGCTGAAGCTGCGCGTGGTGCTGCTTCTGCCGGAGAACGGCACAATTGCGGTCAAAGCCGGCTACCCACCCGACGACACGCTGGCCGAGGCCGACATCGCAGCAGCCCGCTGGGCCTGGGAGCATAACCGCGCCGCCGGGCGCGGCGCCGACACGCTGCCCGGAGCAAAGCGCCTCTATCTGCCCTTGCGGACCGGACGCACGGCGGTGGGCGTTGTCGGCCTCGACAACGACAAGCAAGGTCCGCTGCTGACACCCGAGCAGCAGCGTCTGCTCGATGCGCTCGCCGACCAGGCGGCGGTCGCCATCGAGCGCATCCAGCTCGTCGCCGATGTTGACCGGGCCAAGCTCGCGGCCGAGGCAGACCGTCTGCGCTCGGCCTTGCTCACCTCCATTTCCCACGATTTGAAGACGCCACTTGCCGCCATCATGGGCGCGGCCGGAACACTCAGGGACTTCGAGGCCGCACTTCCCGAGCAGGACCGGACGGAACTGCTGTCGACCGTGCTCGATGAAGCGGAGAGGCTTAACCGCTTCATTGCCAATCTGCTCGATATGACCAAGATCGAATCCGGCACGATGGAGCCGAACTATGCGTTTCACTATCTCGGCGACATTGTCGGTTCAGCTCTGTATCGGGCCCGCAAAATCGTCGGCGAGCATAAGACCGAGATCGACATTCCATCGGATCTGCCGATGTTGCGGGTCGACCCCGTTCTGTTCGAACAGGTGCTGTTCAACCTCCTCGACAATGCTGCAAAATACGCGCCGCCAGGTTCGACGATCCGCCTGCAAGCCTGGGCCGACAACGGCTTCGTCATCCTGCAGATCATGGATGAGGGACCAGGCATTCCGCCAGCGGATCTAGAGCGCGTTTTCGACACTTTCTACCGTGTGCGCAAGGGTGACCAGGTGCGTGCCGGCACGGGGCTCGGCCTGTCGATTTGCCGCGGCTTCATCGAAGCGATGGGCGGGACGCTCTCGGCGGCAAACAGGTCCGACCGCTCGGGGGCGGTTTTCACCATCAGGATGCAACTGGTGCCGGCGGAACTGCCCAACCTCGGCGAACCCGATGCGGGCCATCAAAATATGGACGATCTGGCATGACGAGCCTGGACGTCAGGATATTGGTGGTCGACGATGAACCGCCGATCCGGAAACTGCTTCGCGTCGGGCTTGGCAGCCAAGGCTACGCGATCAGCGAGGCGCCGAACGCCAGGGCGGCGATTGAACTCATCGAGACGGAAAAGCCGGACCTTGTCCTGCTCGATCTCGGCCTCCCCGGCATGAGCGGCCATGATTTGCTGCGCAAATGGCGGGATGATGGCCTGGACATTCCCGTGGTTATTCTTTCCAGCCGCACTGATGAGGCCGGCATCGTGTCCGCCCTCGAACTCGGCGCCGACGACTATGTCACCAAGCCGTTCGGTATGAACGAGCTTGTCGCACGCATCCGCGTAGCGCTTCGCCACAAGTTTCAGCAGCAGGGTGAGAGACCGGTGTTCCAAACCGGCGACCTCTCCGTCGATCTGGTGAAGCGCGTCGTCAAGGTCGAGGACAAGGAGATAAAGCTCTCGCCGAAGGAATACGACATTCTTCGCACCTTGGTGCAGCACGCCGGCAAGGTTCTCACCCACCAGTTCCTGCTGAAGCAGGTCTGGGGCGATTCCACCGACGTTCAATATCTCAGAGTCTATGTCCGGCAACTCAGGCTAAAGATTGAGAAGACGCCCGACCAGCCCCGCTATATCACGACCGAGACCGGCGTCGGATACCGGCTGCGCGAAGTCGATTGACGCGAGGAGCATCCGAAGCCGAAATGCCTCTTCCAATCCGCTTCAAATCAGCGGCGGCCATGGTGTCGTCGGACAAAAGCCCTATATTAAGGAAAGATCGGTTTTGTGCGGGAATGAATGGATGTCACGGCTTCGTCTATTGACGTTTTTAGGGTCGGCAATGCTGACCGCGGCGATGCTGTCGGGCGTAAATCCTGCTGCATCGGCACAGGTCGTCAGTCCCGCCGACCGCAACGTGTTGATCCAGCAAGACCAGTTGCAGATGTTGGAGAACAGGCTGCGGCGGCAGCAATACCAGCAGCAGCAACAGCAGTACCGTGCCCAGGATCGCCAAATCCCAACACCGCAACGGCAGGAGGTGCCGCAGATGAGGCCAACTTGCCAGTTGCTGCCGTCGGGGAGCGGCTTTGTCAGCACCTGCCGCTGACGACCGGCCCTTTCCATTTATTTAGCCGACTTATATATTGTGGAAACCGCTCCGCTTGCGCCCCATTGAAAGCGGCCGACTTTGCAACGCTGCCCTTGCCGTTTGGGCACCGCCTCGACTGGATTATCGAATGGCAGCCAGCAAGAAGAAGGTCGTACGCAAGGCAAGGGAGGGCGACCGGATTCGCCAGGTCGCGGCGATTCCGTTTCGGCTGAACGAGCATGGCGAAGTCGAGGTGATGCTGGTCACATCGCGAACGACAAGGCGCTTTATTGTGCCGAAGGGCTGGCCGATGAAGGGCAAGAGCGGCCGCAAGGCGGCCACCATCGAAGCACAGGAAGAAGCCGGCGTTCTCGGCAAGACACTGAAACAGCCGGCCGGCACCTATTGCTACTGGAAGCGGCTGGCGAACCGCTTCGTCCGTGTCGACGTCGTCGTCTATTTGCTGGAGGTAACCGAGGAACTTGCCGACTGGCAGGAATCCAAGAGGCGTCAGCGTGCGTGGCTGGCACCAGCCGACGCGGCGTTGCTCATCGACGAGCCGGATCTTTCGACGCTGGTGAGGAACATCAGGATTGCCGAGCTGGAGCATAATCCCAAAAAGCAGGGTCCGGCGTTCGGAAAAGATCCCGCTCAATAGAAGATGGAGGCCTGCCCCGACTGTGTCGGGATGGAATTGGTTCCAGCGCCCGCCGCCGCCGTCTCTTGAACCGATGCCTCACTGACTGCCATCGTCTTCCTCGGGCAGAGGCCGCGCCGGCGTGCCGGTATAGGCCCACAGCCATTCGCGCGGCAGCGGCCCCTTGTTGCGGTCGCTTTCCTGCGACTGTTCCCACGCATGTGCGAGGATGCCGACCGAGCGCGACAGCACGAAAAGGCCGCGCGTCAGCGGCGGCGGAAAGCCGAGCTCGCCGTAGATGACGGCCGTGGCGCCGTCGATATTGAGCGGGATTTTTTTGCCCTTGCGCCGCGCCACCTCGGCCTCGATCGCCTCGGCGATATCGGCGAAGCGCCCGCTGACGATGCCGCGCGCGGCAAAGTCGCGGGTTAGCTCGATGAGGCGGGGCGCCCGCGGGTCGACCGGATGGAAACGATGGCCGAGCCCGGGCACATAACCGTTTTCCCCGGCAAGGAAACGATCGAGCCGCGCCGACACGGCGTCCGCAAGCGGCATGCCGGCGTCCAGTTCGGCAGCGATGTCTCCGTAGAAGGAAAGCGCCTGTTCGCCGGCGCCACCATGCACATCGCCAAGCACGTTGACGGCTGATGCCATGGCGCTGTTGATGCCGACGCCGCAGGTGATCGCCATACGGGCGATGGCGATCGACGGCGCCTGCGGCCCATGGTCGACGGCAGCACCCAGCGCGATGCCAAGCAGCGCCGCCTGCTCCTCGCTTGGCGTTTCGCCGCGCAGCATGAGCCAGATCATTGCCGGAAAGCTGACGCGACCGATCAGATCCTGGATTTCATAGCCGCGCAGCCGGATGACGCCGGGGCGCATCTCGATGATGCCGGTCTGCCACCATTCCTCGCCGCGCGCGCGACCAGTCTTGTTTTGCGTTCCGCTCATGCCTTCGCTCTTTTCTTGGCGCGTGGCGGCAGGTCGGCAAAAACCTCGTCCATATGCTCGCCCAGCCCCGGCGGCGGCCTGCTCGGCAAAGGTGCCTTGCCATCGACCATGAAGCCGCCGCGCACCACGGTCAGCGGCTTGTCCATTCCGGACACAGCCTGGAAGCGCGCCGTCATGCCGCGCTCGATCACCTGTTGCTCCTGCAGTATCTGCGGGATTGTCAGCACCCGGCCTGCCGGCACGCCGGCGCGATTGAACGTCTCCTCCCAGGCGGCGGCCGAGCCGCTCGCCAAGGCATCCTCGATCAGCGCTTTCAATGCAATGCGGTTCTGCTTGCGCGTTTCTCGCTCGGCAAAGCGGACATCCGAGGCCAGCTCCGGCCGGCCGATCAATCGGCACAGCGCGATGAACTGCTCCTGCTTGTTGGCTGCGATGTTGAGCAAGCCGTCGCCGGTGCGAAACGCGCCAGACGGTGCGGCCGTCATGTTTTCATTGCCCATCGGCTGCGGCTCGACGTCCGCCGTCAGATAGTTCGACACCGGCCAGCCGAGCGCAGAAAGCGTGCATTCGAGCATCGACACGTCCAGGAACGCGCCCTCGCCTGTCGTCTTCTGCTTGACCAATGCGGCGGTAATGGCGAACGCCCCGACCAGCCCGCCAAGCGTATCGGCAACCGGATAGCCGACACGCAGCGGCGCCGTTTCCGGTGTACCGGTGATGCTCATAATCCCGGAAAGACCCTGGATGATCTGGTCGTAGGCTGGATTGTCGCGCATCGGCCCGGTCTGGCCGAAGCCCGATATCGCACAATAGACAAGGCTTGGCCGGACCTCCTTCAGCCTGGCATGGCCAAGCCCCAGCCGGTCCATTACGCCGGGGCGGAAATTCTCGACCAGCGCGTCGGCCGAAGCGACCAGATCGAGGAAGCGTTCGCGGCCGGCCTCCTGCTTGAGATCGAGCGCCACCGAGCGTTTGCCGGCATTCTGCGCCAGGAACGAAGCGCCCATGCCCGCCCGGTTGAGCTCCGGCGAGGCGCCGAGCTGGCGCGCCAGATCACCGCCTTGCGGCGTCTCGACCTTGATGACGTCGGCCCCGAGCAACGCCAGCTGGTAGGCGCAATAGGGGCCGGCCAGCACATTGGTCAGGTCAAGGATGCGGATGCCGGAAAGCAGGTCTGTCATGACGTCACGAACAGCTCAGGCATCGCCCGGCACGTGCTCCGGTCCACGCATGCGTCTGTGCTCGATGTAGGCCCAGATATGCGGTCCAACCAGCCCGATGAAGGCCAGCGTCAGCAGCGTCAGCGACAGCGGATGCTTGTAGAACACCGTCCAATCGCCGTTGGAGATGGTCATCGCGCGGCGGAACTGCGTTTCGGCAAGCGGCCCGAGAATCATGCCGATGATGACGGGCGCGGTCGGGAAATCGAAACGCCGCATCAGAAAGCCGGCGGCACCGAGCAGATAGAGGATGACGAGGTCGATCGGCGATTGCGAGATGCCGTAAGTGCCAACCGTGGCGAACACCAGGATGCCGGCATAGAGTTGCGGGGCCGGGATCTTCAGCAATCGCACCCAGAGCCCGATCAGCGGCAGGTTGAGGACGACGAGGATGAAATTGGCGATGAACAGGCTGGCGATCAGCCCCCACACCAGGTCGGCCTGTGTCGTCAGCAGCAGCGGCCCCGGATTGATACCGTAGCTCTGGAACGCCGACAGCATGATCGCGGCCGTCGCCGAGGTCGGCAGGCCGAGCGTCAGCATCGGCACCAGCACGCCGGCCGCGGATGCATTGTTGGCGGCCTCCGGCCCGGCAACGCCCTCGATGGCGCCGACGGTGCCGAACTCCTCCTTGTGTCTGGAGAGTTTCTTCTCGATCGCATAGGACAGGAAGGTCGGGATTTCGGCGCCGCCGGCCGGCATGGCGCCTATCGGGAAGCCGATCAGGGCGCCGCGCAGCCATGGCCTCCACGAGCGCGACCATTCGGCCGCGGTCATATAGAGCGACCCTTTCAACGGCACGATATCGTCCTTACCGGCATAACGGCGCGAGGCCATGTAAAGCGTCTCGCCAACGGCGAACAGGCCAACGGCGACGACGATGACGTCGACGCCGTCGAGCAATTCGCTCGTGCCGAAGGTGAAGCGCGGCTGCCCCGTCTGCAGGTCGACGCCTATCATGCCGACGACGAAGCCGACGAACAGGCTGGTCAGGCCGCGCACCGACGACGAGCCGAGCACTGCCGAAACCGTGATGAAGGCCAGCACCATCAGCGAGAAATATTCGGCCGGGCCGAAGGCCAGCGCGAATTTGACGACGATCGGCGCCAGGAAGGCAACGCCGATGGTGCCCAGCGTGCCGGCGACGAAGGAGCCGATCGCCGAGGTCGCCAGGGCCGCACCGCCGCGGCCGGAGCGGGCCATCCGGTTGCCTTCCAGCGCGGTGACGATGGTGGCGCTTTCGCCAGGCGTGTTGAGCAGGATCGATGTCGTCGAGCCGCCATACATGGCGCCGTAGTAGATGCCGGCAAACAGGATGAAGGACGCCTCCGGCGCCACCTGATAGGTGATCGGCAACAGCAGCGCGATGGTCAGTGCCGGCCCGAGGCCGGGCAGCACGCCGATCGCAGTCCCCAGCGTGGTGCCGACCAGGCACCATATGAGATTGATCGGCGAGAAGGCGACCGAAAATCCGTGCGCGAGATGGCCGAGCGTTTCCATGGCGTCAGCCCCTCAGCATGGCAACGACCGAATCGACGATCGCGTTCAGCTGGTTTTCGATGAAGCCGGCGCCGATATTGACGCCAAGCGCCCTGGCAAAGCCGAAATAGGCGGCCAGCGCCAGGATCAGCCCGAGCAGCACGTCACGCAGCGGACGCCGGCTGCCGAAACCGTGGCAGATGAGAACGAACATGATGACAGATGCAGCGGTAAAGCCGAGCGGCTGGATTAGCACCAGATTGGCGATCAGTCCGAGGGCGACGATGCCCATCGCCTTCCAGTCGGTCGGCGTCTCCTTTTCGTCCTCCGGCTGCCATCCGCCCCGCAAGGCGGCAATGATGAGCAGCAGCGACAGGATCATCATCCCGGTCATGGTGATGTAGGGAAAGACGGTCGGACCGACCTTGGAATAGAGCGGCGACACCGGGATTGCCAGCGTCTGCCAGGCAACCGCACCGGCACAGGCGAGGAGCCCGACGCCGATCAGCAGTTCGGGCACTGCAAGGCGCGGCGGCGCCGGCTGGTCGCTGGTGCTCATCATCGTCCTCCCAATGTCGGTCCCTTCGGGCCGGTTCTCCTTGGACCGGTCTCACTCGGCCGATCTCGGCGTAGTTTCACCTCCGGCGCCGCGTATGTCCATGCGGCTGGCGAAAGTCGGCAAGGGTTGGCGCAGGCTGCCGCCCCTTGCCGAGAGCATCACGCTAGGCCGAGGTCCTTGAGGATCGTCCCGATGCGGGCCGTGTCTTCTGCGACGAATTTCGCATAATCGTCACCGGTGAGCAGGATCTGCGTCCAGTTGCGGTTCTTGCATTCGGTGGCCCAGGCGTCGCTCTTGGCCATGGTCTCGATCAGCTTGATCATTGCTGCCTTGTCGGCGTCCGAGACGCCGGGCGGTGCGAAGACGCCACGCCAGTTGAACAGCTCGACATCTATGCCGGCTTCCTTCATCGTCGGCGCATCGATCCCCTCCTGGCGTTTGTCCGCGGAGATGGCCAGCAGCCGCAGCGCACCCGCCTTGACCTGTTCGGCGAACTCGCCATAGCCGGAGATGCCGGCCGCGACCTGGTTGCCGAGCAGCGCCGAAAGCGCCTCGCCGCCGCCGGCGAACGGCACATAGGAAAGATTGGTGGCCGGAACACCAACGGTCTTGGCGATGAGGCCGAACAATATATGGTCCGAGCCGCCGGCCGAACCGCCAGCAACCGGAACCTGCGTCGGGTCAGCCTTGAGAGCAGCGACAAAGTCCGCGGCCGTCTTGAACGGCGAGGCGGCCGGCACCACAAGCGCCTCGAACTCGCCAGTAAGGCGGGCGATTGGCGTGACCTCGGTAAGGTTGTTAGCCGCCTTGTTGGCGATGATCGCGCCGACCATGACCATGCCAGCCACCATCAGCGCATTGCCCTTGCCCTTCCACTGATTGACGAATTGCGGCAGGCCGACAGTACCGCCGGCGCCGCCGACATTGGTGATCTGCGAGCCGGAGATCAGTTTTTCACTGCGCAGCACCTGGTCCATGGCGCGCGCCGTCTGGTCCCAGCCGCCGCCTGGCGCCGCCGGCACGAAAATCTGCAGCTGCGGCGCGTCCTGCGCGAAGGCGGGGATAAAATGCGATTGCGCGAGTCCGGCAGCACCTGCTGCCGCGGTGCTCATCAAGAATCGGCGTCTGTTCAGCATGGGATTCCTCCAAATCGCGACACCTCCTCCGGTGCCTGCCAGAAACGTGGCCTGACTTCAGACCCGCTCGATAAAATTCATGCAGAGTTTGCGTCCTCCTGTCAAAGACAGAACACGCCGCATGCGGCACAATCGGCCTGCGCGATTTTCAGGCTGGCGGACCGGACGCCCGAAGACGACGTGGCAGGCAGTGCCAAACAGCATCCGTCAGGGTTGCCGCTCCAGCAGGATGGTCGGCTTGCCTTGGTAGACGGTTCGCAGCACTTCGCCATAACCGCATTTTGCCGCGACGTTCAGCGAGCCGGTGTTTTCCGGATCGATGATGCAGACGGTCTTCGCGGCTGCAAATGCCTCATCGCCCCAGGCAAGCACCCGTGCGACGACTTCGCTGGCCAACCCCTGGCCATGCACGCCCGAAACCAGAGCCCAGCCGGCCTCCGGAATGCCCTCGATCGACGGCGTCATGTCGCGTTTCAGATCGTGAAAGCCGGCCTCGCCGATGAAGCGGCCGGTCGCCTTTTCCTCGATCGCCCAGAAGCCGTAGCCCAGAAGCGACCACAGGCCGGCATGGCGCAGGAAACGCATCCAGCTTTCCTCCCGCGTGCGCGGCTTGCCGCCGATAAAACGGGTGACGACGGGATCGGCCCACATTGCGACATAGGCGTCGAAATCGTCCAGCCGGTGCGGCCGCAGGACCGTGCGAGAGGTCTCAATCACTGGGGCGACAATTGTATGCGGACTGGCCATGGTCATGTCTCGGTTGTGTTGCCGGTGCCTAATGCAGGTCATCCAACGGTTAGGACAGCGACATGCATGAGACGGGGAATCAAAATCCGTTGCGTAAAACAAGAGCCAAGGCTGTGTAGATTATCTTCCAGGCTGATGTGAATTCTGCCAAGCAGTGTTATTTTTCGCCAGTATTGGTTCACGTGCGTTCGGTTTCGGCGCTGCCGTCCGACAGAGGGGAACAGCATGGACACCACCGACCTTGTGCTTGCCATCTTCCATCATCTGCTGGTGTTTTCGCTGGCAGGCATCATCGGCGCCGAGTTCGTCCTGATCCGCAGCGACTTGTCCGCCGCGACGCTGAAGCGGCTTGTCGGCATCGATCGCCACTACGGCATCATCGCCATGCTGATCATCGTCGCCGGCATCGGCCGCGTCATCTATGGTCTCAAGGGCTGGGAATTCTACGTCTACAACTGGATGTTCTGGGCAAAGATGGCCGCTTTCGCAATTGTCGGCCTGTTGTCGATTATCCCGACCGTCCGATTCCTGTCCTGGAACAGGCAGGCGAGCGCCAGTTCCGGCTTCCAGGTGCCTGCGGCGGAGCTAGCGTCCGTTCGCACCTATGTCCGCACCGCGGCCTTCATCTTCCTCTTGATCCCGGTGTTCGCGGCGGCGATGGCGCGCGGCTATGGCTACTAGCATAGGTTGGAGGAAGGGCATCGCACGGCCCAGCCTTCCCACTCATTTGCGCGGATAGACGTGCAGTTTGCCGTTTGAGCCCGATTGTCATTTGTCGGGTTGCGCTAGTTATTGCTCCATCTACAGTCAGTTTTGAGAGGAACTCCACGCAGCGGTTGGTAATTCGTATCATGGGAGGAATCACGATGAGAAAATTCGTCGCCGCGCTGGCTGTCGCTGCGGCCGCCATGCTTTACCCACCGGCCGCTGGCGCGCAGACCTACCCCGAACGCACCATCACCATTGTCGTGCCGTTTTCGGCCGGCGGCCCTACTGACACCGTCACGCGTCTTGTCGCGGAAGCCATGTCGAAGGACCTCGGCCAGCAGGTCATCGTCGAGAATGTCGGCGGCGCCGGCGGCACACTGGGCGCCGGCCGCGTCGCAAATGCCGAGCCTGACGGCTACACGCTGCTCCTCCATCACATCGGCATGGCGACAAGTGCTACGCTCTACAGAAAGCTCGCCTACGACACGCTGAACGCATTCGAATATGTCGGCCTCGTCACCGAGGTGCCGATGACCATCGTCGGCCGCAAGGACCTCGAGCCGACCGATCTGAAGGGGCTGGTCGACTACGCCAAGGCCAACAAGGACAGCATCACCGTTGCCAATGCCGGGATCGGTGCCGCCTCGCATCTGTGCGGCATGCTGTTTATGAGCGCCATCGGCACGCCGCTGGTCACCGTACCCTACAAGGGCACCGGCCCGGCCATGACCGATCTTCTCGGCGGCCAGGTCGACATCATGTGCGACCAGACGACCAATACCACCAAGCAGATCCAGGGCGGCACGATCAAGGCTTATGCCGTAACCTCGCCGCAACGGCTAGACGTGCTGCCGGACGTGCCGACGACGATAGAGGCCGGTCTTCCCCAGGTGCAGGTCGGCATCTGGCACGGCATCTATGCACCCAAGGGCACGCCGGCCGAGATCACCGAACGCCTGTCGAAATCTCTGCAGGTGGCGCTGAAGGACCAGAACGTCGTCGCCCGATTTGCCGAACTCGGCACCAAGCCGTCGCCCGAGGCCGATGCCACGCCGGCCGCGCTCAAGGCCAAGCTGGAAAGTGAGATTGCGCGCTGGAAGCCGATCATCGAAGCGGCCGGCCAGTACGCCGACTAAAGGTTTTCAACGGGGCGCCGCCAGCGCCCCGTTTTTACACCGGCATCGGCACGCCCGTGAGGCGGGCCGGGAGGACGCCATGAAACCTTTCGCAATCGACAGAACCAACGGCATATGCGCCGCGCTGTTGATCTTTATTGGCGCCTTTTTCGCGCTGCAGTCGCTGGGCCTCGAAATCGGCACCGCCTTTCGCATGGGGCCGGGCTATTTCCCCCTGGTTCTGGCGATCGTGCTCATTCTGCTCGGCGCCGTCATCCTAGTCGAGGCAGTGCGCTTCGAGAGTGAGCCGATCGGTTACATTGCGTGGCGCGGCATGCTGTTCATCCTGCCTGCTCCGATCTTCTTCGGCCTGACGGTGCGCGGCCTCGGCTTCATCCCGTCGATCTTCCTGACGGCGCTGATCGCATCTTTCGGTAGCGGCCGTATGAAGCCGCTGACTGCACTCGTGCTGTCAGCCGGCCTGACGCTGTTCGCATTCGTCGTCTTCAGCTACGCACTCGGCCTGCCGTTTCGGCGTTTCGGCCCGTGGTTGCCACTGTCGTTGTGAGGAGATGAAATGGAACTCCTCAACAACCTCGCACTCGGCTTTTCGACAGCCACATCTTTGGCAAACCTCGGTTTCTGCCTGATCGGCGTCCTGCTCGGCACGCTGATTGGCGTTCTGCCCGGCATCGGTGCCACCGCAACCATCGCCATGCTGTTGCCGATCACCTTCCAGATCGGCGACCCGGTTTCCTCTCTCATCATGCTCGCCGGTATCTATTACGGCGCGCAGTATGGCGGCTCGACCACCGCCATTCTCATCAACATGCCCGGCGAATCCTCGTCGGCCGTCACCGCAATCGACGGCTATCAGATGGCCAGGAACGGCCGCGCCGGAGCAGCCCTGGCGACCGCGGCGATAGGCTCGTTCTTTGCCGGCACGGTGTCGACCTTCCTCGTCGCCATCTTTGCCCCACCGCTGACGGCGATAGCGCTGAGATTCGGCGCGGCCGAGTATTTTTCGCTGATGATCGTCGGCCTGGTCTCGTCCGTCGCGCTCGCCCACGGCTCGATCGTCAAGGCGCTGGCTATGGTCGTGCTCGGCCTGCTGCTGGGACTTGTCGGCACCGATATCTACACCGGTACGCCCCGCTTCACACTCGGTATCCGCGAATATGCCGACGGGCTGAATTTCGTCGCAGTGGCGGTCGGTGTCTTCGGCGTCGCCGAGATACTGCGCAACCTCGAAAACGAGCATGAGCGTTCCGTGCTGATCCGAAAGATCTCCGGCCTTATGCCGACCCGCGAAGATTTTCGGCGCATGGCGGCTCCCATCGTGCGCGGAACGATCATCGGTTCGGCGCTCGGCATCCTGCCGGGAGGCGGCGCGATCCTTGCCGCCTTTGCCTCCTACACAGTCGAAAAACGTGTCTCGAAAAATCCCGGGGAATTCGGCAAGGGCGCCATCGAAGGCGTCGCCGGACCGGAATCGGCCAACAATGCCGGCGCCCAAACCTCCTTCATCCCGATGCTGACGCTCGGCATTCCGGCCAACCCGGTAATGGCGCTGATGATCGGCGCGATGATCATCCAGGGCATCGTGCCCGGCCCCAATGTCGCCATCGAACAGCCTGCACTGTTTTGGGGTATCATCACCTCGATGTGGATCGGCAATCTGATGCTGATCATCTTGAACCTGCCGCTGATCGGGCTTTGGGTGAAACTTCTTACCATCCCCTACTATGTGCTCTTCCCGATCATCATGGCGTTCTGCTCGATCGGCGTTTACAGCGTCAACACCAACGTCTACGACCTCTATGCCGTCGCCTTCTTCGGCTTGCTTGGCTACCTCCTGACCAAGCTGCGCTGCGAACCTGCGCCGCTGCTGCTCGGCTTCGTGCTCGGCCCGCTGCTCGAGGAAAACCTACGCCGCGCCATGATCCTCTCGCGCGGCGATCCGAGCACCTTCGTGACGCGGCCGATCAGCGCCAGCCTGCTCCTCATCGCGCTTGCCGTGCTCGTCATCGTGTTTCTCCCCGCGGTCAGGAAGAAGCGCGAGGAGGTGTTCGTCGAGGAGAGTTCCTGAATGTGGACGGCGCCACATACGAGGAACTTCAGAGTCACTTGCCGGGCACTGACTCAGTAGCCGCTTCTACTGGCCCGAGCGGCGCGATCTCGACCAGCGGTGCAGGCACGCTGGTCGTCTTTTCCTTGGCCTTGCAGATATCGGCGATGACGCAGGCCGGGCAATCCGGCTTGCGCGCCTTGCAGACATAGCGGCCGTGCAGGATCAGCCAATGATGCGCGTGCCGCATATATTCATCCGGAATGATCTTCAGGAAACCTTGCTCGACCTGTTCCGGCGTCTTGCCCGGCGCCAGGCCGAGCCTGTTACCGATGCGGAAGATGTGCGTGTCGACCGCCATCGTATGCTGGCCGAATGCCACGTTGAGCACGACGTTGGCGGTCTTGCGGCCGACACCCGGCAGCTCGACCAGTTGATCGCGATCCTCAGGCACCTCGCCGCCATGGTCGCGGATCAGCGCCTCCGACAGCGCGATGACGTTCTTGGCCTTGTTGCGCCATAGCCCGATGGTGCGGATATGGTCGCCGAGCTTGGCCTCGCCTAGCGCCAGCATCTTTTGCGGCGTGTCGGCGATTTTGAACAGCGCCCGCGTCGCCTTGTTGACGCCGGCGTCCGTCGCCTGAGCCGAAAGCACCACCGCCACCAACAGCGTGAAGGCGTTGATATGTTCGAGCTCGCCCCTCGGTTCCGGCCGCTGAACGGAAAAGCGCCGGAAAATCTCATGCACCTCGGCCGCGCTGTAAAGCGCCCGCGATCTCGCCGGCCGCGGACGCGGCTTGACGTTCGAGCCGTCGCGGCGGCCGGGCAACAGGTCTTTTTTTAGCGCAGAAGAGTTTTTGGGCTTGGGGCTTGTCATTGCCTTCCTATAATATTCCCCAATGAGCGACACAAACGCCTCATTTCAGGCCGACGAGCCATTTTTCCAGGCGCTGCTGACACCGCACCGGTCGCTGGGCAAGACCGGCTTTGCCATCCTGATGGGCGCCCTGCTGTTCGGCTGGCTGGTGACCGGAGCTTTTTTTCTGTCGCGCGGCGCCTGGCCGGTGTTCGGCTTCTTCGGCCTCGACGTGATCGCCGTCTACATCGCCTTCCGCGCCAATTATCGTGCCGCCCGGGCTCGCGAGGAGGTATCGGTGTCGCGCACCAGCCTCGACATCCGCAAGACTGCCCCGTCAGGCAAATCGGAAGCACACCGCTTCAATCCGTTCTGGGCGCGCTTTTCGATCGCCCGCCACGCCGAGATCGGCATCACCAGAATGGCGGTCGAGGCGCAAGGAAAAACCGTCTCGATCGGCGGCTTCCTCAACCCTGCCGACCGCGAAAGTTTTGCCACCGCATTTTCGCGCGCTCTGGCAGCCGCCAAGGCGCGCTGAGCCAGCGTTTCAGAACCGATAGCGCAACAGCCTGCCGATCTTGCGCAATGCTGGAATGTATTTCCAAAGGCGAACGAACAGTTTCGCGAACCAGCGCATGCGAGCGGCATGTTCCGGCTTATAGGCAGGGATGTCCTCGACGAACCGCAGCTTCGGAACGGCTCGCTCCAATTCATGCGGGTTCTCGATGCTCCAGTGGACCTCGGCGCCGGTGGCGCGGAAGGAGGAATTGAGGCGAATGATCTTCAGTCCCAGGCGACTATAGGCATCGAAAACCAGTTCGCCGCTCGAAAGATGTCCCACCAAACGAGAAAACAGTTGCTGCCCCTCCTCGGCACCCAGGTAGGGAGTCAGGCCTTCCGCCACGACTATGGCCGGGCGATCCCGAGGTACTTTGTTCAGCCATCCAGGTTCGGTGACCGACGAAGCGATCAGATGGTAGTGATCCCGCACTGGATAGAGCTTGCGCCTGAGATCGATGACTTCGGGATAGTCGACGTCGAACCAGTCCACGCCGGCTGGCGGGTCGATACGGAATATGCGCGTATCGAGCCCACACCCGAGATGCAGTACGATGGCGTCAGGATTTCGGGCGAGAAAGTCCTGAACGCAGACGTCCAGCGTCTTTGCCCTGATTGCTAGACCGATGCCGAGATTGTTGTCGACCTTGAGCCGTGAGAAATCATAATCGATGTTGCGCACCGCCTCGTCGGCAAAGTAGTCCCTGAGCAGCGAATTGGGCAGCCGGCTCTCCAGCGCCTTGCCGTAAAGTGTCAAAAGCAAAGTCTCCTTTGCCCCGGTCAAGTTTACTTTTTCACCAGCCACGACCGTCCTTCCCATTCAAAGCCGACTCTATCTGGGTACATGCTGCGGGAAAGCAAGTTTCGGGTGGTGATCGGCGCCGCGAAGGACGATATTCGCACTCAAGGAGATACTGCCATGAACGCCCAAATGCCTCTCAAAACGACAGCAATCCTTCAGAAAGACATCACGCCTGAAGGTGGAGACTACGAAATCGTCCGTCGTGCCATCGAAAAGATCAGCCTCGACTATCGCGACCAGCCTTCGTTGGAAGTGCTGGCCGAGGAGGTCGGCGAGACGCCGACCGGGCTGCAGAAGCTGTTCACCCGCTGGGCCGGCCTGTCGCCCAAGGCTTTTCTGCAGGCCGTCACCCTCGATCATGCGCGCAAGCTGCTCGATGCCGGCATGCCGCTGCTTGAAACCTCGTTCGAACTCGGCATGTCCGGCCCAGGCCGGCTGCACGATCTGTTCGTCACCCACGAAGCGATGTCGCCGGGCGATTACAAGACCCGCGGCGCAGGGCTCACCATCCGCTACGGCTATCATATCTCACCTTTCGGCATCGCGCTGATCATGGTGACGGACCGCGGCCTTGCCGGCCTCGCCTTCAACGATCCCGGCGGCGAGCGTGCGGCCTTTGCCGACATGTCCAGCCGCTGGCCGAATGCGACCTATGTCGAGGACATGGCGGCGACGGCGCCCTATGCCGCGCGCATCTTCGATCCGTCGCTGTGGAGCGCCGACCAGCCGCTGCGCGTCGTCATGATCGGCACAGACTTCCAGGTCCGTGTCTGGGAGGCCTTGCTGCGTATTCCGATGGGCCAGGCCTGCACCTATTCCTCGATCGCCGCGCGCATCGGCGCACCGAGCGCCAGCCGGGCTGTCGGTGCCGCGGTCGGTGCCAATCCGATGTCCTTCGTCGTGCCGTGCCACCGGGCTCTCGGCAAGTCCGGCGCACTCACCGGCTACCATTGGGGCCTGACCCGCAAACGCGCCATCCTCGGCTGGGAGGCGGGACAGGTCTCTTCTTGAATAGCCAACGAATGGAACGATTGGAGCGATGCAAGGACCGCTAGGGTGACAAGCAGCGATCTTACGGAGTAGCTTCCCGCGCAATTAGAGTGGTATGCGCTAGCGGGAGGCACTTCTTGATCGTCGTCATCGGCTCCATCAATCTCGATCTCATCGCCAGTGTCGACCGCTTGCCCGGTCCCGGCGAGACCGTGCGCGGCTCCGGTTTCGCTACTGCCCCCGGCGGCAAGGGCGCCAACCAGGCGCTGGCCGCCGCCCGCGCCGGCGCCAAGGTGCGCATGGTCGGCGCGGTCGGCAAGGACAGCTTCGCCAGCGACGCTCTCGCGCTGCTGCGCGACGGCAAGATCGACCTGTCCGGCGTCGGCGAGACCTTTGCCTCGACCGGTACCGCGTTGATCATGGTCGGCGCCGACGGCGAGAACGTGATCGCCGTTGTGCCGGGCGCCAATGATTCGGTCGTGCCGGGTGACCTTTCCAAGGCTTTCGTAAAAAACGGCGACGTCGTGCTGCTGCAACTGGAGATCCCGCTGCAGACCGTCGAGGCAGCACTCGACGCGGCAAGGACAGCCGCCGCGATGACCGTGCTCAACACCGCACCTTTCCATGGCGACGCGGCCGGCTTCCTCGGCAAGGCCGACTATCTCGTCGCCAACGAAACCGAGTTCGACCTCTATGGCGAGGCGCTGTCGTTGAATGGCCGCGACCGCCCGGCACGGATGCGCGACTATGCCGCGAGAACCGGCCGCACCATCGTCGTCACGCTTGGCTCGGACGGCGTTCTGGCGGCAACGCCGGACGATCTCCTGATGGTTCCGGCGCTGAAGATCACCCCGCTCGACACGGTCGGTGCCGGCGACACGTTCTGCGGCTATTTTGCAGCCGGGCTGGCAGCCGGCCTGCCGCTCGACCAGGCGCTTGCCCGCGCTGCCGCAGCCGGTTCGCTGGCCTGCCTGAAAGCCGGTGCACAGCCGGCCATCCCGCTGGCCAGGGACGTCGATGCCGCCCTGCAGAAATCTACAGGCTGAAGCCGGATGACAGCCATGCGCCCGACGACCAAGCATGCGGTGCCGCCCGCCGGCGACATCTGCCGCCTGTCTGCCGTGGCGCTTGCCGGGAAGATCAGGCGCCGGCAGCTTTCGGTGCGCGAAGTGGTCGCGGCATTCCTCGACAGGATCGAGGCGGTGAACCCGCTGGTCAACGCTATCGTTTCATTGCGTGAGCGTGCCGACATCCTGCGCGAGGCCGACAGCGCTGACGCCCATCTGGCGCGAGGAGGAGATACCGGATCGCTGTTCGGCCTGCCGATCGCGATTAAGGATCTTGCGCTAACAAACGGCCTGAGAACCACCTTCGGCTCGCCGATCTTCGCCGATTTTGTGCCTGAGGAAGACGACTTCTTCGTCGAGCGCGCCCGCAAGGCCGGCGCGATCATCATCGGCAAGACCAACGTTCCCGAATTCGGGCTCGGCTCCAACACCTACAACACCGTGTTCGGACAGACGCTCAACGCATTTGACCCGGCGCTGACCGCCGGCGGCTCGAGCGGCGGTGCGGCGGTCGCGCTGGCGCTCGACATGGTTCCCATTGCCGATGGCAGCGATTTTGGCGGTTCCCTGCGCAATCCCGCTGCCTACAACAATGTCTATGGCTTCCGTCCATCGCAGGGATTGGTGCCGGCCGGCCCTGACCTTGATGTGTTTCTTGCGCAAATGGGCGTCGAAGGGCCGATGGGGCGTAACGTGCGTGACATGGCGTTGCTGCTCGACGTTCAGGCCGGCTATCATCCTCGCGCGCCGCTGTCGCATGATAAACCAGGCTCGTTCCTCGAAGGGCTGGAAGCACCGGCGGCCGGCGGGCGCATCGCCTGGCTCGGCGATCTTAACGGCCATCTGCCGGTTGAAGCAGGCATTCTACAGCTTTGCGAGGCAGCACTCGGCCGGTTCGCGGATGTATCCTTCGAGGCCGAGCCGCTGATGCCGGAATTCGACTTCGAAGCGCTGTGGCAAGCCTTTGTAACGCTTCGCCAGGCGAGCAGCGGTTGTGCACTCAAGGCGCATTACGACGATCTCCTGAAACGAAGTCTGCTGAAGCCGGAGGCCGTTTGGGAGGTGGAACATGCACTGCGCCTCACCGCGCCGCAGATCCACGCCGCCACGGTGAGGCGCTCGTCCTGGCATCGAATGCTGCTGTCGCTCTTCGAGCGTTTCGACCTGATTGCGCTGCCAGCCGCACAGGTCTTTCCCTTCGATGTCGTCACTCACTGGCCAAGGGAAGTGGCCGGGCGTGCCATGGACAGCTATCACCGCTGGATGCAGGTCTCAGCGCTCGCCGCGATGGGCGGCTGCCCGGCGGTCAACGTACCGGCGGGCTTCGACGCCAGGGGCCGGCCAATGGGCATGCAATTGATCGGGCGGCCGCGCGGTGACCTCTCCGTGCTGAGGGCGGCTGCCGCCTATGAGGCAACGCTGCCATGGCAGGCCGGCGCCTGCTGAAATCAGCTCCGCATTGTCGGCGCCTCGCCGACTTGCACGCAACTCATCGTCATGCATTGATCGCGACAGCGCGCCGCACGCGCGGCATCTGTGGAGGGAAAAAATGTCGCTGGAACTCTACGCCACCTATGTCGTCGCCTGCATCGTCATCATCCTGGTGCCGGGGCCGACGGTGACGCTGATCATTGCCAACAGCATCCGCCACGGCTCGCGCGCCGGGCTCGCCAATGTCGCCGGCACCCAGGCCGGGCTGGCCATCATGATCGCCATTGTCGGCATCGGGCTGACCTCACTGATCGCCGGCATGGGACACTGGTTCGAATGGGTCCGGCTGATCGGCGCCGCTTACCTGATCTGGATGGGCGTGCAGATGTTCCGCTCGAAAGGCAAGCTTAACGCCGACGGATCGGCAAAAAAGCCGCGTGGCGGCTTCTTTTTGCAGGGGCTGCTGGTGGCGATCAGCAATCCAAAGACGCTAGTGTTCTTCGGCGCCTTCTTTCCGCAGTTCATCGCGCCTGAAGGCAATTACGCGTTACAGATCGGCGTCATGGGTCTCACCGCGATGATCTTCGCCGCCGTCTCGGATTCGACCTACGCGCTGGCCGCCGGCCGCGCCGGGCGTCTGCTGTCGGCCGGCCGCGTCAAGCTCTTGTCGAGGATCAGCGGCAGCTTCCTGGTCGGCGGCGGCCTGTGGCTGGCCTGTTCCAAGGCGAAGTAACGGCCGCGAGCCCGGCGACGCCAACAGCAACATCCTGGAATAGGAAGGCCGATTGAAAGTCGGCCTTCAGGCCACCACATGGATCAACAGTTGGGGATTCATGTCTATGCCGTGGACTTACGCGGATTTGAAAAGGAACGCGTTTGGCGTGATCCTGTCCATCGCTTTGTTCGCGGCGATGGTTCCGTCGGCTCTGAACAAATGGACGAATGACGCAAGTCCGATCCGGTCGGTCGACCCGGTCGATGCAACGATCAAAAGTGGACAGGGTAAAGGGCGCAATATCCAATATCTGCTGGTCCTTGAGAACGGTTCGACGGTCCTCGTTTACGACGACCTCCCGCATCTGATCGGCTCGCGCGTTGGCATCGAGCGCGTCACGCGCGACAATGGCTTCGTCTTTTACCGGTTTGCAAGTTGAACCATGGCAAGAGCGCGGCTGGCCTTCACCTTGTTGATACTGCGGGAAAACCTCCGGGGCGTCATTATCACCAGCCTTGTGGTGGGCGTCTGCATTTTGGCAATCGGTGCACTGATTGCAAGGCGGAGCAGCCCCATCGTCGATGTGGAGCGCGTGACAGGCACGGTGGTTAACGTCCTCAATGCTGAAGGGGCGGTCGGTGACGGATTCCGCTATCTCTATGGAATCCGTCTCGAAGAAAGTAACCTCCTGGTGTTCGTGTATGGCGACCCGCGCGCGCCGCGCGCCATCGGCTCGCAAGTTTTGATCGAGCGACAGCGTCGCATGAACGACACCGAAACGTATCGTCTGCTTCGGGAATGAAAGACGGCGCTAAAGCCGCCCCAGCCTTTCCAGCAACAGCGCGAAAAACGCATCATGATCGATGTCGCGCATCACCATGGCGTTCTTCGGCCGCTTGGTCACCCCCCACCAGTCGATCACCGTCATGCCCATGGTGAGCTCCGAGGCGGTTTCCACGCTGACATTGCAGTTGCGACCCTTGAACAGCTTCGGCTTCAGCAGATACGCGATGACGCAAGGATCGTGCAGCGGGCCGCCGTCGGTACCGTATTTCTCCTCGTCGAAACGTTCGAAGAATTCCAGCATGTCCGCGGTGGCCGTGCCGACCCTGGTGCCGAGCTTACGGAAGGCCTTCGTACGCTTGGCGGTGGTCAGCGCCTTGTGGGTGACGTCCAGCGGCATCATCACGATCGGAATGCCGGATTTGAACACGACATCGGCGGCATGCGGATCGACATAGATGTTGAACTCGGCGGTCGGCGTGACGTTGCCGCCCTCGAAGAAGCCGCCGCCCATCAGCACGATTTCCTTGATGCGCGGCGCGATTTTCGGCTCGCGGATCAGCGCCAACGCAATGTTGGTGAGCGGCCCGAGCGCGCAAAGCGTGATCGTGCCGCTCTCCTCCCTCATCAGTGTCTCGACTATGAAATCGACCGCATACTCTTCCTGCAGTTTCATCTTTGGTTCGGGCAGTTGCGGCCCGTTGAGGCCGGTCTTGCCATGCACTTCCTCGGCGGTGACCAGTTCGCGCGCCAGCGGCCGGATGGCGCCTGCATAGACCTTGACGTCCGGCCGGCCGGCCAGCTCGCAGATCTTGCGGGCGTTTTTTTCGGTAAGTTTCAACGGCACGTTGCCGGCCACCGCGGTGATGCCGACGATCTCCAGCTCGGCGCTGCCGAGCGCCAGCAATATGGCGACGGCATCGTCCTGGCCGGGGTCAGTGTCGATGATGATCCTGCGGGATTGGGGCATTTCAATTCCTTGTTTTGGAAAGTCTTTTTGGGCGGGACGTGTGACGGCTTGAAGTCTGCCGGGCGGCGGACCATATCAAGACCATCGGGAAAAATGCCATCCGGGTTTTTCCACTTTATGTCGCTCTTGAGAGGACACTGTAACATGAGCCGAATGACGCCTTTTTCCAGCCCGCTTCTCCTCGGTTTCGATTCCATGGAAAAGACGCTGGAGCGCTTGGCAAAGTCCGGTGACAGCTATCCTCCCTACAACATCGAGCGCCTCAGCGGTGCCGACGGCAAAACCGAAAGGCTGCGTATCACGCTCGCCGTCGCCGGTTTCGCGGAAAGCGATCTCGATGTCACAACGGAGGAGAACCAGTTGGTCGTGCGCGGCCGTCAGAACGACGACACCGAGCGCGAATTTCTCCACCGCGGCATCGCCGCGCGCCAGTTCCAGCGCTGTTTCGTGCTGGCCGACGGCATGCGGGTGATTACGGCGGAATTGAAGAACGGCCTTCTGTCGATCGATCTCGATCGGCCGGAATCCGAACGGCTGGTACGAAAAATAAACATATCGGTGAAAGACTGATTTTTGCCGATAGCTCTCATGCGGGATGGCCTTGAGCGGCGTCTCGCGGCAAGGAGGCTTGAAATGACCAGAACTAACGAGAATATCATCATGACCAGCGGCGAATTCGCCCATCTCGGCGAAGGTTCGGTCGCCTATCTCAGGAAAGTGTCGAGCGACGATCTGCGCGGCCGTTTCCCGGGCCTCGGCGAAATCGCGCCGGGTCTGGAACTGTGGGCCCTGTTTGCCGCTAATGGCCAGCCGATCCTGCTTTCGGACGCTCGCGACCGGGCACTGGCTGGCGCGCTGGAAAACGATCTGACCCCGGTCGCTATCCACTAACGTCGCTATCCACCAACATTGGCGCCATCGACTGACAAATACGGCGCAGCGATCTGGCTGGAAACGGACAGGGCCGCTCACGGCGGCCCTTCAAAGGATTTAATCAAAACCTCAAGCGGCGTGCGAGGCCTGCGTGTCCGACAGCAGCGCATGGATGGCCACGGCGTCGCGCGTGCCCCTGATCTTGGCAACCGTGTCGGCGTCGCGCAGCACCCGCGCGATGCGCGACAGCGCCTTGAGGTGGTCGGCGCCGGCACCTTCGGGAGCCAAAAGCAGAAACACCAGGTCGACCGGCTGATCATCGAGGGCCTCGAAGTCCACCGGTGTCTCCAGCCGGGCAAAAACGCCGGCGATCCGCTTCACCCCAGCCAGCTTGCCGTGCGGAATGGCGATGCCGTTGCCGACGCCGGTGGAGCCGAGCCGCTCGCGTTGCAGGATGGTGTCGAACACCTCTCGCTCCGGAATGCCGGAAATTGCCGCCGCCCTTTCGGACAGCAATTGCAGCAGCTGCTTTTTGGAGTTCGCCTTCAACGCCGGCATGATTGCCGGAACGCTGACGAGATCGCTCAGATCCATGCTTGAAATCCCTTGTTCGCCTGCCGTCGCCAGTCCCCACGCTCGCGTGCGGCTGGTCTTTACCCCTGCGCGACCTTGGCCGTGGACGGGTCGATCCAGCCGATATTCCCGTCCGGCCGGCGATAGACGATGTTGAGATGGTCATTTCCGGCATTGCGGAAGACCAGGACCGGGCTGTCCTTGGTGTCGAGTTCGATCACCGCTGACGCCACCGACATGGTCCGCAGCGTCATAGTCGATTCGGCGACGATGGCCGGCGCGAAATTCTCCGGTATGTCCTCCTCGTCGTCGGCAAGCGGCGCCATCACCGTATAGGCGACGTCGGTGAGCTCGCCGTTGCTATTGCCTGAATTGTGCGACTTCAGCCGGCGCTTGTAGCGCCTGAGGCGCGTTTCCAGACGGTCTGCCGCAGTATCGAAGGCAAGCGTTGGATCCTGGGCATCGCCGGTCGCCTGCAGCGAAGCACCGGAGTCCAGCCGGATCATGCAATCGGCCGTGTAGCGCGACCCCGATTTGACGACTACGATTTGCCCTGAAAAGCCCCGATCGAAATATTTCCCGATCACTTCCCCGACACGGTCGTTGATGCGCGTACGGAACGCATCGCCGATATCCATGTGTTTTCCCGATATGCGCAGTGTCATCTGAAAACTGACCTTCCTTGCTCAGGCTTCAAACTGTCCCGAGTTTATACTCGTGGTCCGCGCGCACAAGCTTTTGCGGCGTCACTTGCGCCGATTTTAGATCCGAACTTTCCGGTTGATCACAAGCCGCCTTCTTGGCCGTCCCGTGGCCTACGTCGTGACGGACCATCTCTCGTGCGGGCATCGGCGAACTCAAATCCACTCGCCAGCCCGTCTCATGCGGGCGGGCTTCTAGCCACTTCGTCGCCGCTTGTCAATGAAGGGCGAAAGCTGTGGAAATTCCGCCGGAGATCAACGGCCGGCGCTGGCCAAAGCGCGTTTTTCGCGCCGCCGCTGCACCGAAGAGGGTATGTTCATGCCTTCCCGGTATTTGGCCACCGTGCGCCTGGCGATGTCGACGCCGCTTTCCCGCAGCATGTCCACGATGGCATCGTCGGAAAGCACATCGATGGCTTTCTCCTCGTCGATCAGCTGCTTTATGCGGTCGCGCACCGCTTCCGACGAATGCGCATCGCCGCCACCTGACGAAGCGATCGAGGCGGTGAAGAAATAGCGCAGCTCGAACACACCGCGCGGCGTCAGCATGTATTTGTTTGCCGTGACCCGGCTGACCGTTGATTCGTGCATGCCGATGGCGTCCGCCACCGTGCGCAGGTTGAGCGGCTTCAGGTGCCGCACGCCGTGGACGAGAAAAGCGTCCTGCTGGCGCACGATCTCAGAGGCCACCTTGAGAATGGTCTTCGCCCGCTGGTCGAGGCTGCGCGTGAGCCAGTTGGCGTTCTGCAGGCATTCGGCAAGGAAATCCTTTTCCGCCTGGTTTTTCGCATGTGGCGTGACCTGGGCGAAATAGATGTGATCGACCAGCACGCGCGGCAGCGTCTCGGCATTGAGCTCGACCGTCCAGCTGCCGTCATTGGCTGCACGCACCTCGACGTCGGCCACGATCGCATCGCTGGCACCGCGCGAAAACGCCATTCCAGGCCGCGGGTCGAGCGCCCGGATCTCGGCCAGCATGTCGAGCAGATCCTCCTCGTCGACGCCGCAAATCCGCTTCAGCGTCTGGAAATCGCGCCGTGCCAGGAGTTCGAGATTGGCGATCAGCACCTTCATCGCCGGATCGAGCCGGTCGCGCACGGCCAGCTGCAGCAACAGGCATTCGGCGAGGTCGCGGGCGAATATGCCGGCTGGCTCAAATGTCTGGCAGACCGCCAGGACCGGTGCCATCGCCGTGGCGTCCGTGCCGAGGCGGGCGGCGATCTCGGCCATGTCGGCACGCATGTAGCCGGCCTCGTCGAGGCCGTCGGCAAGCTCGCCGGCGATCAGGCACGCCGCCGGATCAGCAAAGGCGAGCGCCACCTGCTCGCCGACATGGTCGCGCAGCGTGATGGCCGCCGCCGCCATATCCGCGACGTCGAAGCCGTCGGAGGAAGAGGTGGAACCGTTGCCGGACGCCGATTTCCATTGTGCCGTCAGGTCGGGCCCGAGCCGCTCGCTCGTACCAGGATCGTCAGGAAACAGGTTTTCCAGCGACGTATCGAGCTTTTCCGAGATCGCCTCGGCGCTCCACGCCGTTTCCGCCTCGAACCAGTCGCCGTCGGCAGCCGGTTCCGATGCGGCGTCGCCCTTCTGCGCCTGGTCGCTGGCGGCGTCCTCCTGCGGTTCGGCGCGTTCCAGCAGGGGATTGCGTTCGATCTCGTCGTCGATGAAGCGTTCCAGCTCGAGATGGGTGAACTGCAGCAGGCGGATCGACTGCATCAGCTGCGGCGTCATCACCAGCGACTGCGACTGTCGTAGCTGTAGTTTTGCCGCCAACGCCATGGTTCGGTTTCAAACGCTCCGTCTACGCACCCGCACTGCTGGAAGGAATTTTCCAGGCCAGCATAGAAACTGGCCCGGCTTTTGCTTGTCAAGGCGAGGAGCGGTAAACCTCGCCTGTCGGAGCGTTTTCAGGCAGAAAATTGAAGAAAAAGCTGCTGGACCACGCCGGAAATCCCGCTCGAGCCGGAATTTCGCACTTAGAGCGTAAATCCCTCGCCGAGATAAAGCCGCCGCACATCGGCATTTGCGACCACTTCGTCGGCTCGACCATGGGTCAGCACCTGGCCGGCATGGATGATGTAGGCGCGGTCGATCAGGCCAAGTGTCTCGCGGACATTGTGGTCGGTGATCAGAACGCCGATGCCACGTGCCGTCAAGTGGCGCACGAGCTGCTGGATGTCGGCGACGGCGATCGGATCGATGCCGGCGAAAGGTTCGTCGAGCAACATGTAGGCGGGGCGGGTTGCCAAGGCGCGGGCAATTTCGAGGCGTCGCCGCTCACCGCCGGAGAGCGACAGCGACGGAGCCTTGCGCAGATGGCTGATGTGAAATTCCTCGAGCAATTCGTCGAGCAGGCGCTCACGCTCCTTGCGGCTCTTTTCGACCACTTCGAGCACGGCCCGGATGTTTTGCTCGACATTCAGGCCGCGAAAAATCGAGGCTTCCTGCGGCAGATAGCCGATGCCGAGACGGGCGCGGCGATACATCGGCATCGACGTGACGTCGAAACCGTCGATTTCGATCGTGCCTTCATCGACCGGCACCAGGCCGGTTACCATGTAGAAACAGGTCGTCTTGCCGGCGCCGTTGGGGCCGAGCAGCCCAACCGCCTCGCCGGCGCGCACGCCCAGCGTCACGCCGCTGACGACTTTGCGGCCCTTGTAGCTTTTGGTCAGCCCCTTGGCGATCAAGGTTCCCTTGAACTTTGCCGCTTCGACGGTGACCCTGGCCGGTGCCGCAAGTTGGCTGGCGGCGCGCCCTGGAAGACGCGCCAGCAGCGACGATATGCCGGTCATCAGGGTTTCGCTGCTCCAGACTTCGCCGGCGGCGTGATCGACATCATGACGCGGCCGCCGCAGGCGTCGACCTGGGCAAGGCCGCTCTTCATCTGCACAGTGAGCTTGCAGCCGACAAGCACGTTGTCGCCTTGCGAGAGCACGACCTTGCTGCCCGAAAGCACCAGCACTTCGGTCTTCATGTCGAAAGTGCCGCGGTCGCCGGTGGCAACCTGATTGTCCGATTTGATGTAGACCTTATCGTCGACCTCGAGATGGTCGATGTTGGCGGATCCGGTCATTGCCGCGGCACCCGCCGGCTGGGCGCTTTTGGCGGCGCCTGCATCCCTGACGTAATAGACCGTCATTTTGCCGGCCTTGAGCACAGTTGGACCCTGGACGACGTTGACGTTGCCGGTGAAGACGGCAACGCTTTCCGCTTGGCGCACCTCGAGCTTGTCGCTTTCGATCTGGATCGGCTTGTCGCCCGACAGCCTGAGGCCGGACATTTGGCTGGTGGCCTTGGACTGCGCCAGCGACGGCGCCGTCCCCAAGGTCAGCCCCAAGGTTAGCAACGCCGAAATCGCGGCGAGGCGCCGTGCCGAACTACTGAACCGCATTGGTCTCTCCGCTCTTTGCCTCTGCCGCCTTCAAACTGGCGGGATCGATGTCGACGCGCACCTTGTTCTCGAAAACCAGGACCTTGCCATTGTCCTGGACCGACATCGAATCCGCCCTGATCCGCGACCCGCCGCGGCTGACATCGACGGGCTCGCTTGTCTTCATAGTGCCTTCGCCCATGTCGAGATAGACTGATTTGAATTTTGCCACCACACCATCCGTCGTCGACACGGTCACATCGCTGGTCAGGCTGAGCGTGTTGCCGTCGCGATCGTAGGTGCCGTGCGTGGCGTTGATGGCGGCCGTGTTGTCGGCCGCAATCGGCAGCTTGGCCTTGATGCCTTCCAGATCGATGATGCCCTGTTTGCTGACGTCCTGTATGGCGCGCAGGGCCGTCATCGAATAGGGCAGGTCCTGCTTGGTGAAGCCGTTGAGCTTGGGATTGGCCATCACCAGCTTGCCATCGGCAAAGGCGCCGCCGTCGGCCTGCACCTCGATTGCAGCGGGAGCCATGAGATAGGAATAGACCGGAAACGCGACCGCAATCACGGCAGCGACCAGCGGCACGGCCAGCTTGAGGATACGGACCCGGCGCGAATGACGCTGCGCAACGTCAAACGCGTCGACCCGCGCCCGGCCTGCGGCCTTGGGAGCCAACTCCGTCTCGGTGTTGGTCGGTTCGATTGGTCCCGCTAACATGACTGCTTCTTCTAAACCCCTGCCCGCCAGGCCGCCCTATAGGTGGGGTGCCGGCGCCCTCAAGCAAGCACAAGCCGAGGAAAACCGCAAAAATGTGACAGCCGCCCCTGTACAATGAAAATGGCCCCAGCGCAGCCTGTACCTCATACCAGATATGGGCGCACAGTGTTAGAGCCTGTAGAACGTGACAGGTTGAGGCTTGCCGCGAATGCCTAAGACGGCCTTTGGCGCAAGGCCGTCAGGAAACGGTAGCCGGGCGCGAATGGTTGCTTTAAAAGCATCTGCTCCCACCGACTACGAGGCTGACCATGGCATTGAGAGCCGACGACCTGATCGACCGCCGCCGCTTGCGCCGCAAGCTGACATTCTGGCGTGTTGCGGCGATTATCGTCGCAGCAGCCGGACTGATCGCCTTCTCGGCATGGATCTATGGTGACGACTTCACCGGCGCGGCTGTCGACCACATCGCCAAGGTCAAGATCGAAGGTACCATCACCGAAGACGAAGAACTGATCAAGCGGCTGGAGGCAATCCGTCAGTCGCCGCGCGTCAAGGCTGTGATCCTGTCGATCGATTCACCCGGCGGCACCACCGTCGGTGGCGAGTCGATCTATGAGGCAGTGCGCAAGCTCGCCGCCGACAAGCCGGTGGTGGCCGAGGTCGGCACGCTCGCGGCTTCGGCGGGCTATATGATCGCCACCGCGGCCGACCATATTGTCGCACGCAAATCCTCGATCGTCGGCTCGATCGGCGTGCTGATCCAGTACCCGGACGTCAGCGGCCTCATGGACAAGCTCGGCGTCAAGCTGGAGGAGGTGAAATCCTCGCCCTTGAAGGCCTCGCCTTCTCCCTTCAAGCCGACCAATGACGATGAGCGCGCCATGGTCCGCAAGCTCATCCTCGACAGCTACGACTGGTTCGTCGGCATCGTCGCCGAGCGCCGCAACATGACCAAGCCGGAGGCGCTGGCGCTCGCAGACGGGTCGATCTTCACCGGCCGGCAGGCGGTCACCAACAGATTGATCGACGCGGTCGGCGGCGAGGCCGAAGCAATCGACTGGCTTGCAGGCAAGGGTGTCGATGCCAAGCTCAAGGTGGTGGAATGGAAGGACACGGAAAAACGTGGTGGTTTCCTGTTCTCCAAGGCGATGGCGCAGACCGTCGGTGCTGCGCTTGGCCTGCCCGGCCATGGCGGCGACGTCCTTCACGAAATTGGAGCGGACCGCTTGTTTCTTGACGGTCTCGTTTCCGTCTGGCACCCTTGAGGAACCGCTTGGGACGAGTGAAAAACCAAATAAAATCATTCTGATAATTTCGGCGGCACTGCTTTTACGGGGAGCCTTTTCATGATCAAATCCGAACTTGTGCAGATCATCGCCACGCGTAATCCGCATCTTTTCCTGCGCGACGTCGAAAACATTGTCAGCGCCATCTTCGATGAAATCACCGACGCGCTTGCCGAGGGCAACCGGGTCGAGTTGCGCGGCTTCGGCGCGTTTTCGGTGAAAAACCGCCCTGCCCGTACCGGCCGCAACCCGCGCACCGGCGAATCCGTAGAGGTCGAGGAGAAATGGGTACCGTTCTTCAAGACCGGCAAGGAATTGCGTGAAAGGCTGAACGGAGGCAAATAGGCGCGGCGCCCGCCACCGCTCCCGCCTTTTCTTCCGAACGGAAAAACATGTTCAATCGCTTTCTCCTCATCGTGGTTTTCGTGCCGCTGGCCGTCATCCTGATTGCGTTGGCCGTCGCCAACCGCGAACCGGTCGCCTTCACGCTCGATCCGTTCAACCCCGGCAATCCGGCGCTGACGCTGACCATGCCGCTCTTCATTTTCCTATTCCTGGCGCTGGCCATCGGCATGATCGTCGGCAGCCTGGCGACCTGGACCAAGCAGGGCCGCTACCGCAAGCTGGCGCGCCAGCGCGGCGCCGAGGCAGAGAACCTGCGCCAGGCGGTCAGCCGCGCGCCCACCGCGTCGCAGGGCCCAGCCTTGCCGAAGCCGACGAACTGAGCCGCGGCTCGGGCCTGAAGCACAACCGGCCTAGTTCTCCACGGAGCCTTTCATGCTGACCATTTCCGCCGCCGAGGTCGACCGCGCGCTGACCTTTTCCGGGCTGGTCGAGACGTTGCGCGCCGCTTTTCGCGATGGCGCCGTGCAGCCGGTCAGGCACCATCACACGGTTGAGCGGCCCGATGGCGCCGCCTCGACGCTGCTTTTGATGCCGGCCTGGACGGACTTCAACGCCGCCGGCACCTCGGCCGGTGGCCATATCGGCGTCAAGATCGTCACCGTGTCGCCCGACAACAATGCCGTCGGCAAGCCTGCGGTGATGGGTCTCTACCTGTTGCTCGACGGCGCCACCGGCGAGCCGCAGGCCTTGATCGACGGCCAGCGGCTGACGCAGTGGCGTACCGCCTGTGCCTCGGCGCTGGCCGCCTCCTATCTGGCCCGCAAGGACGCCTCGCGGCTGCTGGTGGTCGGTGCCGGTGCGCTGTCGCCATTCCTTGCAAGGGCGCATTCGGCGGTGCGTCCGATCAAGAACATCCGCATCTGGAACCGCACGCCGGCCAATGCCGAAAAGGTCGTGGCAAAATTGCGTGCCGAGGGTTTTGCGGCCGAAGCCGCAGGCGATCTCGACGCCGAACTCGGCCAGGCCGATATTGTGTCATCGGCGACCATCACCACCACGCCACTGATCAGGGGCGCCCTCTTGAAGCCCGGAACCCATGTCGATCTGGTCGGCGGCTTCACGCCGGCGATGCGCGAAAGCGACGACGACGCGATTGCACGCGCCCGCGTCTATGTCGATACCCGCGCCGGCGCCACCAAGGAAGCCGGTGACATCGTCCAGCCGCTGGCCTCCGGCGTGTTGAAGCCGGAAGCCATCGTCGCCGACCTTTATGAACTCACGCGCGGCCAGAAAAAAGGCCGGCAGAACGACGACGAGATCACGCTGTTCAAGTCGGTCGGCGCAGCCCTCGAGGACCTCGCCGCTGGCATTGCCGTGTATCGCGCAAGCGTAGGGCAGTAGGGCAGTAGGGCAGTAGGGCAGTAGGGCAGTAGGGCAGTAGGGCAGTAGGGCAGTAGGGCAGTAGGGCAGTAGGAAACTGTACTGATCGTGCGGCGCCGCGCCAGCTATATTTCCTGTCACATACTCCCCTACTGCCCTACTCCCCTACTGCCTTACTCCCTTTGCCAATAAACCCGCAGCCGGTGGCTGTCGGGATCAAGCGCGACGAAGGTGCGGCCGAAATCCATGTCGGTCGGCGTCTGCAGAATTTTCAGCCCGCGGCCGGCCCACTCGGCATGGGTGGCGTCGACGGCACCCGGCGTGTCCAGCGCAAAGACGATCTCGGCGCCACCGCCTGCTGCCGCGGCGGCCGGTTCCACGGTGTGACGCGACCAGAGGCCGAGCTTGAAGCCGTTGTCGAGCACGAACAGCACGAAGGTCGGCGAGGTCTCGACCGGCTGCCGCCCAAGCAGCGCGCTATAGAAGGCGCCGCTTTGCTCAGGCTTGTCGACATAGAGGATGACGAAATTCGGCGGTGTCATGAATTGCTCTCCAGATGGTTTCGACTGGAGGAGCATAGCGTATGCCACTGCCAGATTCTGGCAGCAGTCTCAACTGAGCAGCAGCCTTAGCTTGGCGTGTCGAGCGTCGCCCGCCATTCTTTGAGCAGCACCTGACGGCGGCGCGGATAGCGCATCTCGGTGGCATTGAGACCGGATATCCGGTCGGCGCGAAAGTGCCTGAAATCCTGGCGCATCTCGCACCAGGCCGCGACGACGCGCACCTTGTCGAAGAAGCCGAGTGCGAACGGCCAGACGGTGCGCTCGGAGGCAGCGCCGCCGGCGTCGCGATAGACAAAGCTCAGCTTGCGCTCCTCGCGGATGGCCTGCCGCACCACACCGAGATCGATGCCTTCGGTGACCTCGGTGCGCGACCCGACCAGCAGCGTCGAGGCATCGAGCTCTTCGCGCAAATCGTCCGGCAGCACCGCGGCGATCTTGGCCAGCGCGTCGGTGGCGGCGTTCGCAAGCCGCCAGTCCGGCTGCTTGGCCACCCAGCGCGAACCGAGCACGATCGCCTCGATCTCCTCATCGGTGAACATCAAGGGCGGCAGCATGAAACCGGGCCTGAGCACGTAACCCAACCCCGCCTCGCCCTCGATCGGCGCGCCCTGCCCCTGCAGCGTGGCGATATCGCGATAGAGCGTGCGGATCGACACACCCATTTCGCCCGCAAGGCTGCGGCCGCTGACCGGCCGGCGATGCCGGCGCAGGATCTGGATCAGGTCGAGCAGGCGTTCAGCACGGGACATGAATCATGACCTGGTTTCAATCACGATAGAGCCCCAGCACTTTCGGCGGCAAGCGACATGGTGGCGGACGGGAACGTCTGCGCCCTGACGCCGTTGTCCGGCCATTATGGATATACGCGGGTTCCTGTTGTTCTGGTCGGTTTTGACCGCCATCGTCGCTGCGCTCAGCCTCGGACCATCCTTCGCCCATGTGCTGGAATCGGTGCCGCGGCTGACCAGATGGCCGCCTTCGCTCTGGCGTGAAACCACTGTCTTCAACGCTCAGTTCCAATTCTTCGCGATTGTCGGCGCACCGCTGGACGTGGCCGCGATCGCCTGTCCGGGGCTTCTCGCCTGGATGCTGCGCAGCGACCGCCCGGCATTCTGGTGGATTTTGGCCGCCACCGTGCTTTATCTGATGGCCCTCGTGGCGTGGTTTACCCTGGTCAAACCGGCAAACGATGTCCTGGCCACCTGGGTGCCTGGACCGATCCCGGACAATTTCGAAAGTGTCCGGAGCAGCTGGGAAACCGGCCATATGGTCGTCACCGGCTTCAAGGCCGTTGGTTTCATAGCGCTCGCAGTCGGCCTGCTTTCGATCAGGCGCGGCTGATCCGGTTGCACACGTCGGCAGCCCTTTTGTTGCGCCGGTCAATGTGCTGTGGCAGAAGCGGCGAGCCGCCTTCCGGAGATGCGCCTTCTTGAAACCTTTTCGCGACAAACGCCGCGACAGCCGCCCGCCCGCGAAGGGCGGGGCGGAGCAGCCGCGGCGGCGCGACGCCGGCCTGACCGCCGGTTCGGAGCCTAAACTGCAGGACCGGTCCGAGCCGAAAGCCACGCCGCGCCCTCTATCCCGCCGCGATGGCGCGCTGCCTGCCGAACATCTGCCGCTGATCCTCGAGGTCGGCCCCAATCAGGACTACGCGCTGCTCGACAGCGGCGCCGGAGAAAAACTCGAGCAATACGGCCCCTACCGCATCGTTCGGCCGGAGGGCCAGGCGATCTGGCAAAAGGCTTTGCCGGCCAGGGACTGGGAGCGCGCCGACGCCATTTTCACCGGCGATACCGACGAGGAAGGCATCGGCCGCTGGCGTTTCCCCAAGACGCCGCTCGGCGAGACCTGGCCGATGAAGCATGACGGCATCGATTATCTCGGCCGCTTCACCTCGTTTCGCCATGTCGGCGTCTTTCCCGAGCAGGCCTCGCACTGGGACCACATGGCCGGACTGATCGCGGCGGCAAAACGGCCGGTGAAGGTGTTGAACCTGTTCGGTTACACCGGCCTTGCCTCCTTGGTGGCGGCGCGTGCCGGCGCCGAGGTCACCCACGTCGATGCTTCCAAGAAGGCGATCGGCTGGGCGCGCGAAAACCAAGAAATGGCGGGCTTGTCGCAAAAGCCGATCCGCTGGATCGTCGATGATGCCGTGAAATTCGCCGAACGCGAGGAGCGCCGCGGCAGCCGCTACGACATCATCCTGTTCGACCCGCCCGCCTATGGCCGCGGACCGAAGGGCGAGGTCTGGCAGCTGTTCGAGGATTTGCCGGCGCTGACCGATATCTGCCGCGCGATCCTGACGCCGAAGCCGCTCGCTGTTGTGCTGACCGCCTATTCGATCCGCGCCTCTTTTTTCGCCATCCATGCCGTGATGCGCGACACCTTCGCCGGCATGGGCGGCACGGTCGAGTCGGGTGAATTGATCATCCGCGAGAAATCTGCCGGTCGGGCGCTGTCGACCTCGCTGTTCTCACGCTGGGTGGCCTGAATGAGTGCGTACGAACGGCACGCGGGCGCGCCAGGGCAGGTGAAGGAAGTCACCAGCCTCGCCAACCCGCTGGTCAAGGACATCAAGGCGCTCGCGCTGAAGAAATTCCGTGACCAGCAGAATGCCTTCATGGCCGAAGGCCTGAAGCTGGTCATCGACGCGCTCGATCTCGGCTGGTCGATCAGGACATTGGTCTTCGCCAAGGCCGGACGTGGCAATACGGCGGTTGAAAAGATCGCGGCGCGCACGGTCGCCGCCGGCGGCACCGTCCTTGAAGTTTCGGAAAAAGTGCTGGTCGCCATCACCCGCCGCGACAATCCGCAAATGGTCGTCGGCGTGTTCTCGCAGAAATTCCTGCCGTTGAAGGACATCCGCGCCCGTGACGGCGACGTCTGGGTGGCGCTCGACCGCGTCCGCGACCCCGGCAATCTCGGCACCGTCATCCGCACGGTCGACGCTGTCGGGGCCAGGGGCGTCATCTTGGTCGGCGAGACCACCGATCCCTTTTCGGTCGAAACGGTGCGCGCCACCATGGGCTCGATTTTCGCCGTGCCGGTCGCCAAGGCGTCGCCCGAAGCTTTTCTCGCCTGGCGAACGAGCTTTCCCGGCCTCGTCGCCGGCACCCATCTGATGGGTGCGGTCGACTACCGCTCGGTCGATTTTTCAAAAGGCCCCGTGCTTTTGATGATGGGTAACGAGCAGCAAGGCCTGCCTGACGAGCTTGCCGCAAGCTGCGACAAACTGCTGCGGATACCGCAGGCCGGCCGCGCCGATTCGCTCAACCTTGCGGTGGCCACCGGCGTCATGCTGTTCGAGATCCGGCGCGGCGCGCTGAAGCTCGGCCCGGAGGATGCCCGATCGTGACGTCCCAAACCGTGAAACTGCAAACTATGAAGTCCTGGAGCCCCTACGCTTTTCTGGTTGTCGCCGCGATAGCGCTCGACCAGTGGCTGAAATATCTGGTCGAGACCGGCCTTGCCTTTCAGGAAAAGCTCGATCTCCTGCCTTTCCTGGCGCTGTACCGCACCTACAACACCGGCATCGCGTTTTCGCTGTTTTCGTCCTTCGGCGACACCGGCCTGGTGGTCGTCGCGGTTGTGGTGGTCGCTTTCGTGCTCTACCTTGCGGCCCGCACGCCGCCGGGCCACCTGCTTGCCCGCATCGGCTTCGCGCTGATCGTCGGCGGCGCGCTCGGCAATCTGATCGACCGCGCTATCTACGGTCATGTCATCGACTATATTCTGTTTCACACGCCGGTCTGGTCCTTCGCGATCTTCAACCTCGCCGATGCCTTCATTTCGGTCGGTGCCGTGCTGGTCGTCTTCGACGAACTCATTGGCTGGCGGCGCGGAGCGTCGAGCGATTGACCTCACTCGCCTGGCGCCGCACATTCTGATCTGCAAGCCCGAGGAGAAAAAATGCCCGAAACCTTCAAAGCCATCCTCGTTTCGCGTGACGCCGAGAAAAACCAGTCAGTCGCGGTGACCGAGCTTACCGAGGCAGACCTGATGGAGGGCGACGTCACTGTCGCGGTCGAGGCGACGACGGTGAACTACAAGGACGGTCTTGCAATTACCGGCAAGGCGCCGGTGATCCGCCGCTGGCCGCTGGTGCCGGGCATCGATTTCGCCGGCACCGTCATCTCGTCTTCCAATCCTGGCTGGCGCAAGGGTGACAAGGTCATATTGAACGGCTGGGGCGTCGGCGAGACGCATTTCGGCGCCTATGCCGGACGCGCCCGCGTCAAGGGCGACTGGCTGGTGCCGCTGCCGGACGGCATGAGCCCGCATGATGCGATGGCGGTCGGCACCGCCGGCTACACCGCCATGCTTTGCGTCATCGCGCTGGAGCGCCACGGCATCGTGCCCGATCGCGGCCCGGTGGTGGTGACCGGCGCTGCCGGTGGCGTCGGCTCGGTCGCGGTCTCGATCCTGTCCAGCCTCGGCTATCACGTCATCGCCTCGACCGGCCGCGCTGCCGAAAGCCCCTATCTGATCGACCTCGGCGCCGCGGAAGTGATTTCACGCGACGAGCTCACCCAGCCGGCAAAACCGCTCGCCAAGGAACGCTGGGCCGGCGGCGTCGATGCGGTCGGCAGTCACACGCTGGCCAACGTTCTGTCGATGACCTCCTATGGCGGCGCCGTCGCCGCTTGCGGCCTCGCCGGCGGCATGGACCTGCCGGCAAGCGTCGCCCCCTTCATCCTGCGCGGCGTCTCGCTGCTCGGCATCGATTCGGTGATGGCGCCGAAGGCGGTCCGCCTCGAGGCCTGGCGCCGCATCGGCGCCGATCTTGACCACGCAAAGCTTGCCAGCCTGTCGACGAGCATCGGCTTCGACGGCATCATCGGCGCCGCGCATGACATCGTCGAGGGTAAGATCCGCGGCCGCGTGGTGGTGGATATGTGAGCCCCCAAGGGATAAAAAAGAGCGCGACAGCTAAAATTCGAGCGATCAACCACAACCTTCGATAAGCTCTGTCTGGCAGGAGTTCCGTATGATTGCGGAACCCGGCATCAGAGAGGCGGAACCAGCCGAACGGGCCGACGGGACGGCCCCCGCGGCGCCAGGACGGCAGCTTGTCGCCGCGCCACCGCTGGCGCCGGAACTGCCGGCCTCCAACCGCGAAGGCCTGCCCTTCCTGACGCTCGTCGCCATCGTCGTGCTGGCAGGCTTTTCGCATCTGACCGGGGCGCCGATCTTCATCACCATCGGCCTTTTGGCGACAGCCATCGCCGGGCTCGCCATGCATCTGCGCAACAGGCGCACCGAGCGCCGCGCGGTGGCCGTGCTCGATGCCACGACCGCCCGCAGCCGCGCCGAAATCGAGACGCTGGCCGACCGCATGTGGGAGATGCAGGAGAGCGAGGAGCGCTTTCGCGGGCTGATCGATGCACTCGGCGATCTCGTCGTCCATCGTGACCGCGACGGCCACATTGTCTACGCCAACAAGGTTTTCGCCGACCTTGTCGAAACCGACCAGCGCGACCTTGCCGGCAAGACCCTGGCCGAACTAGGCATCGATGTCGGCATCGTCCCCGACGCCGCGTTTTCCGACCATGAATGCCTGAGTTCCACCGACGTCGCCATTCGCACGCCGGACGGCCCACGCTGGTTCTCTTGGATCGAGCTGTCGGTGCGCGACAAGGACAGCGGCGCCGTTTCGCATCGCGCCATCGCCCGCGACATCACCGCTCGCAAGCGCGCCGAATCCTCGCTGATCACCGCCCGCGAGCGGGCCGAATATGCGAGCCAGGCCAAATCGCGCTTCCTCGCCACCGTCAGCCACGAGATCCGCACGCCGATGAACGGCATCATGGGCATGGCCCGGCTTCTCGCCGACACCAGCCTTTCGCCCGAGCAGCGGACCTATGTCGGCGCCATCTCGACCTCGGCCAGCGCGCTGCTGGCGCTGATCGAGGACCTGCTCGACTACTCCAAGATCGAGGCCGGCCGCTTCGATCCCGAACCGCAGCCGATGTCGGTGCGCGAGATCGCCGACAATGTCGTCGAGCTTTTGGCGGCGCGGGCTTTTGCCAAGGATATCGGCCTCGGCTGTCATGTCGAACCCGACGTGCCGCAGCTGATCACCGCCGACCCCGGCAGGGTCAGGCAGGTGCTGCTCAATCTCATCGGCAACGCCGTCAAGTTCACCGACAGCGGCGGCGTCCTGGCAAGCATCGCCCGCGTCCGCACCGAAACCACCGACCGCATCCGCTTCACCATCACCGACACCGGCCCCGGTCTGCGCGAGGAGGACATGGAGCGCATATTCGAGGACTTCGAACAGGCTGACGGCACCTCGACCCGTGCGCATGGCGGTGCCGGCCTCGGTCTCGCCATTTCCAAGCGCCTGGTGACCGCCATGGGCGGCACTATCTCTGTGTCGAGCCGGCTTGGCCAGGGGTCCGAATTCGTCTTCGAGATTCCCGCTATTTCCGCCGTCGAGGCGCCGCAGATCCGCCAGAACCCGCTGTCGGGCCAGCATGCGGTGATCGTGTCGAAGAACCTGGTCGAGGCCGAAGCCATCGCCCGCGCCATTCGCGCCAATGGCGGCACGGTCGATCTGGCCACCGCCGCCGCCCAGGCCACCCCTTTCGCCGAGAACTGCGACGTGCTGCTGATCGATGCTGCCATGGAGCAAAGCGACGGCAGGCTGCTCAGGCGCCTGCGCCAGAGCGGATTTGCCGATTGCGAGGCAGTGACGCTGATCGCACCGACCGACCGCGGCATGCTTGGCGAGTTCCGTGCCAATGGTTACGCCACCTTCCTTGCGAGGCCGGTGCGCGGCGAGACATTGCTGCGCGTGCTTTTGACCAGCCACGCGCCGGTCGTCGCCGAGCCGCAACTGCAAAGGCGCGGCGCGCAGGCGGGGCACGCCATTGGCGCCCGCCAGCAGGGCCTGTCGGTGCTGATCGCCGAGGACAACGACATCAACGCCATGCTGGCCCGCGCCACGCTGCTGAAGGCCGGGCATCGCGTGAAAGTGGTCGGCAACGGCAAGGCCGCCGTCGAGGCGGTCATCAGCACCGGCCACAAGCACCGTTACGACGTGGTGCTGATGGACTTGCATATGCCTGTCATGGACGGCCTGGACGCCATCGCCGCCATCCGCCGCCATGAGGAGGAGACCGCGGTGCCGCCGGTGCCGATCATGGTGCTGTCGGCCGACAGCCAGGAAAAGACCCGCCACGCCGTGCTCGCTCACGGTACCAGCGGCTTCGTCACCAAGCCGCTCGACCCCGATGCCCTGGTTCATGCGGTCGAAGGGCAAGCGGCCGCCTGAGGCACAACATAGACGGTTGATAGATTACCCAGCCGACGAAGTATTGCCCGCAGAGCCGTATCACGGTACTGTCACAATCCTGTTGCACCTACACCGTATCCCCGTGCCAAGAGGGATGGCTCGAAGGAGAATCACTCGTGCATACAGTCATGCCGGAATGTGATGCTCGGCCGAACGCCAGCGGGCCTTTGCTCGTCGGCCGGAACGCCGATGCCGTCATAAAAGGCGCATCGCTCGGCCGCATCGGCAATCTCGAAGTGCGGCTCGCCCGCAACGAGGCCGAGATCGCTGCCGCGCAGGAAGTGCGCTACCGGGTGTTCTACGACGAGCTTGGTGCCAGGAAGGACCTGTTCCAGATGCAGGACCGCCGCGATGCCGATCGCTTCGATCCCCTCTGCGATCATCTGCTGGTCTTCGATACTTCGCTTTCCGGCCCCGAGCATCGCCGCATCGTCGGCACCTACCGCCTGCTGCGGCAGGAGATTGCCGCGGCCGCCGGAGGCTTCTATTCCGAAGGTGAATTCGAACTGACCAAGCTGATCGCGCGGCATCCCGGCCAGCGCTTCCTCGAGCTCGGCCGCTCCTGCGTTCTGCCGGAATACCGCTCGAAGCGCACCATCGAGGCGCTGTGGCAAGGCATCTGGGCCTACATCAACCATTACGGCATCGGCGTGATGACCGGCTGCGCGTCGTTCCACGGCACCGTGCCGGCGGCACATGCAGAGGCGCTGACCTATCTTGCCCACCACTGCCGGACGAATTCATCCTGGGACGTGCGTGCCGTCGCCGGGCGCTATTGTTCCATGGATCTGATGCCGATCGAGGCGGTCAATACCAAGGCGGCGATCGCCGCGATGCCGCCACTGGTCAAGGGCTATCTGCGCGTCGGCGCGCGCATTGGCGACGGTTGCGTCATCGACCGTGAATTCTCGACGGTCGACGTGTTCGTGGTGATGCCGGTCAAGGAGATCGGCGCCCGCTACGTCAATTATTATGGCGGAGAAGCGCAGCGGTTTGCGGCCTGAGTAGTGAATAGTGAGTGAATAGTGAATAGTGAATAGTGAATAGAACCTAGCACTGACTGCTGGAGCAGCAATTGACTACTCACTACTCACTACTCACTACTCACTACTCACTACTCACTACTCACTACTCACCATTCACTACTCACCATTCACTACTAACCATTCACTATTCACCATTCACCATTCACGCATCCTTCTCAGCCTGCTCGTTGACCGGCCCCGGCTCCACTGGCGCTTCGCTTGCGACATGCTTGGGGCCGCCCTTGGCGACGCCGACCATGGCCGGCCGCAGAACACGCTCGCCGATCGAATAGCCGGGCTGCACGACCTGCACGACCGTGTTGGCCGGTACGTCGGGATTGGGCACCTCGAACATCGCCTGGTGGAAATTCGGATCGAATTTCTCGCCCTCGGGCTCGAGCTTCTTCACGCCGTGGCGTTCCAGCGCCGACAGCATGGCGCGCTCGGTGATCTCGACGCCGTCGATCAGCGCCTTGAAGCCGGCATCGCCCGAAGCCTTGGCCTCCTCCGGGATGGCATCCAGCGCACGGCGCAGATTGTCTGACACCGAAAGCATGTCGCGGGCAAAATTGGCAACCGCATAGGCGCGCGCATCGTGGACGTCGCGGGCGGTGCGGCGACGCAAGTTCTCCATGTCGGCCGCGACGCGCAGCGCGCGATCCTTCAGCTCTTCGTTTTCCTTCAGAAGCCGGACAAGCGCTTCATAGTCGCCGTCGACGCCGCCTTCCCTTGGCTCCGCGCCAGCCTCGGTCTTCTCGGCTTCATCGGGCGCGCGTTCGTCTTTTGCCTGGTCGCTCATCGCCGTTTCCCGTCATTTTCGAATGGTGTGGATTTGCGCCCGATATCGAGGTTTAGCGGCCAAAAATCAAGGGGCAAGCGATACTGCAGCCGCTGTCGCTGCTTGATGGCGGACGGCGCAGACCTCTCGATTTTAATTCAAACTTTACCGTACCCGACGGCTTTGCTTGCCAGCATACTACAATGCGGGAACCATTCCTCCCTTGGAAGAGTTTCGAAGCCGACACAGGATTTTGGATGATGCCCCGCAGGAATGGCGAAAAACGCGACGGGCTCGCCGCCGATATCCGGCGCCAGCTCGGCACCGAGGCGACCAAGCGCTTTCTGCGCACCTTGCCGGCCTTCCGCACGGAGTCCGATATTCCCGACCGTCTGAAGGAATTGCTCGACCGCCTGGACGGCGTCGAAGCCAAGGTGGTCGCAGGCGGGCGCCGTCGGTAGACACCATTGCAGGCCGTGCGCCCGGCGACTGCGGCCACCAATTCCTCGCCATCGCGCGACATTTACCCGCAGTAACTTTGCGTGATCGCCGCCTTGCGGCAGCGCGCCACTCCGCCTATGTTTCATGATGAACATGATTTCCCCCGAAGCTGTGGCAAACAGCAAGCGCGCCTGGTTGAAAATCCTGTCGCGCTATAAAAAGCCCGACAGGCGTCGCAGCGCCGTCGAACTCGCCATCACCCTCATTCCTTTCGCCACGCTGTGGGCATTGTCCTCGGCCGCTTATGCCTATGGCCATTGGTGGGGTCTGGTCCTCATCCTTCCGGCAGCCGGCTTTCTGGTGCGTATCTTCATGATCCAGCACGATTGCGGCCACGGCTCCTTCTTTGCCAACCGCTATGCCGACGACTGGATCGGCCGCGTGCTTGGCGTGCTGACGCTGACGCCCTACGATTGCTGGCGCCGCGCCCACGCAACCCATCACGCCAGCGCAGGCAACCTCGACGAGCGCGGCACCGGCGACATCAAGACACTGACCGTCGCTGAATATCGGCAACTGTCATGGCGGGGCCGGCTCGCCTATCGCCTTTATCGCCATCCGCTGGTGATGTTTGGCCTTGGCCCGATATGGATTTTCATTTTCGAGCAGAGACTGCCCTTGGGCATGATGCGGGGCGGCCTCACCCCTTGGGTGTCGTCGATGTCCACCAACCTAGCCATCACGGTCATCGCCGCTCTGCTCATCTGGTTCGTTGGCCCCGGCGCGTTTCTGGTCGTGCATTTGCCGATCGTCATCCTCGCCGGATCGGCCGGCATCTGGCTGTTCTATGTCCAGCATCAGTTCGAAGAGACGGAGTGGACAAAGGACTCCGAGTGGGAATTCCAGCACGCTGCCCTGCACGGTTCGTCCTATTACGACCTGCCGCCGGTGCTGAACTGGATCACCGGCAATATCGGCGTCCACCACGTGCACCACCTCTCGGCCAAGGTGCCATGCTACCGGCTTCCGGAAGTGCTGAGGGACTATCCGGAGCTGCGTGAGATCGGCCGCGTCACACTCCTCGACAGCCTGCGCTGCGTCAAGCTGGCGCTGTGGGACGAGAGCCGCAGCAAGCTGGTATCGTTCCGCGAAGCGCGGATGGCCGTGTAGACGCACCGCCGCATCAAGGTGCGGCGGGGCTCCACATTCCGAGCTTAAGCCGCCTGGCGCTGGTCGCGCATCAGGACATCGCCCTGGCGGATCTCGGTGCCCAGCACTTTCAGGCATTCGCGCATGAACGCGGCAAGGCCCGGCCAGCCCTTGGCCGACACCAGATTGCCGTCGACATGGGCGCCGGTCGGCGCAACATCGATATAGATGCCGCCGGCCAGCGTGACTTCCGGCTCGCAATATTGCAGCGCCGCGACTTCGCGGCCGCGCACCACGCCGTCGACCGCGATCAGGATCTGCACGCCGTGGCAGATGGTGAAGACCGGTTTTCCCGTCTCATGGAAATGCCGCACCAGCGCCTGCACGCGCTTGTCGATGCGGATATATTCCGGCCCGCGCCCGCCCGCCGCGTAGACGGCATCGTAGTCGGCCGGATTGACCTCAGAAAACGTCTTGTTGAGGATGTAGTCGTGGCCGAGCTTTTCCGTATAGGTCTGGTGGCCCTCGAAGTCGTGCAGCGAGGTCTTCAGGATATCGCCGGCCTTCTTGTCGGGGCAAACGACATGGACGGTGTGGCCCACCGCATGCATGGCCTGTTCAAAGACGAAAATCTCGTACTCCTCGCTGAACTCGCCAACGAGCATCAATATCTTCTTGCCAGCCATACCCGGTTCCTCCCTTGTGGCCACATTTATTCGGATCACGAAATAATGGGCCTATCCTAAGGCGGAGAGGCGCAAAATAAAAGGCTGAATCGGGAATGTGGTCCGACCAGATAGGGCTTCTGGTCCCCTGGAGCAGATCAGCCGGCGCGCACCCGCCGCCACGAATATTTCGGGCCTTTGGCCTCCGGCTTCACCGCCGGCTGGTAGGACAGCGGCAGTCCGCCGGTCCGACCTTGCTCGAGCCGCTTCAGCAGCACCGGGTGCGATATCTCGAATTCATCGAAGCCGAGGCGCAGCATATGCGGCAGCTGATCAATCAGCACCTGCCCGGTGGCGCGCATAGCGCCTGCAAAATGATAACGGCTGCGCAGCAATTCGCCCTTGGAGAACGAGCGGCCGTCATTGAACGCCGGAAACGCCAGCGCCACCAGCGACAGCTGATCGAGCAGGCCTGCGATCTTTTCGAGCTGATCGCCGGGCTGCAGCAGCACACCGATGCGCTCCTTCGCCGACCGCCGCACCTCCGGATCGAGGCCGAGAAACGCCTGCAACGGCAGGATGAAACGGCCATTGCCGACCAGCGCCTCGGCGCTTTCGGCATGAACCCACTCGTCCTCGCGGAACCCATCCGGTGTCCACAGCCGCATGGCGTTTTCGGCTATCAAGTCGCTCATCAAGAAAATTCCCAAGTCCAAAGATTCTAAAGTGCAAAACACCTCAGGGTGCGTTGAGATTCAGGTCAGGCCGAGCCGAAGCCGACGGCGGGCGCGAAGCGACCAAACTGGGTGGCTTCCGAGAACCGGAGCGGAGCGTACTTTGGGTACGTGAGCGCCGGAAGCGCAGGAAGCCGCCGTTTGCAGGCCGGCTGAATATCAACATATCCTAAAGCGAGGCGTCGGTCAGCGACCTTTCCAGCCCCGACAAGTGGATGCCGCATTCGGTCTTGGCGTGCCCGGCCCAGCGGCCGCTGCGCGCGTCGTCGCCCGGTTGCACCGGCTGCGTGCATGGGAAACAGCCGATCGACAGATAGCCATAGGCGACCAGCGGGTTCTCACGCAGCGCATGCGCGCGCATGTAGCCGGCCTGGTCCGATGTCGTCCAGTGCGCCAGCGGATTGATGCGGATGCGCGAGCCGACCGCCTCGAACACCGGCAGCGCTGCCCGGGTCGCCGCCTGGAAGCGCTTGCGGCCGGTGAACCAGGCGCGGAACGGCTCGACGCCGCGCGCCAGCGGCTCGACCTTGCGCACGTCGCAGCAGGCGTCGGTGTCGGTCTCGTTCAGATTGCCGGTCGGGTCGATCCTTGCCAGCGCCGCATCGTCGGGCCTGATCACCCGGATATCGCTCAGCCCGAAATCGGCGGCCAGCGCGTCACGATAGCCGAGCGTTTCCTCGAAATGCTTGCCGGTGTCGAGAAAGATCACCGGCAGCGTCCGGTCGATCTCGGCGATCATGTGCAGCAGCACCGCCGAATCCGCGCCGAAGGACGAGACGGCGGCGATTTCGCCGTGAAAGAACTCCCGGGCCGACCGCTCGATGATCTCCAGCGGCTTCAGATGGCCGTAGAGCGCGTCGAGACCCGCCGCTTGGGCGGCGATGCCGGCCTCGACGTCGACAATACGGTCAAGCGGCCTTGGCTTCGCCAGCATAGAGCGCCTCCTTGAACGGCGCGGGACCGACTCGGCGGTAGGCGTCGATGAATCTTTCGTTTCTGTCCAGCCGAAGCCCGAGATAGGTCTCGACGATCTGCTCGATGGCATCGGTGATCTCTTCCGAACTGAAGCCGCGACCGATGATCTCGCCGACCGAGGTGTTCTCGTCGGCCGAGCCGCCGAGCGTCACCTGGTAAAGCTCGGCGCCTTTCTTCTCGACGCCCAGGATGCCTATATGGCCGACATGGTGATGGCCGCAGGCATTGATGCAGCCGGAAATCTTCAGCTTCAATTCGCCGATTTCGCGCTGGCGCTCCAGCGAAGCAAAGCGCCGCGAGATTTCCTGCGCCACGGGAATCGAGCGCGCCGTTGCCAGCGCGCAATAATCGAGGCCGGGGCAGGAGATGATGTCGCTGATCAGGTTGGAATTGGCCGTCGCCAGCCCGATATCGACAAGCGCGTCATAGACCGCCTTGAGGTCGGCCCGCGCGACATGCGGCAGGATCAGGTTCTGCTCGTGACTGACGCGCAGCTCGTCGAATGAATATTTTTCGGCAATGTCGGCGACCGCTTCCATCTGGCTGTCGGAGGCATCGCCCGGCGTCTCGCCGATGCCCTTGAGCGAGATGGTCACCGCCGCGTAGTCGGGATGGCGATGGGTGACCACATTCTGGTCCAGCCATTCGGAAAAGCTCTTCGAGTCGAGGCGGGCAAGCTTGACCGCCTCATCGCCTTCCGGCCGGTCGACAAGCGCCGGCGGCGCGAAATAGGCGTCGATGGCGCGGATGTCTTCTTCCGGCAGCCTCAGCTCGGCGTCCTTCAACTCCTGCCATTCGGCCTCGACCTGGCGGGTGATCTCCTCGACGCCGGTCTCATGGACCAGGATCTTGATGCGCGCCTTGAACTTGTTGTCGCGACGGCCGTAGAGGTTGTAAACGCGCAGGATCGCCGTGCAGTAGGACAACAGATCCGCTTCGGGCAGGAAGTCGCGGATCTTCTTGGCGACCATTGGCGTGCGGCCCTGGCCGCCGCCGACATAGACGGCGAAACCATGCTCGCCGGCGGCGTTCTTCTTCAGATGCAGGCCGATGTCGTGCGTCTGGATGGCGGCGCGGTCGCGCTCGGCGCCGGTCACCGCGATCTTGAATTTTCGCGGCAGGAACGAGAACTCCGGATGCACCGAGGACCATTGCCGCAGGATTTCGGCATAGGGGCGCGGATCGGCAACCTCGTCAGCGGCGGCGCCGGCGAAGTGGTCGGCGGTGACGTTGCGGATGCAATTGCCGCTGGTCTGGATGGCGTGCATCTCGACGCTTGCCAGATCGGCCAGGATCGCCGGGATGTCCGACAGCGCCGGCCAGTTGAACTGGATGTTCTGGCGCGTCGTGAAATGGCCGTAACCTTTGTCGTATTTGCGGGCAATGTGGCCGAGCATGCGCAGCTGCTTGCTGTTCAGCGTGCCGTAGGGCACCGCGATGCGCAGCATATAGGCATGCAGCTGCAGATAGACTCCGTTCATCAGCCGCAGCGGCCGGAACTGGTCCTCGGTGATCTCGCCGGCAAGCCGCCGCGCGACCTGGTCGCTGAACTCGGCGACGCGGGCCTTGACGAAATCGTGGTCGAACTCATCGTAACGGTACATATTCAGATCTTTCCGGGCGCGTCCGCCCGTTATTTTCTTCGTTCGAGCATGATCGGGATCATGCGTGGGTCATCTATGCCGCGCGTGCGGCTTGCGGACGGGCCTGCTTGCCCAGGTCGTTGCGGGTGGTCGGGCCGGCGGCACGGATCTTTTCACGCAGCCGGACCGCTTCGACCGTGCCGTTGGCCACGGTCACGTCTATCAGGTTGACGTCGACCACTTCGTTGGCGGCGGAGGCCTTGGCGCCGATCGCCTCCAGCCGGTCCTCGGCCGCCTTGTCATGGGCGATGTCGGCATGGTCGATGGTCTCGGCCCAGCCGCCATTGGCGTACCAGACGGCTATGCCGTCGGCGAGGCGGTTCGCGGTCAGGACTTTCATTGGTTCACTCCTTGCGCGGCAGCACGGGCCACGCTTTCCTGCCTGTGTGCCGCCAGTGGCTCGGACCGTTCGAAATTGGCGCCGGCGACCGCGTCGCCGATGATGGTCATCACCGGGCCGCTGAGGTCGGCACGCGCCTCCAGCGACGGCAGGTCGGCGAGCGTGCCGTGGAAACGGCGGCGGTTGGCAAGGCTGGCATTCTCGACCACGGCGACGGCCGTATCCGGCGACAGGCCGGCTTCGATCAGCCGGCCGGCGACCTCTGCAGCGACCGAGCGGCCCATATAGACGGCGACCGTCGCGCCGGAAATAGCGAGCTTTGCCCAATCTGGCAGCGAATTTCCCTTGAGGTCGTGGCCGGTGGTGAACACCATCGACGACGACACGCCGCGCAGCGTCAGCGGCAGTTCGAAATCGGCGGCGGCGGCGAAGGCCGCGGTGACGCCCGGAACCACTTCGTAGGCGACGCCGGCATCGCGAAGTGCCGCCATCTCCTCGCCGGCCCGGCCGAACACCAGCGGGTCGCCGGACTTCAGCCGCACGACGCGCTTGCCGGCGTGGCCAAGCTCGACCAGCAGCGCATTGATCTCGGCCTGGCTCTTGGAATGGCAGCCCTTGCGCTTGCCGACCGGCAGGCGCTCGGCATCGCGGCGGCCCATGGCGACGATCGCCTCCGGCACCAGCGCGTCATGGACGATCACGTCGGCTTCCATCAGCAGGCGATGGGCGCGCAGCGTCAAAAGGTCCTCGGCGCCTGGACCGGCGCCTACAAGCGCGATATGGCCCGATGCCGGTTCTTTCGAAAGCAGCAGGCCGACGGCCGCATCATGCGCCTGCGAAAGCTCGCCGGCCTCGACAGCGCGGGCCGGCGCGCCGCCAAAGAAATCGCTCCAGAAGCGGCGGCGGGCATTGCCCTTCGGCAGCAGTCTTTCGGCGGTGTCGCGAAACGACGCGGCAAGGGCTGCGAGCGGACCGAGTGAGGGCGACAGCATGCGGTCGATGCGGCTGCGCAGCATCTGCGCCAGCACCGGGCCGGCACCTTCCGTGCCGATGGCAATGGCGACCGGCGCGCGGTTGACCAGTGCCGGCGTGAAGAAATCGCATAGCTCCGGCCGGTCGACGGCATTGACCGGAATGCCCAGCCGGCGCGCATCCCCGGCAACGCGGCGATCGAGCGCCTCGTCGCCGCTGGCGGCAAACACCATCACCGCATCATTGAGATGTGCTGCATCATAGGCGTCGGCGATGTGGGCGGCCCCCGTCTCGGCGATAAAGGCCAGCAGCTCCGGGCTTGTTTCATCGCTGACGATGCGCAGCACAGCGCTCGACTGCGCGAGCAGCCGCGCCTTGGCCAGCGCTTCCTCTGCGCCGCCGACGATGGCTATGGCTTCGCCCTCGACCCGCATGAAGACGGGAAAGGCATTGAGCTTGGGCGTGGCTTGCGGCATGACGAGCGGAATCCTGGAACCGTTTGTCAGTTCTACGCGGGGGCGCGAAAAACCAGAAGGCACCCACTCGCGCATCGCTTCGTAGCAGGCAATCTCTTTTCTGCAAGCATGAAGGCCAAGAGAAAAATATTCCACATTCAAATGCGGAGCAGATTGAAGCTGCTGCTGCAGCCCTTGATCCGCTGCCTTTCTAGCGGCTGGAGGAGCTAACCACAAAACAGATTTTTCTAAATTCTATCAATTTAGTAGATTAAGCCGCCGGATGCTGACCGAGCCATCGACGGCAGCCCCGCGCTCTCGTCGGCCCTTGTCGGAATACCGGGTCCGAGTACCGGAACATTCCCGCCTCGGCACGCGTTTGCTCTATGGACCCAGGCCCGGTCACACCCCTGCGGCAAAGGCCCGGCGATGGGCTTGAAAAATCAAAAAAGGAGCGCCCCATGAGCAACGTCAGACTGAAACGCGGACTGTGGATCGTGGTGGCAGATGGCGAAAAGGCGCTGTTTCTCGAGAACCGTGGAGACGTCCAATATCCCGACCTTCAGGTCGTGCACGAGATGGAGCAGGAAAATCCGGCAACCCGAGAACAAGGCACCGACCGCCCCGGCCGCTACAGCGACGGCCCTTCCGTCCACCGCAGTGCGGTCGAGGACACCGACTGGCACCGTCTCGGCAAGGAGCGTTTTGCCGAAGAGATTGCCGACAGGCTCTACAAGCTCGCGCATCGCGGCAGCTTCAAGGAGATCGTGCTGATCGCGCCGCCGCCGGTGCTGGGCGACATGCGCAGGAAACTGCACAAGGAGGTTACCGATAAGATAACGGCCGAAATCCCAAAGACGCTGACCAACCACAGCATACCCGATATCGAGAGCCTGCTGCAGGCGACCTGATCGGCATCGGCGGCGTCAACCGCCGCCAGACTTGAACACGCCGCCCGCGATGCTGACAAATCCTGCCGGCTCGCTCGCCTGGAAAGCCTTCTACACGTGCTGGCCGCCATTGATGTGTATTTCCGAGCCGGTCACGTAGGACGCCTGCTGCGAGCACAGGAAGAAGATGATGTCGGCGACTTCTGCCGTGGTGCCCAATCTTCTCAGCGGGATGGTCTCGACGATTTTTTCGGTGCCCGGCGACAGGATCGCGGTGTCGATCTCGCCCGGCGCAATCGCATTGACGCGAATGCCGTGCGGGCCGAAATCATGCGCCATCTCGCGGGTCAGCGAACCGAGTGCCGCCTTCGAGGTCGCGTAGGCGGTGCCGGCGAAAGGGTGCACGCGAGTGCCGGCGATCGACGTGACGTTAACGATCGAACCTTTGGCCGACGCCAGCTCCTTGAACAGTCCCCGCGCCAGCATGATCGGGGCGAAGAAATTGACCTGGAAGACGTCGCGCCAGACATGCATCGGCGTGTCGATCGAGTTCATGCGGCTGTTGCCGTCCTTGAGCTTGGGCGAGATGCCGGCATTGTTGACCAGCGCATGCAGCTGGCCGCCATGCGCCTCGAGCCGGTGGCGGATTTCCGAGATGGCGATGCCGACATCCTCCTGGTCGGCGAGATCGACCTTGATGTGGTCTTCCGGTCCGGCCGGCCACGGGCAGTCCTCGGCAAAGGCCTGGCGCGAGCAAGTGATGACGCGCCAGCCTTCGCGTGAAAAGCGCTTGACCGTAGCGTGGCCGATGCCACGGCTGGCGCCGGTCAGCACAATGGTTTTTCTGGTGTCGGTCTCTGCCATTCGCGGTCTCCAAACGGGAGATGTAGCGGAACGCGGCAGCGGTGGCGAGGGGGCCTGTTGTTCAGCCGCCTGTCAGAATGTCCAATATCGAGGTCTGCCGCTTCTTGACCGGGCCGCCAACATTGCCGGGCGGCACCGGGTGCTTGATCGATCCGGTGGCGCTGTCGACGCCCGGCATGGCCAGGCCGCCGGCATCGACCGTCTCGGCAGGACGCACGGGACGCGAAGCCGACTGGGTAGCTGCTGTAGGCGGCGCCGATTGGCCAACGGAAGCGACCGGCGCCGGCGGCGCCGTGTCGGACGGTATGTCGTCCGGGACGATGGTGTCGGGCGGCGTCGACTTCCAGGTTCCGGGCAGCGGCCGCACCGGCACGCCCTCATGCGCGGCGACCATGAACTCGTGCCAGGCCTGCGCCGGCAGCGCGCCGCCGGTGACCTTCTTCATCGCGCTGCCGTCATCATTGCCGAACCAGACGCCGGTGGTCAGATTGGCGGTATAGCCGATGAACCAGGCGTCGCGCGAATTCTGGCTGGTGCCGGTCTTGCCGGCCGCCGGCCAGGCGAACGCCGCCTTCCTGGCCGTGCCGATCTCGACCGTGCCGGTCATCATCGAGTTCATCATACCGACGACATCGGGCTTGACGACGCGCGGCGCACCGCCGCCATTGTTTTCGTAGAGCACCTTGCCGTCGCTCGTCGTGACGCGGCGGATGAAATGGATGTCCGGCTTATAACCGCCATTGGCGAAGGGAACATAGGCCGAGGTCAGTTCCAGCGGCGTCACTTCCGAGGTGCCGAGCGCGATCGAAGTGTTGGCCGTCAGCTCGGACTGGATGCCCATGCGGTGCGCCGCCTCGACCACCGCATTCGGCCCGACTTCCATGGTCAGCTGCGCGGCAACCGAGTTCAGCGATTTTGCCAGCGCCGTCGCCAGCGTCACCTTGCCGAAATACTTGCCGCCGTAATTGTCGGGCGTCCAGTTGCCGATCTTGATCGGCGCGTCGTTGCGCACGCTGTCGGGCGTGCGGCCGGATTCCAGCGCCGCCATATAGACGAACGGCTTGAACGCCGAACCCGGCTGGCGGCGCGCTTCCGAGGCGCGGTCGAACTGGCTGGTCGAATAGTCGTAACCGCCGACCATCGCGCGCACCGCGCCGGAATTGTCGATCGACACCAGCGCGCCCTGGCTGACATTGAGCTTCTTGCCGCTCTGGTCGATCAGCCGGCGGATCGATTGCTCGGCGAGCTTCTGCAGCGTCAGGTCGACGGTCGTGTCGACGACGATGTCGCGGCGCACGTCGCCGATCAGGTCGGGCAGTTCTTCCATGATCGTATCGGCGACGTAGTTTTCCGAGCCGGTCCAGTAGGACGGCGCGCGTGTCGCCGGCGCGCTCATCGCCGTGGTCTGCTCCTTGGCGCTGATCTTGCCCTCGTCGCGCATCGCGGCGAGCACCAGCTGCGAACGCTGTTCGGCGGCCTTCGGGTCGCGCGCCGGCGACAGCCGCGACGGCGCCTTGAGCAGGCCGGCGAGAAGTGCCGCCTCCGACAGCGTGACGTCGCGCGCGCTCTTGCCGAAATAGCGGCGCGAGGCCGCTTCGACGCCATAGGCGCCGGAGCCGAAATAGACCCGGTTGAGGTACATTTCGAGGATCTGGTCCTTCGTATGCTTGTGCTCCAGCCACAGCGCCAAGAGCACTTCCTGCACCTTGCGTTCCAGCGTGCGGTCCGGCGTCAGGAACAGGTTCTTGGCCAGCTGCTGGGTCAGCGTCGAGCCGCCCTGCGAAAAATGCCCGCCCAGCACATTGGTCACCATGGCCCGGGAAAGGCCGATCGGGTCGATGCCGAAATGCGAATAGAAACGGCGGTCTTCGATGGCGATGACGGCCTCGGGAATATAGGGCGACATTTCGTGCAGGCCGACGGCCTCGCCGCCGCTCATGCCGCGATTGCCAAGCAGCTGGCCGTCGACCGAGACGATCTTGATGTTGGGGGCGCGATCGGGAATGGCCCAGGTGGTGGCCGCCGGCATTTTCGCGCCGTAATAGACGACGATGCCGGCAGTGGCGATACCGCCCCAGATGGCCAGCACGAAGCACCAGTAGAACAGCCGGGCAAGCACGCCGAACACGCCGCGCCGGCTTTTGCCGCGCCCGCCGCGCGGCGGCTTGGCCTTGGACGATTTGCGCTTTGCAGCGGCTTTTCGGTTGCTCGGCACGACGCGGTCCTCCTCGCTTACCGAAAAACCGGCCGAGGATCTCGCCCCCGGCGATGCCTCGAAGCTGGGCTCGATGCGGCTGTCTTTCCGGTTCGCCATGCGCTGTGCTGTCTTCCCCATGCCTATGGCGTTGGGGTTGAAGACTAGATGCGGCGGTTTAAAGGCGGGTTAAGTCGGGAAAAATCGAAATAAACTGTATTCAGTCGCTTGCCGAACGGCTGCGGCCCGCGACAGCGCCAAAGCCGGAAATGAAAAACCCGCCTCGGCGGGCGGGTCGCTGGAGCCAATGAGCACCATAGCGAAATTAGTAGCATAGCTGCCGGCACAAAGCAAGAACAAAATATGCTTTGCCTCAGAATAATCACTTCAGTTCGGCGGTTGCGACAACCCTCAGTCGTCGGCATCCGGGTCGTCGGAGGCCGGCCGCCAGCTGATCGGCTCGATCTTCCTTTGCGTATGGCCGTCCGTATAGGCCCACCAGCCGGCGTCGCTTTCGTCCCAGTCGCCGCCGGCCGCCTTCAGCCGGTCGAGCGAACGGTATTGCGCGATGCTCTCGTTCATCACGCCGTCGCTATCCTGCCAGTAGACGGTGACCTTGGAACCGTCCTTCGGTGCCGTTTCGATTGATTTTCGCGCAGCCATTTCAGTTCCTCCCGGCCGACGGCGTTAAAGTGCCAGAGGGCCATCAGCTGTGGGCGAAGATGTCCTCTTCATCCCAGCCCATCAGGTCGAGTTTCGCACGCGTCGGCAGGAAGCGGAAGCAGGCATCGGCTTCCCTGGTCCGGTTGTCGCGCGCCAGCCGCGCGCTCAGCACGTCGCGCAGCCGGTGCAAATAGAGCACGTCGGAGGCGGCATATTCGAGCTGCTCGGGCGACAGCGTCTCGGCGGCCCAGTCCGATGATTGCTGCGCCTTCGATAGGCCGACGCCGAGAAGCTCGAAGCAGATGTCCTTGAGCCCGTGCCGGTCGGTGTAGGTGCGCGTCAGCCGCGACGCGATCTTGGTGCAGAACACCGGCTCCGGCATGACGCCGAAAGCGTTGTAGAGCACGGCGAGATCGAAGCGGCCGTAATGGAACAGCTTGGTGATGCTGCGGTTCTTCAGCAGGCTGACGAGGTTCGGCGCCTTCTTCTGGCCGGGCGCGATCTGGATGACGTCGGCCGAGCCATCGCCCGGCGAGATCTGCACGACGCAGAGCCGGTCGCGATGCGGGTTCAGCCCCAGCGTCTCGGTGTCGATGGCGACCGCCCCGACATCGTAATGCAGCAGGCCGGGCAGATCGTTTTTGTGGAAACGTATGTCGCTCATCGTCTTCTCCGGTCGCGGCCCCGTGCAGCGATGCGCGACAGACCGTGCCCGTCCTTGCCGCGATCCGGCGAAAAATCAACAAAAACTTGAGTCTGGCGCAATTTCAGCGTGTCAGCGCCTCGAGAATGCGCGCCCAGGAGCGCTGGCCCTTGTGGAAGGAACTCATCTCGTACTTCTCGTTCGGCGAGTGGATGCGGTCGTCGTCGAGACCGAAACCGACCAGCAGCGATTCCATGCCGAGATAGGTCTGGAAATCGCCGACCACCGGGATCGAGCCGCCGCTGCCGGTCACCACCGCCGGCTTCGGCCATTCGTCGGATAGCGCCTGCTTGGCCTTGGCGAGGAAGGGCGAGTCGTAGGAAAGCTGGATCGCCGGCGAGCCGCCATGCGGATGAAATTCGACCGAGCAGTCGGCCGGAACGCGCTCCCTGGCGAATGCCTGGAAGGCGGCGCGGATTTTTGCCGGATCCTGTTTGTGGACCAGGCGGAAGGAGACTTTTGCCGAGGCTTGCGCGGCGATCACCGTCTTGAAGCCCTTGCCGGTATAGCCGCCGATAATGCCGTTGAACTCGGCCGTCGGTCGCGCCCAGGTCAGCTCGAGCACCGAGCGGCCCTTTTCGCCGGACGGAATCGACAGGCCAATCGGGCCGAGGAAGGTCTCGGCCGTCTCGCCGAGCGACAGCCACGACTGCAATATCTGCGACGGCGTTTCCTCGACGCCGTCATAAAAACCTGGAATGGTGACGTGACCATCCGCATCGTGGATGTCGGCCAGGATCTTTGCCAGGATGCGGATCGGATTGGCGGCCGCACCGCCATAGAGCCCGGAATGCAGGTCGCGGTCGGCGGCAGTCACCGTGATCTCCTCGCCGACCAGCCCGCGCAGCGAGACGCAGATCGACGGCGTATCGCGGTCCCACATGCCGGTGTCGCAGACCAGCGCGAAATCGGCCCTGAGCTCATCCGCATTCGCCTCGAGAAACGGTTTCAGCGACGGCGATCCGGACTCCTCCTCGCCCTCGAACAGGATTGTGATTCGGCACGGCAATCCGCCATGCACCTGCTTCCACGCGCGGCAGGCCTCGACGAAGGTCATCAGCTGGCCCTTGTCGTCGGCCGCGCCGCGGCCGGTGATCACCTTGTGGCCGGGCTCGATCTCCTTAACCGCCGGCGCGAACGGGTCGCTTTCCCACAGCTCGATCGGATCGACCGGCTGGACGTCGTAATGGCCGTAAAACAGCAGATGCGGCGCGCCCGCCGGCCCATCGTGATGCGCGACCACCATCGGATGCCCCGGCGTGTCGCGCACGCTGGCGTCGAAGCCGATCAGCTTGAGCTCGGCGACCAGCCATTCGGCGGCCTTGCGGCAGTCGGCGGCGTAGTCCGGATCGGTGGAGATCGACTTGATGCCGAGCAGGCCGAACAGGCGTTCCAGGCTCTGGTCGAAGTTCTTGTCGAGGCGGTCGAGAACAGGGGAAACTGCGGACATCTGGCGGGCCTTTCGATTCTGGCGGCGAATCTAGAGCCCATACGGCGAAACGGAAAGCCCGCGACCGTTAGGCCACAAGGCAGGATCTTGTCGAAAGGCAAAAAAATGCCGCCGTGGTGGAGGGGGAACCACGGCGGCCTTACTCGAAACGATGCGGCAGCCCGGAGAGGGGGGATAGGCTGCCGCAAGTGTCCGGGATAGGCGGGGGACGGGCCTTGCTCCGGACTTCGGCGAAAACTGCCGATGGCGTTTATCTGTGTCTGCGAACGTGGCGATTCAAGGGCACAAAAATTACACTTTTGTAACATAGGCGTGAGCGAACAAAGCTCCGGCCACGCCGGCAGGGCCGGCCAAGCTCGCACGCCATTTGTAAGGGTGTTGCCGGAACCCTTGGCGGAAGCCGCCTTTGGCATGGACCGCGGCGCTGCGCCGCGCTATCCCTCGTGCCATGAAAAAAGGCGATCATCTCTTCCTTGTCGACGGCTCCGGTTACATCTTCCGTGCCTATCACGCGCTCCCGCCGCTGTCCCGCAAGTCCGACGGGCTGCCGACCAGTGCCGTGCTCGGCTTCTGCAACATGGTCTGGAAGCTGACGCAGGACGCCCGCAACACCGATGTCGGCATCGTGCCGACGCATTTCGCCGTGATTTTCGACTATTCGTCGAAGACCTTCCGCAACGACCTCTACCCCGAATACAAGGCCAACCGCTCGGCGCCGCCGGAAGATTTGATCCCGCAATTCGGCCTGATCCGCCAGGCGACCAGGGCCTTCAACCTGCCATGCCTTGAGACGGAAGGCTACGAGGCCGACGATTTGATCGCCACCTATTGCCGGCTTGCCTGCGAAGCCAGCGCCGACACCACCATCATCTCTTCCGACAAGGACTTGATGCAACTGGTCGGCCCAACGGTTGCCATGTACGACCCGATGAAGGACCGCCAGATCGGCGTTCCCGAGGTGATCGAGAAATGGGGCGTGCCGCCACAGAAAATGATCGACCTGCAGGCGCTGACCGGCGATTCGGTCGACAATGTGCCGGGCGTGCCCGGCATCGGGCCGAAGACGGCGGCGCAATTGCTCGAACAGTTCGGCGACCTCGACACGCTGCTCGTCCGCGCCGGCGAGATCAAGCAGGACAAGCGGCGCGAATCGATCATCGCCAATGCCGACAAGGCGCGCATCTCGCGTGACCTGGTGACGCTGAAGAACGACGTGCCGGTGACCGAGGGGCTCGACGAGTTCGTGTTGCACGCGCCGGACGGCCCAAGGCTGATCGGCTTTCTCAAGACCATGGAATTCTCGACGCTGACCCGCCGCGTGGCCGAAGCGACCGGAACCGACGCGGGCGACGTTCCAGCCACCCCCGTCACCATAGAGCGTGCCGATACCGCGCATGGCCCCGATATGGGTTTTGGCGCGCCCGCGGCCGCCGAGAGCGCACCGCCGTCGGACAAAGCGGCACTCGAAGCCCCGGCCGCAGCCAAGCAAGGCGACACCCCATCCCTGCTTTCGGCGCTTCGCCTGGAGGCTGCCACCGCCCGCAAGATCGACACCAGCGCCTACGCCTGCATCCGCGACGCCGCGACGCTGAAGGTCTGGATCGCCGAGGCGATGGAGAGAGGCATCGTCGCCTTCGACGTTAAGACCTCCTCGCCCGATCCGATGCGGGCCGAACTGATCGGCCTTGCCATGGCCGTCGCGCCCGGCCACGCCGCCTACGTGCCGCTTGCCCACAAAAACGGCAATGGCGACCTGCTCGGCGGCGGCGCGGTCGAAAACCAGATCCCGATCCGCGACGCGCTGGCGTTGCTCAAGCCGCTGCTCGAGGACAAATCCGTCCTCAAGATCGTGCACGACATGAAATACCGCCTTGTCGTCATGAGCCGTCACGGCATCGAGATCGGCCCCTATGACGACACCATGCTGATCTCCTACGTGCTTGAGGCCGGCACTCATGGTGGCCATGGCCTGGAGGCGCTGGCCGATAAATGGCTCGGCCACGCGACCATTCCGCTGAAGGAACTGGCCGGTTCGGGAAGAAGCTTCGTCGGCCTCGATCAGGCCGACCTCGGCAAGGCGACGGCTTACGGGGCCGAGCACGCCGACGTCGCGCTCAGGCTCTGGCAGGTGCTGAAGCCACGGCTTGCCGCCAAGGGCCTGGTCTCGGTCTATGAACGGCTGGAACGGCCGCTGGTGCCGGTCCTGGCACGGATGGAGCAGCGCGGCATCTCCGTCGACCGGCAGATCCTGTCGCGGCTCTCCGGCGAACTGGCACAGGGTGCCGCACGGCTCGAGGACGAGATCTACCAGCTGGTCGGCGAACGCATCAACATCGGCTCGCCAAAACAGCTCGGCGACATCCTGTTCGGCAGGATGGGTCTGCCCGGCGGTTCAAAAACCAAGACCGGCCAGTGGTCGACCTCGGCGCAGCTTCTCGAAGACCTCGCCGCCGAAGGCCACGAATTGCCGCGTAAGATCGTCGACTGGCGCCAGCTGACCAAGCTGAAATCGACCTATACCGATGCGCTGCCCGGCTTCATCCATCCCGACACCAAGCGCGTCCACACCTCCTACGCGCTTGCCGCGACGACGACCGGACGGCTGTCGTCCTCGGATCCCAATCTGCAGAACATTCCGGTACGCACCGTCGAGGGGCGAAAGATCAGGACGGCCTTCATTGCCGACAAGGGCAACAAGCTGGTTTCCGCCGACTACAGCCAGATCGAATTGCGCGTGCTGGCCCACGTCGCCGAAATCCCGCAGCTCAAGCAGGCCTTCGCCGACGGCGCCGACATCCACGCCATCACCGCGTCCGAAATGTTCAACGTGCCGGTCGAGGGCATGCCTTCGGAAGTGCGCCGCCGTGCCAAGGCGATCAATTTCGGCATCATCTACGGCATTTCGGCCTTTGGCCTCGCCAACCAGCTGTCGATCGCGCGCGAGGAAGCCGGCGACTACATCAAGAAATATTTCGAGCGCTTCCCCGGCATCCGCGACTATATCGATGCGACCAAGGCCTATGCCCGCGAGCACGGCTTCGTCGAGACCATTTTCGGCCGCCGCATCCACTATCCGGAAATCAGATCGTCAAATCCTTCGGTCCGTGCCTTCAACGAGCGCGCCTCGATCAACGCCCGCCTGCAGGGCACCGCGGCCGACATCATCCGCCGCGCCATGATCCGTATGGACGATGCCCTGGAAAAAGCCAGGCTTTCCGCCCGCATGCTGCTGCAGGTGCATGACGAGCTGGTCTTCGAGACCATCGAAGCCGAGGTCGAGGCGACGATCCCGGTCGTGTGCCACGTCATGGAGAACGCGGCCATGCCGGCGGTGTCGATGTCGGTGCCGCTGCACGTCGACGCCCGCGCCGCCAACAACTGGGAAGAGGCGCATTAGGGCGGGGACGGATATCGACTTCCTGTTGAGGAGCCCCAATATTCTGATGTGGCCTACCTTCATCAGCCTACGCGCCCGTTGAGCCATCTTTTCTCAAGGTTCACGAAAAGCAGCGGTGTGGTATACTGCCCCCATGATCACGAAGACACTCGAGAACCTGGTAAAGCACGCGGAAGCTTGGCCTCGCGAAGACCAGGAGGAGCTTGCCGACTATGCCCGCGTCATCGAGGCGCGCCGAACCGGAGTGTATGCCACGTCGGAATCAGAGCGCAGCGCCATCACAACGGGACTCGCAGAAGCCGACCACGGCACTTTCGTAGATGAGGATACGGTTCGCGCGGCAGACACCCGCCGCAGACTATGAAGGTCCGATTTACGCGGCAGGCCTTTGCCGAACGCGAGGCGATTTTCAACTACCTCGACGAGCGGGCGCCCCAGGGCGCCCTTTCAGTTGTTTCTCGGATCCAAGCTGGGATTTCGCGACTTGCCGAATTTCCAGAAAGTGGCCACGCGACCGATATTCCTGGCGTTCGCGTTCTCTTCATAGGTCGCTACCCCTACAAGGTTTTCTATCGTGCCCGTTCCGATGCAATCGAAATCCTGCACATCCGGCATACCTCAAAGAAGCCGGTTGGCTAGGCCGTAAACTAGGTGGAAAGCGGACTTGGGATTTGTGGAAAGCACTCATGGCGTATGTCATGCTAGAACCGCAGTCATCAAGAATGGTTCATGCATGAATTGGGAACAGATAGCATCGGATTTCGCTTGGGACGGCTCATGGCGAGACATCTACGTTCTGAACACGTCTGAGGCAGATTGGCAGGGCGTCTGGAACATCCTCCTCGAATGGACCCCGCCTGCTAGTTTCAGTGTCTCCGGCAAGATCGAGTCGATGCCATTGGGCGTCGAAGCGGCCCTGGAAAGCGAAACAGGCAGCTTATTGTCTTTTTACGTCGGGCCAATCCAGCTTGCATGTCACTTCTTCAGCGCTGTCGAAATTGAGTTCGACTTCGATCCAAGGCAAGTCAGCGGAAAAACCGAGGTTGAGAAGCTTGACCGCTTTATGCGATTGCTCGGTGACGCTACTGGGAAGCAGATAATTCTTACGCAGGAAAATGATCAAGAGGCTATCATCGCCCGCTACTCTCCCGATCTTGAGAGTGTGGTCTGGACGGCACTTTCATAGCCGAATGTCTGCAACGGGTCGTTTGTTGACTGGCGGCTTCCGCCTCATGGAGGCTATCGCCAAACCATAGGAACCATCGTGAGCCCACCAGCGAGGCGTGAATACTGCCCCGCCGCCTTCGAAGTGTTGCCTTCGGGCTTGCTAAGCCGCTTCAGCCAAACACTTCGCACATGTCCCACGAAACTCGATCACCGCCTTCTTGGCGGCGAAGCCGGTCGAACGCACCCATTCGTCGAGCCGGTGTCCGACATCGTGGTCGGAGAACTCGGTCACCTGGCCGCAGGTGTCGCAGATGGCAAACGCCGTCATCGAATGGCTGTGGTCGTGCGGCTCGGCACAGGCGACGAAGGAATTGAGGCTTTCGAGCCTGTGCACGAAGCCGGATTTCACCAGCGTGTCGAGCGCCCGGTAGACCTGCAGCGGCGCGCGAAAACCGCGCTCGCGCAGTTGGTCGAGCAACGTATAGGCGCTGAGCGGGCCGCTGGCGGCCTCGAGCTTCTCGAGAACGCAAAGCTGGTTCTTCGTCAGTACATCCCTTGCCGCCATGATCCTGTTCCAAGCCGCTCCGTGCCGATCGCTGCCATTTCGCAAGCAGTCGGACCTCTTCCACTGAGATAGCGACGAACTGCCATTTTTGCTACTGTTTCTATTCGCAGCCGGTGGTCGGCTGGCCGGCGGCGCCATATTCAAAATACTGACAAAATCCTCGGCCAGGCTGGCCGTGCTTGGAAATTCGATCGGGCTTGGGGAAGCAATCATGATCAAAGTGACGCGGCGGACGCTGCTTGCCGGCACGTCCGCGCTGGCCGCTGCCGGCCTGGTGCCGTTTCGGGCATTCGCAGCGGCGCGCACCTACCATGCGCTGCTTGTTGCCTGCACCGATTACCCGAACCTGCCGAAGAAAAACTGGCTGATCGGACCGAAAAACGATGCCGGCTTGGTGCGCGATTACCTCCTGGGGAACACGGCCGCGCCGGTAAAATTCCTGGCCGAAAACGTCACGCTGCTCGCCAAGGATGTCGAAGGCGCCAACGGACCGCCGACACATGCGGCGATCAAGGCGGCGTTGGCCGATCTTGCCGCCAAGGTCCAGCGCGACGATTTCGTCTACCTGCATTTGTCCGGTCACGGCGCGCAGCAGCCGGCAGCGAACAAGGGCGACGAGACGGACGGCCTCGACGAGATTTTCTTGCCGTCCGACATCGACAAATGGGTGAACCGCGAAAAGGGCGTGCCCAATGCGCTGGTCGACAACGAGATCGGCACCGCGCTCGACGCTATTCGCGACAAGGGCGCCTTTATCTGGGCCGTGTTCGACTGCTGCCATTCCGGCACTGCGACGCGCGCCGCCGAGGTCGACGACGAGTTGGAACGCAAGGTCGAGTTCGCCGATCTGGTCGGCGGCGACGACGCTGCCAGGGCGGCTGCGGTGAAAGCCTATGACGAGATTGCGTCGGCCGCGCCGCGCGGCTTTGACGAGGACGGGCAGCGCAAGCCGGCCTTCAAGCTGACGCCGACCGGCGCCGAGCCGACCACCAAGGGCAAATTGGTCGCCTTCTACGCGGCGCAGACGGTGGAGACGACGCCCGAGATGCCGCTGCCCAAGGGCACGGCCGATGCACCGCGTTTCGGGCTGTTCACCTTCACCATCCTGTCGAAACTGGCCGAGAACCCCAACATCACCTACCGCCAGCTCGGCCAGGCCGTGCTGCAGCAATATTCGGCGGACGGCCGCACCCGGCCGACGCCGCTGTTCGAAGGGGAACTCGACGCCCGCGTCTTCGGCACCGACAAGACCGACGCGGTCATGCAATGGCCGATCGTCATCGAGAACGACAAAGCCACGATCGGCGCCGGACTGCTGCATCGCCTCACCCCGGGCAGCAGGCTCGCAATATTGCCGTCGGCGCTGTCGCCGCTGTCCGAGGCGCTTGGCTATCTCCAGGTGCAGTCGGCGAAAAACCTGGAAAGCCGGGTCAAGCCGGTCGAGTTCGGCGGCAAGCCGGCGCTCAAGCTGGCCGACATCCCCGCCAATGCCTATGCGCGGCTGGCCGAGCTCGCCGTCGACTACAAGCTCGTGGTCGCGCGGCCGGCAGCGGCCAAAGGCCTCGAGAAAGAGGCCGCGCTGGCGAACTCGGTTCTCGACGAACTGGCGGCCAGGGAGAGCTCAGGGTTCCACATCGCGCTGGTCGAGCCGGGCAGGAGCGCAGATCTGCGTCTCGCAGTGCTGCGCGAGAACGCCATTGCCGGCGCCGCAGAAGATGCCACCGACGCGCCGGCGCTGTGGTTCCTGCCGGCTTCGGGCGACATGACGCTCAAGGGCGGCAGCAAGCCGCCGTTGATCGTCATTCATCCGGACGGCCGCGAAAAATTGATCGAGGCCGCCGCAGGGAATCTGACGAAAATCTTCCGCGCCATCGGACTGTCGAGGCTGGCCGCCGCTTCCGATTATCGGCCGGAAGAGGTCAGCGTCGAGTTCCGGATCAAGCGTTTTGACAGCGACACGCTGCAGCCGATCGAACCGTCGACGGTGCCGCGTGTTTCGCCCGACGATCAGGTCCACGTGCTGGCCAGGAACGGTTCGACCAACCTGGTCGACATCAACGTGCTCTATGTCGGCTCCGACTATTCCATCCAGCATTTTCTTGCCGAGCGCCTGACCGAAGGCGCCGTGCTCGAGGAAGGCCTGTTCAAATTCACCGACACCAGCTTCGGCATGGAGCGGATGATCGCCGTCTTGACCGAAGCACCGCCGCAGAGCGAGAAGCAGGATCTGAGTTTCCTGGCGCAAGAGGGGGTTGTCTCGGTAACGCGCGGACTGGGACAGCCAAGCTTCGCCGACATGCTGGCCGATATCGGCATGGCGCCGGCGACGCGGTCGGCCATGCGGCTGACCGACGACAAGGGGTCGAAGGGCGCCGTGATGATCTTCCCGATGGAGACGGTGCCGCGCGCCTGAGGCGGGGTCAGGTGCCCGGCCGGGCCTCTTGCCTAATCGGCTGATAATGAACATTCTTCGACCGCCGCTGTCGGCGGCCGAACGGAACGGATGAGGGCGTTCGTGAACAGGATCGTATTTTCTTGGCGCGCAACAACCGCCGGCCTTGTCGCCGGGCTGTTGCTGGCCGCGAATGCTTCGGCGGACGAGGCTTGCGGCCTCTGCGCCAAGGAGGTCGTCATCAATTCCGAACTGGCGAGTTGCTTTCTCGACCAGTACGACCAGATCACCAAAACCGGCAACGCCGCCGTTGTCGTCGATCTCAGCAGTTGCACCTCACGCGGCGTGGTCGAACCATTGCCGTCGCCGAGCAAGGCGCAGGTGGCGCCTGACGTGCAGTTCATCGTTTCGCGGGCGCAGCTGGATTGCCTGAAGAAGAAGCTGGAGGCGCCGGGCATCGTGCTCGACCCGTCCGCCACCATAGAACTGGACAGCTGCGGATGACGAAAGCGGGGGGCAACGCAACGCAGCAGGTAGTGACGGCGCCGGTACCGCAAAAGAAGCCGGTGTCGCTGCCGGAAACCGTCGAAGGCCTGCCGTGGGTGAGCAATCACGAGGTCAAGAAGGAGGCGAACCCGTTCACCGATCGCGACTGGCGCATGCTCGTCTATGCCTGGTCCGGATTGCTGGTGCGCCTGGCGATCATCTTCACCTTGATCTTTTCGGTCTACCAGTTCCTAGCGAACCAGGAGCAGAAGCGCGTCGAGCAGACGATGTCGCTGGTCGAGCTCTGGGAAAGCAAGGACTACCAGCAGGCGCAACGGGCCCTCAAGCAACGCCTGGCGGCGCTCAACGCCAAATACGGCAATCTGCTCAGTGCCAATCCGACGCCGACCGAGGAACAGGTGTTCAGGCAGCGCATCGGCATCGAAGCGATGAGCGCAACCGGCGGCGTCATGCCGCTTGCCGAGTTCAGCGACAATTTCGACCGCATCGTCTATTTCCTCAACCGCCTTTCCTTCTGCGTCGAAGGCAGGCTGTGCTCGCGTGAGGTCGCCGACTCCTATTTCCGCGACTATGCCGCTTCGTTCTGGAGCTATTTTGCCGGCTATATCGACAAGGAACGCAAGGCCGGTTCACCGACTTTCGCCCAGCCGATCGAGAACTATGTCCGCCAGGCGCCACCCTCGGCCCAGTCCAGATAATTCCCGAAAATGCGAAAGCCGGCGACGGAAATGCTCCGCCGCCGGCCGGTTTTCCGCGACGATCGCGGCGGAAACTCTGCAGGCCTATTTGTACAGGCTGTTGATCCACTGGACGTTGATGGCGTTCAGACGCACGGCTGTGTTGGCATCCGGGCTCTCGGCCACGTTCACGCCGGTGATGACGCGCTGCTTGGAGCCATTGTCGTAGGCATAGACCGAGCTGCCGCTCGATCCTGGATACGTGTCGCAGTCGTACTGGAAATACTCGGTGGCGATGTGTTCGGCGAGCACTTCGCAGGTCGCCTTCCACATCGTGCCCATCGGCTTGTCGCCGGGATAGCCGACGATGTTGGCGGTGAAATCGCCGAGATCCACATAATTGGCATAGCCCAGCCAGCCGAGGTTGGTGCCGACATCCTGCTTCAAGGTGACGATGCCGAGATCCCATGGCACGACCGAGCCGTAAAAGCCCTGGTAATTGTCGATGAAGCCCTGGATGATATAGGCGCTTTCATAGGTGAAGGCGCCGAACGGTGCGTCGTCGGCAGTCTTGCCGTTGAGAGCCGGCACGAACAGGATGTCGTCGAGCCAGGCCTTGTCCTCGTGGCTGTAGAGGCAGTGCGCCGCGGTGAGCACCGTGCGCGGGCCGATCAGTGTTGCCGAACAGCTGCCATAGCTGCCGCTTTTCGATTTGCCTTCGAGGTAGCCGATCGCGGTGAACGGGTAGGTTTTGGTATTCTTGATCTGCTCCCGGTCGTCCGTCCCGAACACCTGGCGGCCGGCCTCTTCGCCTCCGCTCAGCCCGGAATTCTCGGACTTCTGTCCCTCGGCGGGCGCGTTCATTTCCTTGATGACAAGGTCCTTCAGCGTCTCGTTCGGATCGATCTTGATGTCCTTGCCATCGGCGGAGCGGCCGACGATGCCATAGGATTTGACGGCCGTTGCTTCGTCGGTGAGCGGCGCGGCGCGGTTGGCCTCGTCCTCGGTCAGTTTCGGCGGGGCGATCGGTTTCGCCCGGCCGGGCTTGTAATCGCCCGATGTCACATCCCGCATGCTTTCGCCGTTGCCGGCATTGGCGGAACCTGGATCGGCTGCCAAGGCAGGAACCGCCCACATTGCGGTGGAAAGCAACGCGGACGCAATAATGCTATATGTCAGTTTTGTCATGGTGAGACTCTCCCAAAAGTCAGCAAGGACTGGATCAAGATACAGAAATATTGTCGAGATCGTGGTGGCGCAGAAAAATGAAATTGGTTACCGGTGCCTTTACCGGGCCATTATTCAGTGCAGCCAGTTTAGGTCCCCGCCAAAAATGCCTGCAACGGTATACTGCCTAAAATAATCCAACATTGGCAACGACAAATTGCTTCCACATAGCCCGTGGGGGGCTATAGGATTTTGGGCGGGTTTGGCTCGACAGCACGACTAGCAGAAATGGTGCTCGGCTTTGTGACGGATCATGCTTCGCCGTGGAGCATGATCTCACCGGCCGGTTCCATTTCAGTGGATCATGCGTCGGCGACTGACCTGTCGGGAACATCGTCTCAGGGGGTTCGAGGTGAAGATCATCCATAGGTTCAGACCGATTGCCGCCGCCGCACTGCTCGGCATCGCGGCGGCCTTGCCGGCCGTCAATTCCGTTCATGCCACGGACGCGGCCGCGCGGCCGGAGGCGGCGATCTCGCCGATGAAACGCGTGGCCGAGGCCAGGGCCAAGGCCAAGGCGGAGAACCCCGACGGCGCCGATCGCGTCTACGGCGGCAAAGAGGCCGAGAAGGGCGCTTACCCGTTCCAGGTGGCATTGTTGACCACCAACAGACTGGACAAAAGCCCGGCCTCGCAGGCGAATGCGCAGTTCTGCGGCGGCAGCCTGATCGCGCCGCAATGGGTGCTGACGGCGGCGCACTGCCTCAATGACGACGGCGAGCCGATTTCGCCTGATATGGTCACCGTGCTCACCGGCGCCACCGATCTCAGCGAGGGCAAGCGCTACAAGGCGGCGGAGATCATCGTCAACGAGGGCTATAGCGAGCAGACGCTGGACAACGATCTCGGCTTGATCCGGCTGGCCGAGCCGGCCGATGCTCCGACCATCAAAATTGCCCGTGAGCCGACACCGGACACCGGTAAGACGACGGTCACCGGTTGGGGCAAGATGCAGGACGGAGCGTTTCCCACCGCGCTGATGGTCGCCGACCTGGACCTCCAGCCGAACGCAACCTGCAACAGCGGCATCAAGGCGATTTATGCGCATGATTTGAAGGCAGCGCTCGGCGAGCTCGCCCGCCGCATGCGTTACTCGGAAAGGGGCATCGAGGCGGCCGCCAACGCGATTGCAGCTGACATGGCCGATCCGCTGACCGGCAACATGATCTGCGCCGGCACCGCAAGCGGCGAGCGCGACGCCTGCAACGGCGACAGCGGCGGACCGCTATTCATGACCGGCGCCGATGGCCCGGTGCAGGTCGGCGTCGTCAGCTGGGGCGAAGGTCCGGCCGACGGCAGCACCGCCTGCGGCCACAAGAACGCCTACGGCATCTACACGCGGCTGGCCAATTACACCGGCTGGATCGAAGAGAAGATGAAGACGGCAGCGCCGGCAGCGCCCAAAGCCCTCGGCACGGCGCAGAAGCCCGCCACGCCCTGACCGGTGTCATTTGCTGAATGACGGCGGGAGCAATCCCGCCGTTTCTGCCCGGAACCTTAGGTTGGGACTAGAACCAGCGATCGCGGCGCTGGTCTGTGGCGGCCAAGGCGAGGCCCAGTAGCGCCCCTACGGCCGCTCCGAGTATGAAGGCGGACGATATTGTGCCGGGATTCTCCTGGACAACCCCGGACACTGTCTGCGCCCTGTTGCGCAGGGCTTGTGCCGTCCGCGAGGCGCGCTCAGCAGCGTTGCCATACCAATCGCCGGCGTCCTCAATCGCCTCTTCCGCGCGTTCGGCCAAGGTTCGGTTGATCTTGTTGATCTCGCGCCTCAGCTGCGCGACCTGCTTCTCCAGGGCTTCCTGAGCTTCACGTTGAGTCATCTTCGGTGCTGCGGATTCGTTCGGTTCGTCGGCCATTGTAATCTCCTTTGCTCAGGCTCGGCTCAACGGCCGGCCCACTGTGCAGGTTCCTCCGCAAAACGCGTATGTCCGGTGTTTGTTCGGTGAGAAACCGGCTTTTGTCCGGCATGTCTGCGAATTCGGCATCAACATCGGATCGTTCCGGCGCTCCCCGCGTTGGTGAAAACGCCACAAGGGAGGAACCGCCATGGACGACGATCGGCATGAAAAAATTCGGCAGCGAGCCTATGAAATCTGGGTGCGCGAGGGCCGCCCGCACGGCGCACATGAGCGTCATTGGCAGCAGGCGAAACATGAGCTTGACCTCGACGACGCGACAACGGTGCCGGCAGATGATGGCGCGGCCGAGCACGGTCCCACTGGAACGATCGCCAGTTCCGACGTTCTGACGGTCGAGGCACTGGCGATGCGCACCGGGATAACCGGTGATCAGGCGCAAGAGCTGATCGACAGGCTTGGCAACGACAGAGCGACGCTCGAGGAAGCCGCGCGGAACCTCAAGGCAGCCGAAGGTTAGAGCGTGTTTGAGAAGGGGATTCCCAGCGCTGCTTATCAAGCACGCTTTTAGCGGCGCTCGACACCCTTTGCCGCCAGGATGTCATCAACGGCTGCCGACATCAGAAATTCCGACAGCTGCTTGGCAGCTTCTGCGTCCGTTGAATCGGCGCTGATGCCAATGGCGAAGTCAACGTAACTCTGGAGTTCTTCCGGAAACCGACCGACAAGCATGACCTCGGGAGCGGCCGCGAGAATCGAAGTCACGGGAACGACCCCCAACTCGGCTTCCCCACGTCCCACGGCCGGCGCTGTCTGCCCTCCTGGTATGGCCACCAGCTTGGGCTTCACCTCATCCGCTATCCCCAAACGTTCCAGCAAACCGGAGAAGTAGCCACCGCTGGTTCCTTCACTGGCGTAGGCGATCGATCTGGCGCTCTTCAACGCCTGTTCGAATGCTTCCACGGACCCGATGTCGAGCGGTCGACTGCCAGCCTTGGCCGCCACCCCCATTGCTATCCGGCCGAACGCTACCTGGCTCCCCGCCTTGACCTTTCCCAAGGCGGCCAGATCCTGAACCAGGTTCGGATTGGTGATGACGAGGTCAAAAGCTTCCCCAGCCTCAATCTGCTTCTTTACTGTCGGATTGAGCTCCCACTTGACCGCAACTGTGAATCCCGTGGCCGCTTCGAACCGAGGTATGAGCGCAACGACGGCGGGGCGGACCGCAATGGCGCCAAAAAGCCGGATTTCCTGATTCATGGCCTAACCCCGAATCGATCGTAACGACCTTCCTTGGAATGCGTATCTAAGCCTTCATTCGGCGACCAGATGCCGAAGTCGCCTACTTCCTTGACGGACCCTTGCGCTCGGCCGATGCCGCCCAGAGATTGATGTCCGACTCGCGGGCAAAGCTGTCGATCTCGGCGAGCTCTGCATCGCTGAAGTCGAGCGCCTCAAGCGCGCCGACGCAATCCTCGACCTGTTCCGGCCGGCTGGCGCCGATCAGCGCCGACGTCACCCTGCCCCTGCGCAGCACCCAGGCCAGCGCCATCTGCGCCAGCGTCTGGCCGCGGCGACGGGCGATGGCGTTCAGCGCCTCGATATTGGCGACGGACTTGTCGTTGATGAATGCCGGGCGCAGCGACTTGCCCTGGCTGGCGCGGCTGCCATCGGGGATGCCGCCGAGATATTTGTCGGTCAGCATGCCCTGCGCCAGCGGCGAGAACACGATGCAACCGACGCCAAGCCCCTCCAGCGTATCGAGCAGGCCGTCATCCTCGACCCAGCGGTTGAGCATCGAATAGCTCGGCTGATGGATCACGCAAGGCGTGCCGAGCTGCTTCAATATATCGGCGGCCTCGCGGGTGCGCTGCGAATTATAGGAGGAAATGCCGGCATAGAGCGCCTTGCCCGAGCGCACCGCGTGATCGAGCGCGCCCATCGTTTCCTCCAGCGGGGTGTCGGGGTCGAAGCGGTGCGAATAGAAGATGTCGACATAGTCGAGCCCCATCCGCTTCAGGCTCTGGTCGAGGCTGGCCAGCACATATTTGCGGCCGCCCCATTCGCCATAAGGCCCTGCCCACATTTCGTAGCCGGCCTTGGTCGAGATGATCAGCTCGTCGCGATAGCCGGCAAAGTCCTTCCGCAGGATCTCGCCGAACGCCCGCTCCGCCGAGCCGGGCTGCGGGCCGTAATTGTTGGCGAGGTCGAAATGCGTGATGCCGAGGTCGAAGGCCTTGCGCGTAATCGCCTGCTTGGTTCTATGCGGCGTGTCGTCGCCGAAATTGTGCCACAGCCCAAGCGAGATCGCCGGCAGCTTCAAGCCGGAGCGCCCGCAGCGATTGTAGATCATCTTTTTGTAGCGGTTCTCGGCGGGGACATAGGGCATGGGAAATCCTCATATCTCATATCGAAACGCGCCCGACGGCTGCCGACGCGATGACGGGCAAGTCGGCTCCAGCCTCACCCTTAGCCTCTCCCCGCGCAAACGGGGAGAGGCTGTTGCGGTCCTTGGGAGGTGCGCCGCCTACTTCGTTTTCTTCTTCGCCAGCAGCTCCTTCGCCGCCTTGACGCCGAGTGCCGCGGGCCGCTCGCAGCTGGTCTGCATGGCAACGAACTTTCCGGTCTCGCCCGAGCGCAACAGGCCGGTCATGACGTCGACGGCATGCAGCGCCAGTTCCATCGAGCAGCGGTGCGGCCTGCCTTCGGTAATCGCTATCGCCATATCGGCAAGGCCGGCGGTGCGGTAGTTGGCCATCATGCCTTGCGAATGCATCTCGTTGGGCACGCCGAACGGATGCGGCCATTTCGGCAGCTTCTTGACCGGCTTGGCGGCCTCGGTGAAACGCACGTCGCCGCCGAAGAAGTTCGGATCCGGCACGAACACCGTGCCGGCCTCGCCATAGAGTTCCATCGGCGCGTGGCCGTGGCTCCAGACATCCCAGCTGGTGTTGAGCGTCACCACGGCGCCGTTCTCGAACTCCAGCACGCCGTGGATCGTCGTCGGCGTGGAGACCGGGATCTTTTCGCCGGCGCGCGGCTTCGAGCTGATGATGCGTTCCGTCATCGGGATCGAAGCGAAGGCCGCGACCCGCTTCACCGGCCCGATCAGCTGGATCAGGTTGGTGATGTAATAGGGTCCGATATCGAGCACCGGCCCGGCGCCCGGCTGAAAGAAGAAGTCCGGATTGGGGTGCCAATGCTCCATGCCATGGCTCATCACATGACATGTGCCGCTGGTGACCTTGCCGAGCCTGCCGGTGTCGATGAGGTCGCGGACAAGCTGGTGCGCGCCGCCGAGGAAGGTGTCGGGGGCCGAACCGATGCGCAGCCCCTTGCTTTCCGCCCGTTTTTTCAGGTCGAGCCCTTCCTTGACCGACAGCACGAAGGGCTTCTCCGAATAGACGTGCTTGCCGGCATCGAGGATCTGCTTCGACACCTCGTAATGCACCGCCGGAATGGTCAGGTTGACGATGATGTCGATATCGTCGGCCTTGAGCAGCCCCTCGACGGTCTCGGCGCGCAGCTTGAACTCTTTTGCCCGCGCTTTCGCCGCTTCCATGTTGATGTCGGCGCAGGCGCGCATCTCGATGCCGCGAAACAGCGGCGCCAGCGAGAAATACGCCTTCGAGATGTTGCCGCAGCCGATGACGCCGATGCCAAGTTTTGTTGCCATGCTGGTGTGCTCCTAATAGGTCTTGGCGGCTGCGATCGAGCGGCGGGCGAAGCGCTCGATATCGTTGGGATTGTCCTGTTCCATGACGTAGTATTTTGCGGCGCTTTTGGCGTGTAGCGCCTTGATCAGGCCGGGCCAGTCGATGGTGCCGTGGCCGACGTCGGACCAGCCGTCCTCGTCGAGGCCCTCGCCCGGCTTGGCCAAGTCCTTGACATGGACGGCGACGATGCGCTTGCCGTGCTTCTCGATCCAGGGCAGCGGATCGACGCCGCCGCGCACCACCCAGGCGACGTCCATCTCCCAGCCGATGTCGGGCGCGGAGGACAGGATATGGTCCTGCGGCACCGAGCCGTCGGCAAGCGCCTTGAACTCGAAATCATGGTTGTGCCAGGCAAAGCCATAGCCGGCTTTCCTGGCCGTCTCGCCGACCTTGGCCAGGCGTTCGCCGAAGCCGCGCCAGCCGGCTGTGTCGGCCGGCCTGAACTCGGCGTTCAGGAACGGGCAGATGAGCAGCGTGATGCCGAGCGCGTCGGCCGTCCTGCGCACGCCGTCGAAATCCTTCTCGAGCGCGTCGATCGAGAAATGCCCGGTCGGCATGGCGAGCCCGTTCTTGTCGAGCTCGGCACGGAACGCCTTGGGACCGTCATAGACGCCGCCGAACCCTTCGACTTGGCTGTAACCAAGCTCCCCCAGCATCTTGAGCACGCCCTCCCAGGGCTGGAAATTGCGGGCGCTGTAAAGTTGGAATGACCAGTTCATCGTCTCTGTCCGTTTTCTTGTGGATGGTTAGTTTTGGGGGGATGAGTCTTGGGGGAGTGGAAGAGTCTTGGGAGTGGAAGAGTCTTGGGAGGCTAAATCATGCTCTAGAGGCGGTTACCTGTGGCGGCGTCGAAAAGCGAGGCGCGCATCGGGTCGAAACCGATGCCGACCGCCTCGGCGTTGTTTGGCGTGCGCTCGGCTGTCACCCGCACCGTGAAATTCTGGCCGGCGAGCTTCAGCCAGACCAGCGTGTCGGAACCCATGGGCTCGACGACCTCGACATTTGCCGTGGCTGCGAACGGCCATCCCGTGCCGCTGTTGAACGCCACGTGCTCGGGGCGGATGCCGAACACGGCCGGCCCTGGCACCGGGTCCTTCTCGAAAGCATAGGTGGCAAGCGGTATCCGCACATCCTCGGCGACGAAGTGCCAGTCGCCTGCCGCTTGCTCCAGTCTGCCGTCGAGGAAGTTCATTGCCGGCGAGCCGAGGAAGCCGGCGACAAACCGGTTGACCGGCCGGTTATAGATGGTCTGCGGCGCATCGAGCTGCTGGATGACGCCGCCCTTCATCACCGCGATACGGTCGGCCAGCGTCATCGCCTCGATCTGGTCGTGGGTGACGTAGATCATGGTGTTCTCGAGCTTGCGATGCAGCAGCTTGATTTCGACGCGCAATTCCGCGCGCAGCTTGGCGTCGAGGTTGGAGAGCGGTTCGTCGAACAGAAAGACATCGACGTCACGCACAAGTGCGCGCCCGATCGCCACGCGCTGGCGCTGGCCGCCGGACAGCGCCGCCGGCTTGCGATGCAAAAGCGGTTCGATCTGCAGGATCTCGGCGGCCCGGGCGATGCGCTTGGCGATCTCGTCCTTGGCGAGGCCGGCAACGCGCAGCCCGAACGACAGGTTCTTCTCCACCGTCATCTGCGGATAGAGCGCGTAGGACTGGAACACCATGCCGATGCCGCGATCCTTGGGCTCTTCCCAGGTGACGTTCTTGCCCTTGATGAAGATGCGGCCTTCGGAAACGTCGAGCAGCCCGGCAATGCAGTTGAGCAAGGTCGACTTGCCGCAGCCGGACGGGCCGAGCAGCACGATGAATTCGCCTTCGGCAACATCGAGGTTGAGCGTCTGCAGCACCGATATCGCACCGAAATTCAGCGACAGGTTCTGGATCGAGACGCTGGTGCCGTTTGCCGCAATACTGCCGTTTGCGTTCATCGCCATCATCCTTTCACCGCGCCGGCGGCGATGCCGCGCACAAACAATTTTCCGGACAGGAAATAGACGATCAGCGGCACCAGGCCGGTCAGGATGGTGGCTGCCATGTTGACGTTGTATTCCTTCACGCCTTGCACCGAGTTGACGATGTTGTTGAGCTGCACCGTCATCGGATAGGTGTCGGGGCGGGTGTAGACGACGCCGAACAGGAAGTCGTTCCAGATGCCGGTCACCTGCAGGATGATGGCGACGACGAAGATCGGCAGCGACATCGGCAGCATGATGCGGAAATAAATGCCCCAGAAGCCGGCGCCGTCGACACGCGCTGCCCGGAACAGCTCCTCCGGCATGGAGGTAAAGTAGTTGCGGAACAACAGTGTGAGGATCGGCATGCCGAAGATGGAATGGACGATCACCAGCCCGCTGAGGCTGCCGTAGAGGCCGACTTCGCGCAGGATAATGACGATCGGATAGATCATCACCTGATAGGGGATGAAGGCGCCGACGATCAGGATGATGAAGAAAGTGTCGGCACCTTTGAAGCGCCAGTTGGCAAGCGCATAGCCGTTCACCGAGGCGAGCGCGATCGACAGGATCACCGACGGGATGGTGATGCGCACCGAATTCCAGAAGCCACGCGACAGCCCGTCGCAGTTGAGCCCGGTGCAGGCGCTCGACCAGGCCTTGACCCACGGCTCGAAGGTGATCTCCATCGGCGGCGAGAAGATGTTGCCGAGGCGTATCTCGGGCATGCCTTTGAGCGATGTCACCACCATCACGTAGAGCGGCAAAAGATAGTAGAGCGCAACCACGATCAGCGTGCCGTAGAGGAAGATGTTGCGGCGCGAGAATGTGTGGCGCGGCTTCGGCCCGCTCGGCCCGTAGGCTTCGAGCCCGCCGGCGCCGGCAATGGCGGGCAATGAAACGGCTTGGTCAGACACGCTTCTTGCCTCCAAACTCGAGATAGGCCCACGGCACGATGACGATGATCACCGACAGCAGCATCATGGTCGAGGCGGCGAACCCCTGACCGAGGTTCTGGGCGAAGAACATGTAGTCATAGACATATTTGGCCGGGACTTCGGAGGCGATGCCGGGCCCGCCGCTGGTCTGGGCGACAACCAGGTCATAGATCTTGACGATACCGGCAGCGATGATGACGAGCGTGGTGATGAAGACCGGCCGCATCATTGGTATGATGATGAACAGATAGGTCTTCCAGGTCGGTATCCCGTCGACCCGCGCTGCCTTCCAGATATCCTCGTCGATCCCGCGCAGGCCGGCCAGCATCAGGCACATGATGAGCCCGGTGCCTTGCCAGAGAGCGGCGATCAATATGCCGTAGATGACGATGCTGGAATCATAGAGCGGATTGAAGCTGAAGCTCGCCCAGCCGAGGCTGCGCACCACTCCTTGGATCCCGAACTCGGGGTTGAGCAACCACTGCCAGACGAGGCCGGTGACGATGAAGGAGAGGGCGAAGGGATAGAGGAAGATGGTCCGGAACGTGTCCTCGAACCGGATCTTCTGGTCGAGCAGGGCGGCAAGCAGGAAGCCGATCACCAGCGAGAACAGCAGCGACAGCACGCCGTAGATCAGCAGGTTCTCGATCGAGACCAGCCAGCGCGGCACCGACCACAGCCGGTAGTACTGGTCGAGCCCGACGAAATTCAGCCGTGGTAGGAGCTTCGAACTGGTGAAGGAATAAAGCACCGTCCACGCGCTGCCGCCGACAAAGATCACCAGCGCGGTGAGGATCATTGGGATCGAGGCGATTTTCGCATTGAGGTTGCGAAAGAGTTGGCTAGGGCGTTCGCTCTTGCTCATCTGCACAGCCGCGCTGGATCGGGTAAGGGCCGGAGGGTCAAGAGGCCTTGACCCGAGCTCCCGACCCTGCGTTTGCAGGGGCGGGAGTGAGGCGGTCGGTCGATCGCTCAATCGGCCGAACCGACAATGGCGGCGAAGCGCTTCTGCGCATCTTCCACGGTCATGTCCTGCTTGGCGAAGAACTCGGAGAACAGATCCTCCTTCTGCTTCTGCGTATCCTGCGAAAGCAGCTGGTCGGTCCACGGCATGACATTGCCCTTGGCGAGAATTTCGAGCCCCTTCTTCATGCAGTCGTTCGCCGCCTTGAGGTCGACGTCGCCGCGCACCGGCAGCGAACCTTTCTTGAGATTGAAGGCGACCTGTGTCTTGGGATCGAGCAGCGTGTGGGCCAGCACTTCCTGTGCCTTCGATTTTTCGGGATCCTTCAGCAGCGGGAAGTAGAAAGCGTCGCCGCCGGTGGCGATGACCTCGTTGAGACCGAGGCCCGGAAGGCAAGTATAGTCCTTGCCGGCGGTCTGGCCGGCAACCTGGAACTCGCCCTGCGCCCAGTCACCCATGATCTGGCCGCCCGCCTTGCCGGTGATGACCAGATTGGTGGCCTGGTTCCAGTCCTGCACATTGGTGTTCTTGGCCATCTTGCGGGCATCGTCCGCGGCCTTGAAGACCTTGGCGACCTCGGGCCCGGCGGCGAATTCCGCGTCCTTGTCCTTGTAGACCTTGAGGAAGGCGTCGGTGCCGCCGACCGCCGCAAGCAGCACGTCGAAAGCGCCGGAGGCCTGCCAGGGCTGGCCGCCGACCGCGAGCGGCTGGATGCCTGCTTTTTCAAGCGCGGGCGCCGCAGCGACATATTCATTCCAGTTCTTCGGCACCGGCACGCCGGCCTTTTTGAAGGCCGCATTCGACAGCCACAGCCACTGCCAGGAGTGGATATTGACGGGCACGCAATAGATCTTGCCGTCGAGGGTACAGCCGTCGAGCAGGCTCTTCGGCTGCACGATTTCCGTCCACTTTTCCTTGGTGGCGAGATCGGTGAGGTCGCGCATCAGCCCGGCCTGCACCAATTCTTCCGCCTGCCGGCCGTGATTGAACTGGGTCGCGCCCATCGGGTCGCCGCCGGTGATGCGGCTGATCATGATCGGCCGCGCCGTGCCGCCGGAGCCGGCGATGGCGCCGTCAACCCAGTGATTGCCCGTTGCGTCGAAAGCCTTGGCGAGTTCGGCGACCGCTGCCGCCTCGCCGCCGGAGGTCCACCAATGGGTGACTTCCAGATCCGTCGCGGCCGCCGGGCCGGCAAATTGCAGCGCGACCGTCGCAGCCAGCGCAGCAGTCATGAGTTGGTATCGCATTTCGTTCCTCCCAGAATCTGAAACGTTACAGATTTTCGATACGGCAATTGCTTGAGGCGCGCAACCCCTCAGGCGAAGGTGGCATCAAGTTTTTTCGAAGCGCGAATAAAATCGCACGGCGCGTCGGCCTACCGCATCGCAACAAGAGGGGTTGCACTGCAAAATGGAATGCTGCGACGCCAAAAAATCGGAAAAGCCCGTTCCAATCACGGTTTTGCACCGACTGCAGCACCGCTCGTTCTGCATCTGTCACCAGTGATATGGCGATGGTCGTGACAATCTGTAACGTTTCAGTATATAGCGGTTTCATTCGGTGAGGGCCCGCGGCGAACGCGCGGCCGGCCGATTGCCGGCCTGTCCGGCAACTGTTATGCGCCTGACGGGGCGGGATGAATGAACAGGCATCAAAAAGAGAAGGCCGACGAAGCGTCGGGCCAGGGCCGGCCGACACTGAAGACGCTCGCCTTCATGACCGGGCTGGGCGTCACCACCGTGTCGCGCGCGCTGAAGGATGCGCCCGAGATCGGCGCCGAGACCAGGCGGCGCGTCCAGCTTGTCGCCAAGCAGATCGGTTATCGGCCCAACCGTGCCGGCGTCCGCCTGCGCACCGGCAAGACCAATGTCATCAGCCTGGTGCTCAACACCGAGCACGAGATCATGAGCTTTGTCTCGGATATCATCTACGGCGTTTCCGAAGTCATTGCCGACACGCCCTACCATTTGATCGTGACACCCTACTCGCGCTCGCAGGATCCGCTCGACCCGATCCGCTACCTCGTGGAAACCGGTTCAGCCGACGGCGTCATCATTTCGCGCACGCAGCCGAACGATCCGAGGGCCCGTTATATGCTGGAGCGCGGCATCCCCTTTGCCACGCATGGCCGCACCGATATGGGGCTGATCCATCCCTACCATGATTTCGACAATTATGCTTTCGCAGCCGAGGCAGTGCGCCATCTGGCCGGCCTCGGCCGCCGCCGCCTGGCTCTGTTGGCGCCGCCGGTCGAACTGACCTATCACGGCCACACGCTCGCAGGCTTTGCCGATGCGCTGAGCGAGGTCGGCGCCAGCGAGATTCCGTTCAACACCGTTTCGATCGATCATTCGATCGAGCAGATCAGAATGCGGACCGCGCAGCTGATGCGCCGCGAAAGCCGCCCGGACGGTTTCATCAGCAGCGCCGCCGCCGCGACGCTCGCCATCGTCGCCGGCATCGAAGACGCCGGCCTCAAGCTTGGCCGCGATGTCGATGTGGTGTCCAAACAATCGTCGGAGCTTCTGCATCTGTTTCGCAGCGAATTGCTGGTCGTCAACGAGAACTTCCGACTGGCCGGCGCCGAACTCGCCCGCTCGGTGCTGGGCTGGATCGGCGGCGCCGCACCCGGCACCCTGCAAAGCCTGAGCGAACCGGGCGAAGTCCAGGCCTATCGCCGCCCGGCGTGAGCGGGACATGTTCAAAGTGAACTGGCACCCGCTCCATCTATTGTCATAGCCGCATTTCTGCGGCGCCAAGTGGTTCCACTTGGCTGCAAAATGCGCGCTGCCGACTGGCAACCTTGGGGCCGGAAGCGGTCCGGCAGCTAACAGTTAACGCAAGGGAGAAAGCCGCCGCCTGCCGGCGAGTCTCAAGCTCTTGGAAAACCCATCCTCAGGAAGTTACGCTGATGAATCTACTATAACATTGGCGCATGCGAATCGATTTGTCAGATCCGTCGGTCGATGCCTTAGCCGAGATTATCTCGGGCGGCTCGGCCGGCGGCTACGAGCCGTCAATTGGCCTTTACCGGCAGGGGTGGCGGTTGGAGGCTTGGTTCAAGGGCTTTGGGGTACCCTTCGACATCAAAGGCGAGAGCCGTTTACCTGCCACCAAGACGGCCATCCATGGCGCAATGTTCATCGACACAGGCAACGGCGAACTGCTCAAACGGATCATCGAGAGCGCGGCAGACCCGCGCGACTTCATCAAGGAGCCTGAGCGACACACCGCTGTTGTCGAGTACCTCAACAAGCACTTGTTCTACGACGGACTCAAGTTAGAGCCCGCCGGGCGCACAATGCGCCTGGTCGAGATTGTGGAAACTGCCCCGGTTACCAATGAGCTTTCCGCAATGGCCGTCGGCATCGACTTCGATACGGTCAGCCGGGACCTAGATCGTGCGCTTCGAGCGGCCGCCGCAGACCCCGAGTTGGCAGTTACATCGGCTTGCGCAGCCGTCGAGAGCGTCTGCCGCTCTATCCTTGTCGAGCTGGAGCTCGACTTCCCTGCCAAACAGGACATCAGCTCGCTCTATCGCGCAGTACGCGATCCACTTGGTCTGGATCCGATGAAAGAAGGTTTGGCGCCCGAGATCGTCAACGACGTGAAGGCGGTGCTCTCCGGTTTGGTTACTTCGGTGCAGAGCATCGGCTCCCTCCGCACTCACGTCGGCGGCGCCCATGGCAAAGAGAAAGGGTTCCGACGTATCGATGCCCGCATAGCCAAGCTTGCTATCCATTCCGCGTCCGCGATCGCGCTCTTCATCATCGAGACGTGGCAACTGCGCCATCCTGGGCGTGCGCTGCCACTGCGCGACAAGCCGAAAGAAGCGTCATGAGTGAGAAGCCGATAATCCTGAAGTTGATGCCCGATCGCGCGGACGAAGGCCTTCGTGTCGCCTATCATCCGAAAAAGGTCGGTGACTATGAGATCGAGCTCCAACTCAAACCGGAAGCACTGAAAGCGGCGGCGAAAGCCAAGCCCGACTTCGAGGCGCCGACAGAGCCGATCATTCTTGCCCGATACAAGGCCTCGACCCGCACCCTCACCACATATCCGATCAGCACAACCTTCGGGGCCTATTTCCTCGAGCCCAAATACCTCCATCTAGAGACCATCATTCTCGAAGACGTCGACTCACTGGGCGCGATCAAGGACGATGACTACCTCTACTTTGAGGAGTTGCCAGCAGGCATCATCAGGGAGCCCTTGGCCGGCTTCGGCTTGGCTTACGACATGCGATTCATCGCGGAGGCGGCAGAGCGCCAGAGCGGCGTTACCACGCTGCGAATCTCGGACGACAAAGGGGTATCCCGCAAGGGCGACGTGCTTACGATGTCGTACTCGATGTTCGACAAATTTCGTCGCGATATCAACCGTACGCACAAGCGATCCATCGACCTGGCAAACAGGGCGAAGCGCGAGTACCTCGACGCCAATCTCAACATCATGCTTGATCCAGACTTCGAGCTTCCGATCGGCGACGGCACCCGTCGGCCAGTCGCCGACATCCTTGCTGAGACGCTCATCGGCAAGTCTCGATCGCCGGAGGCCGAAGCCAAGGCCGCAGCTCGCACGGTCAAGAAGTCGGTCAGGACGTTGGCAGAGAAAGAGCCGGGGGAGCTGCTCGATTTGTGTCGTGAAATCGAGCTCGTGTCGCTCGAGGAGCTGATCGAGATTTTCGATAAGAAGCTCAGCCAGACCGGTCTGCAAGAGCGTCACTGGCAGGAGTTCTTCAACGCAAACGCTTTTATTCTGCAGCTCGCTTTCAACCTGCCAGCGCTGGCCTTCGGCGACCAGGTCGCGGTCGGTGGCACGAAATTCGATGGTAGCGGCGGCAAGCTGGCTGATTACGCCATCAGGCTCGGACTGTTCGGCAACCTTGCACTGATCGAGATCAAGACGCCCAAGACTGCTTTGCTTGTGAAACGTCCCTACCGCGGTGGCGTATACGCGCCTTCCGAGGAACTGAGCGGTGCGGTTACGCAAGTGCTTGACCAGCGGCACCAGTTGCAGAACGACATCAACAGCAAGAAGATCGCCTCGAAGGCGTACGACGTCTTCACCTACGCGGTGCCCTGCATCGTGATCGCAGGTCAGTCGCCCGCCGCAGACGAAGAGAAGAAGAGCCTCGAGCTTTACCGCAATAACCTGCGCGACGTGATTGTCATCACGTTCGACGAACTGCTCGCCAAGCTGAAAGCGCTCCATGAATTTCTGGCTAAGAAGCCCGAGCCGATGAAGCCTGAGCCACTGAGGCGAAAGCCGGTCGAGTCTAGTGACGATGACCTGTTCTAGTGACGCGGTCCGATATTGCCGCGCACTAACTAACTATAGGGGAGAGGCCGCATCGCGATCTCAACCGTCGGGTAGCATGGTGTTCTTATCACGCGACTGGGCTTGGCAGCCGTTGGCCACTGACTTTCAGCGACCACTTTCCATCCCGTTGCTGACACGCCCTCTTCGAAAAGCAGACTGGCCGCTTTCTGTAGCTTGCGTATCACACGCGAACGGCCGGGATAAGGCGCTAACCCGCCGCCCCACTCCCCCACGGGCCATGGAAAGCGCCCTGCCCATCGATGCGCTCGAAGCCGTGCGCGCCGAAGAAATCGCGCTGCGCCTGGATCAGGTTCGAAGTGCCGCGGCCCTGCCGGTAACTGTCGAAATAGGCAAGTGCAGATGACAGGGCCGGCACCGGCGAGCCGGCTTCGGCCGCCCTTGCGACGACACGGCGAAGCGACGGTTGTGCCTCATGCATCAATGAGACGAAAGCCGGCGCCATCAACAGGTTGGTGGCTGCGCCGCCGCCGCCGAAAGCCTCCGCCATCGTATCCAGCAATTGCGAGCGGATGATGCAGCCGGCCCGCCAGATCTTGGCGATGACCGGCATCGGCAGGTTCCAGTTGAATTCCTTCGACGCGCCGCTCATCACCGCGAATCCTTGCGCGTAGGCGGCGATCTTGCCGGCAAACAGGGCCAGCTCGAGATCGGCGAGCAGGGCGTCCCTGTCTCCGGAAATCTTGCTCACGCCGCCGCCATAGACCTTTTCGGCGGCAAGCCGCTCGTCCTTAATCGACGACAGTACGCGTGCCGCCACAGCCGCCTCGATCGCGGTGGCGGGGATGCCTAGCTGCTGCGCCTCGATCACCGACCATTTGCCGGTGCCTTTCTGGCCGGCGCGGTCGAGGATGATGTCGACCACCGGTTTGCCGGTCTTGGGATCGTCGGCGGCCAGCACCTTGGCGGTGATCTCGATCAGGTACGAATTGAGCCTGCCCGTGTTCCACTGGGAAAACACCTCAGCGATCTCTTTCGGCCCCATGCCGAGCCCGTCGCGCAATATGCCGTAGATCTCGGCGATCATCTGCATGTCGGCATATTCGATGCCGTTGTGGATGGTCTTGACGAAATGGCCGGCGCCGTCGGTGCCAAGCCACGCCGCGCAAGGCTCGCCCTTGAACTTGGCCGAGATCGCGGTCAGCACCTTTTCGACGCGCTTCCAGGACTCTTCGGTGCCGCCGACCATGATAGAGGGACCGTGGCGTGCGCCCTCCTCGCCGCCGGACACGCCCATGCCGATGAAGGTCAGGCCCGAATCGGTAAGCTCGGAGAAGCGCCGCATCGTATCGCGGAAATTGGCATTGCCGGCGTCGATGACGATATCGTTGGCCGACAGCACGCCGCGCAATGCCGCGATCTGCTCGTCGACCGGCTTGCCGGCCAGCACCATGATGATGATCGGCCGCGGCGGCCGGATCGCGGCGGCCAGTTCTTCGAGGCTGTAGCAGGGCACCACCCTATCCCGAAGCGCGCCGGCATTTTCGACAAAGGCATCGGTGCGCGCCGCGGTGCGATTGAAGACGGCGATGCGGTGCCCCTTCTCGGCGATATTGAGCGCCAGGTTGGAGCCCATCGTGCCAAGGCCGATCAGGCCTATTTCGGCTTTTTCCATCGTTTCTTCCCTGCTTTCGGATCTTGTTGGTTTGAGCCCGCGATTGGGTTGGACGCCCATTCTTGATGGCGATGATTGACGGGGGTTCGCGGCCGCGTCAACCGCCTCGCCGAATTGTGTTGCGCGGACCAGCACCGTCTTCACGGCCTGATGTCGATCGGCGCCTCTATCTTCACCATCTCGAAATCCGAGACCAGGATATCGAGCCGCGCCGTCCACCGGCCGGCGACCGGAATGACGAGATCGTCGACGCGCCAGGTGCCGTCGCCGGGATTCGTCGCCGGGCGTTTGATGGGCTCGATGCCGGAATCGGGCTTTGACAGCACCAGCGTTACCTGCTTGGCGTCGAGCGGGCCGAAATCGCCGGTCATGATGAAGATCGAAGCGGCAACAGGTCCGGTGTGCCCGGGCACAATGCTGACATCGGCCATCGCTTGCAGCGTGTGGATATGCACCGATGCCGGCTGTGCCGCGGCGATCGCCAGCGCCCGCGGCGGCGGCGTGAAGCGCCAGCCGGCGGCAACGCCGAAGATCGCCAGCACGATCAGCAGCTCGATAAAGATCGAGCGGGCCAGCCGCCGCTGGACTTCCGTTTCGCCCGCCTCAGCCAGGGCCGTAAGCTTGAAGCGATTGACGGCGGCGAGCGTGAACAGAAAGACGAGCAGCACCAGCTTGAGCAGCAGCAGCCGGCCGTAAGCGGTATGGACCAGCGCCGACGTCGTTTGCACCTGGATGACGGCGAGCACGATGCCGGCTGCCGCAAGCACCGCCACGACGAACAGGATCGCTCGTGAAAACCGGCGCAGCAACGGCCCGGCTTTGTCCGACTGCCGTTTCAAGGCAAGGCCGAGCGGCGCCAGCGCCCCGGCCCAGACGGCGATACCAGTGGCGTGCAGAAACACCATCGGCCGGGTCAGCCATTGCCGTTCGGCGGCACTGGCATGCCCGCTGGCGGCAAGTGCTGCGCCAACGCCAACCAGTCCGGCCAAGGCCAGCGGCTTTGCGTCGGCGGGCGGCACGAGCAGCGATAGCAGGCCAAGGCCGAGCGCCATCAGCGCGATCAGCACCGTCCAGCCGAAGCTGGTGCCAAGCCCGGTCTGCCAGATGACCGGCTGCGCCAGCCGGGCAAGCGGCGCGCCGAGTGCATCCAGCCCCTGGAAACCGAGCGACAAGAGTGCGGCGGCCAGCCCGCACAGGATCGCGGCGACGACAAGGTTCTGGCCGGATCGACCGCCTTGCGCCAGCCAGGCCTGCGCAAAGGCACCGCCGACGCCGAAAAACAGGCCGATGTATAGAAAAACCTTGCCGATCCAGATCGCCGTTCGAAGCGCCCGGTCGACAGCTTCGGAGGCGGCCGGCGCAGCACTCGGCGCACCGACCGAAAACAGCACCGAGCCGCCGACCGGATGCCCGTCGGCGGAGATTACCCGCCAGCTCAGCACATGCGTGCCCGACGTCAGCGCCTGCGGATTGTCGATCTCGACGGTCTGGCCGCTGAGCCGGAAGGAGGTCAGCGGGATCGACGTGCCGTCGGGCCGCACCAGCGTCAGCACCAGCGGCGAAACCGGCTCGCTGAAGGTCAGCGACATCTGCGACGGGCTCTGCGCCAGCACCGCACCGTCAGCCGGCTCGGCCTTGATCAGCGCCGCATGGGCGAAGGCTGCGTTTGGCGCGACAATGGTGGCAAGCAGCACAATCGCAGCCAGCAGGCCGATGGCAAGCCGGCCGGTTGTGCAGGCCGTTCGCACGATGGATGCCGCGCTCATGTCACCGCCACAAAGACAGCGGCGCGCTCTTTCGGATAGAGCGCGCCGCGTAAGGATCACGTCTTCGGCAGCAGCTTGAGGCCGGGCGCCGGAAATTCCAGCGCGTCCTCAGCCTGCCCGGCCGCCGGAATCTCGATCCAGCGATCTGCAATGCCGTCACATTCCTGCACCACCGGGAAATGCAGCATCTGGCCTGCCGGCAGATCCGCCGCCAGTGTCGCGCGAAAGACGAATTCGTCGTAGAATTCGTCCGGCAGGCTGCCGGCGCTCCAGTCGATCTCCTTGACGCCGCTGGTCACTGCTTGGCCGTAGAGCTGGTAGGACTTTTCGTATTTGCCGTTCTTGACCTGCAGTGTCCAACCCGGCTTCGGCATCGGTTTGACCGAGAGCACCCCTTCCGGGATCTGCACGCGCAGCGCGGTCGTCGCCTTGCCCTCGCAGCCATGCGGCACCCGAAGAACCGCCTTGTAGGTCGAGCCCACCGCCGCCTCCGGCGTTTCGAGCGTGATGTGGGCAAAGGCCGCGCTGGTCCCGAGGACAAGAAGCACGCAGCCGGGCAAAAGAGATTTCTTCATGACGCTACCTCTCGAAGCGGCCAAGTCAGTCGTCGTCCTGGGGCGCCGCGCTGCCGATGCCTTGCACGGCGAATTCAATCTGCACGGGCCCGGCTTTCTCGAAGGTCAATGTGGCGGAGAACATTTCGCCATCCTTGGGCTGCCGCTTCAAATCCATGAACATCAAATGATAGCCGTTGGGCGCCAATGCGACCTTGCCGCCAGCCGGGATTTCGAGGCCGCCGGTGACCGGCCGCATCGTCATGACGCCATTGCTGACGCCCATCTCGTGCAGTTCGGCCTTGGCCGAAATGTCGGAGGTGATCGACAGCAGGCGATCCGCCGCACTGCCTGTGTTGGTGATGGTGAAGTAGCCGCCGGCCACCTTGGCGCCGGCTGGCGTGGCGCGCGACCAGGGGTGCCCGATCTCGAGATCGCCAAGCTTGAACTCGTGTGCCAACACCGTCTGGGCGCTGGCGAACAGGAGGGTAAGAACGCAAAGCGCGACGCCGAGACGCTGCTCGAAACTACCCAGTGAGAAGCGCCTGCGGCTGGATGCGGCAGCGCGAAAAGAGTGAGACATGATTGCTCCGTGGACTTAGGGGATCGCGCCGATGGCCGGTCGCGAACGATGTCGATAAACGCGCCGGCAAAGCGTTGCGCGGCGCGAACCAGAACGGATCAGGCCGTCGCCGGTGGTGCGCGCGGATTGGACGGAGTGCGGGCGCGGGCGAAATCGCGATGCCGGAAGGCCGGCAGGATAAAGGCGATGGTTTCGACGGAAAGGCTGCGAGCCAGGCTCCCGGCCGCATCGGGTGGCGCGTAGACCGCCGAAACGAGGTTGCAGCCAAGCATGCAGCAAGCCGGCATGTGCTGCTGATGCGGATCGCCGGCGGGGAGTTGCGCCGCACCGTCATGGGTGCAGATCGTGTTGCCGAAAGCATCGAATTGCGAGGCTTTCGGCGCGACGCCGGACGCAAACGCGCCGAACATCGACTGGAGCATGAAAAGCCACGCCGCGGCGAACGCGACCGGCATGCTCCATCGTCTCCGGCGTATGGTCAAGAACCAGCCTCTTCACGCAGCAACGTCAGCTCTCTAGCACGGAGCCGGCGGCCGAAAAATCCCAAAACGTTGCTGCGGCAACGCAACACAATCACGCGCGTTGCGGCTGCCTGCCCTCGGGAATGGACGTCAGCAGCGTGTGGCGGGCCGATTTCAGGTGCTTGCGGCAGGCGGCGTCGACCTTGGCGAGATCGCGCGATTTGAGCGCGGCGATATAGGCGAGATGCTCCTGGACCGCGACTTCGTTGCGCTCGCGCTCCTGCGCCTTGTTCCACTGGTAGTGGTAGTGGAAGATCATGGCGATGACGTCGTAGAAATCGACGATGAAGCGGTTGTGCGACGCCCGATGGATCAGCCGGTGAAAGCGCTCGTCAAGCTCGGAGAATTCGTTGAAGCGCACGGCGATCTCGCGCTCCAGCCGGTGATGCTCGTCTTCCAGGCGGTCGAGGTCGGCCCACACCGGGCTGTCCTCGGGCAGAGCGGCAAAGGCTGCGGCCGAGCGCAGTTCGAACATCTCGCGGATTTCGGTCAGCTCCAGCGCGAAGGCGCGGGTAAAGCCTTTCAGCACCCAGTGGCTGTTGCGGCGCTTCTCGATCAGCCCGAAGCGCGAGAAGCGGATCAGGAATTCGCGCACGCTGGTGGTGCCGACGCCGATCTCGCGCGCCAGTTCGAGCTCGTTGATCTGCATGCCTGCTTCGGCACCGCTGGCAAGCAGCCGCCGCATGAAGGAGCGCTCGATGATCTCGGCCAGCGTGTCGGTTTCTTCCTCGGGGAAGAAATCGTCCGGTCGCGGTTCGCGCAGGACCGTCTTGCTGCGCTTGTTCCAGTCGATCAGCCCGGTTTCTTCCATGCGCGCAAGGATAGTGCGGACCGTCGTGCGGCTGACGCCGAGCAGCGTACCCAGCTCCGGCTCCGAAGGCAGGCTCCTGGTTTCGTCGAGCAGCCTCAGACCGCGATTATAGGCGTCCTTGTAAACGTTGTTGCTCTTCGACATCCCCTGCCCCGTGGCGCATCGGCGTTTGCGGCCAGTGTGAAGCGTTTCTCGCGCATGAAACCGGTACCTTTTCGGAAAACATCATGCGCAACGCTAGTTTTGGTTGTAGAGCCTGCTTCTCGCATCCAAAAGACGCGTCGCGCTCTGGCGAAAAAACAATTGACGCAAAAATGTTTTTTCACGATAAAAGACATTATATGTTAAGAGCCGCGTGTCAATCCGCTCGCGCACCCAGGAACACACCCAGGAAGCTCCCGTGAACGCCGCAAACAGCATTCTTCTGTCTCCCGCCGACAATGTCGCGGTCGCCAATGGCCGCATCGAGATCGGCACCGTGCTGCCGGGCGGCGCCGTCGCCGCCGCAGTGATCGAGCCGGGCCACAAAGTGGCGATCAAGCCGATTGCGGCCGGCGAAGCCGTGGTCAAATACGCCCAGGCGATCGGCCGCGCCACGCAAGACATCGCGCCCGGCGAGCATGTCCATTCGCACAATCTGGTCTTCGAAAGCGGGCGTTTGCCGGTGGTGCCGCCGAGCGAGGCAGTGCATGCGACCGAGGCCGACCGCGCCCGCACCTTCATGGGCTACCGCCGCGCCGACGGCCGCGCCGGCACGCGCAACTTCATCGGCATTCTCGCCAGCGTCAATTGCTCGGCCACCGTCTGCCACGCCATCGCTGACGCGGCGAACCGCACGCTTCTGCCGCAATATCCCGGCATCGACGGCTTCGTCCCGATCGTCCACGGCCAGGGCTGCGGCATGAGCGCCACCGGCGACGGCATGATGGTGCTACACCGCACGCTGGCCGGCTACGCCCGTCATCCGAATTTTGGTGGTGTGCTGATGGTCGGGCTCGGCTGCGAGGTCAACCAGCTCACCCTCTACGGCCAGAAGGGCGTTGCCGCGGGAAAACGCCATTTCAACATCCAGGAAGCCGGCGGCTCGCGCAAATCGGTCGAGAAGGCGCTGATCGTGCTGGCCGAGATCGCCGAGGAGGTCGGCAAGCTTCAGCGTGAGCCGATCCCGGTCAGCGAGATCGTCGTCGGCCTGCAATGCGGCGGCTCCGACGGCATGTCCGGCATCACCGCCAATCCGGCGCTGGGTGCCGCGGTCGACATTTTGGCCGGCGTCGGCGGTGTCGGCATCCTCTCCGAGACGACGGAGATCTACGGCGCCGAGCACCTGCTTGCCTATCGCGCCGCCACCCCCGAGATCGCCGCCAAGCTCGACGGCTACGTGAAATGGTGGGAAGACCATGTCGCCAAGCATGGCGCTTCCATCGACAACAACCCATCGCCGGGCAATAAGCGTGGCGGCCTGACCACCATCCTGGAAAAGTCGCTCGGCGCGGTCGCCAAGGGCGGCCAGACGCCGCTCAACGGCGTCTTCGGCTATGCCGAAAAGGTCATCGGGCACGGGCTGGTGTTCATGGACACGCCCGGCTACGACCCGGTCTCGGCCACCGGCCAGGTGGCGGGCGGCGCCAACGTCATCGTCTTCACCACAGGCCGCGGCTCCTGCTTCGGCTGCCGGCCGACGCCGTCGATTAAGGTCGCCAGCAACTCGACCATGTATCACACGATGGAAGAGGACATGGACGTGAATTGCGGCGTCATCGCCTCGGGCGAAAAGACCATCGCCGGCATGGGCCGCGAGATCTTCGAACTGATCGTCGAGACGGCTTCGGGCCGCAAGACCAAGAGCGAAGAGTTCGGCTACGGCGACAACGAGTTCGTGCCTTGGCATCTCGGAGCGACGCTCTAAGCCGGACATGCGCAATAGTCGCGAACACCGGACGTGATCGCCAGGCGTCACAGTTCCAACGCTCCCGAAAAAGAATGAACATTCCATATTGACTGGATGATGGAATTAATATTCCATGCGACATATTGGAGGAGATTGGCAGCGGAGTTCCGAGGGAGCAAGCTTTCCCGCCCAGCCATTCGAGCGGCCATCAAACATCGCTTGCGCCGACCGAGGTGATGCACTATCAAAATGCGGTAAATGTTTTTTATTGATAAAGTTCCGTTTGGGCCGCGCCATCCGAATGGAGCTTCCGTAACATTCACCGGGCGACTTAGGGAGGACTCCTAATGAAATTCGTGACCAGCATTCTCAATCGCCGCGCCTTCGTGGCTCTCGCAGCCGCCTCGATGCTTGCCGGCGTGATGCATTCGGCGCCGGCATCCGCGGCCGACGCGACCATTCCGATCATCGTCAAGGACACCACGTCCTTCTACTGGCAGATCGTTCTGGCCGGCGCCCGCAAGGCCGGCAAGGATCTCGGCGTCAACGTGCCGGAGCTCGGCGCCCAGGCCGAGACCGACGTCAACGGCCAGATCTCGATCCTCGAAAATGCCGTCGCCGGCAACCCGGCGGCCGTCGTCATTGCGCCGACCGAAGCCAAGGCGCTCGGCAAGCCGATCGACGAGGCCGCCACCAAGGTCAAGATCATCGGCATCGACTCCGGTGCCGACTCCAAGGCCTTCACCTCGTTCCTGACCACCGACAACATCCAGGGCGGCCGCGTCGCCGCTGACGGCCTTGCCGCAGCCATCGGCGAAGCCAATGGCGGCAAGGTCGAGGGCGACGTCGCCCTGATCACCGCGCTTCCGGGTGCCGGCTCGCTCGAACAGCGCGCCCAGGGTTTCAAGGAACAGCTCGCCGCCAAATATCCCGGCCTCAAGCTGGTCGCCGACAAATACGCCGACGGCCAGGCCACCACCGGCCTCAACATCGCCACCGACCTGATCACCGCCAACCCCAACCTCAAGGGCATCTTCGCCTCCAACCTGATCATGGCGCAGGGCGTCGGTCAGGCGATCGCCGAGAACAGTCTTGCCGGCAAGGTCGGGCTGGTCGGTTTCGACAGCGACGAGAAGCTGATCAAGTTCCTCAATGACGGCGTCATTTCGGCTCTCGTCGTTCAGGATCCGTACCGGATGGGCTATGACGGCATCAAGACGGCGCTCGCCGCCTCGAAGGGCGAGAAGGTCGAGGCCAATGTCGATACCGGCGCCAATTTGGTTACCAAGGCCAACATGAAGGATCCGAAGATCGACGCGCTGCTCAACCCGAAGCTCGACTGAGCATAGCCGCAAGTGAACTGTTTCCGGGGCCTTTCGCCCCGGAAACATCCCACTCGTGCCAATCGCGAGGCCAATCTTTGGGGGCCAATCTGGGAGGATTGTCATGATGTCGACGGCGCAGGAACTCCATCCGGCCCCAACGCTGGAACCGGGCAGGACCATCCTCGAACTCCGCGGGCTGGAAAAGCGCTATCCCGGCACCCATGCGCTGAAGCCGGTCGATCTCGCCTTCAAGGCCGGCGAGATCCACGCCATCGTTGGCGAGAACGGCGCCGGCAAATCCACCCTGATCAAGCTTCTTACCGGCGTCATGCCGCGCACCTCCGGCGACGTCATCTGGGAGGGCAAGCCTGCCGCATTGGCAACGCCGCATGAGGCGATGGCGCTCGGCATCAATGCCGTGCATCAGGAAGTCGTCCTGTGCCGCCATCTCACCGTCGCCGCCAACATGTTCCTCGGCGAAGAGGATTCCCGCTTCGGCATCCTGCAGCAGCGGGCGATGATCAGGCAGGCGCAGAAGATCATCGACGATCTCGGCTTCGACCTGCCGGCGCATGTCATGCTGGGTGACCTGACCATCGGCCAGCAGCAGTTGATCGCCGCCGCCCGCGCCACCGTGCGCGGCACCAAATTCCTGATCTTCGACGAGCCGACCGCCTATCTTACCCGCAAGGAGGCCGACCAGCTGTTCACGCTGATCCGCCGGCTGAAGGGCGAAGGCGTCACCATCATCTACATCAGCCATCGCATGGAAGAAGTGTTCGAGCTCGCCGACCGCGTCTCGGTGCTGCGCGACGGCACGCTGGTCGGCACCAGGAACATTGCCGAGACCAATGACGCCGAGCTGGTCAAGATGATGATCAACCGCTCGATCGAGCAGGTCTACCACAAGGAGCATTTCACCCCCGGCGCGACCATCGTCGAAACCAGGAACCTGTCCGGCAAGGGTTTCGAAAATGTCTCGATGTCCGTCCGTGCCGGCGAGATCGTCGGCCTCTATGGCCTGATCGGCGCCGGGCGCAGCGAGTTCGTCACCACGCTCTATGGCCGGCACCGCAAATCGGCCGGCCAGATCCTGTGGGAGGGCAAGGAGGTCAAGGTCAATTCCGAACATGACGCGATCAGGCTCGGCATGGCGCTGGCCCCGGAAAGCCGCCGCGACCAGGGCCTCTGCCTCAACCTGCCGGTCGGACTCAACCTCAATCTGCCGATCTACAAGCGCATCTCGAGCAATCTGCTGATCTCCCGCGCGCAGGAAAAGGCGCAAGCCGATCGCCAGATCGCCGACCTGCGCATCAAGACGCCGACGCGCGGCGCGCTGGCCTCCAGCCTGTCCGGCGGCAACCAGCAGAAGATCGTCATCGGCAAATGGCTCGCCCACGGCGCCAAGCTATTCATCTTCGATGAGCCGACTGTCGGCGTCGATGTCGGCACCAAGGCCGAGATCTACCGCCTGTTCGGCGCGCTGTTGTCCAAGGGAGCCGGCATCATCCTGATCTCGTCCTACCTGCCCGAGGTCTATGAGCTCGCCGACACGCTGCACGTGTTCCGGCGCGGCAAGCTGGTGGCCACGCATGGGTTTCGTACCGCTGATCACGAGGAGATCCTCACCCAGGCGCTGGCCGAGAAACAAGAAAGACCGGGAGGGAAGATATGAGCACCGAGGCGATCGCTGCCGAAAGGCCGAAACGCAACTACAACGCCCTGTTCGGGCTGACACTGCTGGCGCTGCTGGTTCTTTTATGGATCATCCTGTCGGTGGCCACGCCGAGCTTCGCCTCCGCCAACAACATCTCCAACCTGTTACGGCAAGGGTCGATGATCGCCATCCTGGCGGTCGGCCAGACCTTCGTCATCATCACCGGCGGCATCGACCTTTCCGTCGGCGCCGTGGTCGGCTTCGCCACCGTCATCGTCGCGATGCTGATCAACGCCGGCACACCGGTTTTCCTCGCCATCCTGATCACCTTGCTGGTCGGCGTCGCCATCGGCATGTTCCATGGGTTCGGCATCGTCAAGATGGGCCTGCCGCCCTTCATCATCACCCTGGCAACGCTGACCTCGCTGCGCGGCATCGGTCTGTTGATGACCAATGGCAACTCGATCTCGATCAACAACGACGCCTTCCAGACGTTCTCGCGCAGTTCCTTCGCCGGCGTCCCCAATCTGTTCTGGATGGTGATCCTGGTCGGCATCCCAGCCTACATCTTCCTGCACCACAGCCGCTGGGGCCGCTATCTGTTCTCGGTCGGCTCCAACGCCGAGGCGTCGCGCCTGTCAGGCGTCAACGTCCAGCGCACCATCTACATGGCCTACACGCTGTCGGGCCTGTGTGCGGCCTTCGTCGGCGTGCTGCTTGCCTCGCGCATCGGCATCGGCAATCCGACACAGGCCGAGGGCTGGGAATTGCAGGCGATCGCCTCCTCGGTGATCGGCGGCACCTCGCTGTTCGGCGCTGTCGGCTCCGTGCACGGACCGCTGCTCGGCGCCTTCATCCTTGCCACCATCAACAACGGCGCCAATCTGCTCAACGTCAACGCCTTCTGGCAGCGCATCATCACCGGCGTGCTGATCATCGTCATCGTCTATTTCGACGGGCTGCGCCGCCGCGGCAAATAGACTGCCTCCCAATAACCGCCGGCCTCGCGACAGCAGGGCCGGCGGTGCCATGAACCGACTGGATTGAAGCATGAAAGCCGTCGTCTGCCGCTCGCCCGGCGAACTTGTCCTCGAAGACCGTCCGGCGCCTGGCGCGCCCCCCGCCGGCTGGGCGCTGGTCGCCGTCAGCCATGTCGGCATCTGCGGCACCGACTATCACATCTTCGAAGGCAAGCACCCGTTCCTCGCCTATCCCCGCATCATGGGCCACGAGGTTTCCGGCACCGTGACCGAGGTTAGTGAGGACGTCGATCTCGCCGTCGGCGAAGCGGTGATCGTCAATCCCTATCTCGCCTGCGGCAAATGCATCGCCTGCCGGCAAGGCAAGCCGAATTGCTGCGTCAGGATCGAGGTGCTCGGCGTCCACCGCGACGGCGCCATGTGCGAGCAGATCCTGGTGCCGGCGCAAAATCTTTATCCGGCAAACGGCCTGTCGCTGGCCGATGCCGCCGCCGTCGAATTCCTGGCGATCGGCGCCCATGCCGTGCGGCGCTCGCTCGCTGATCCAGGTGCGCGCACACTGGTCATTGGTGCCGGCCCGATCGGGCTCGGCACGGCGCTGTTCGCCCGCATCGCCGGGCTCGACGTGACGCTGCTCGACATGAGTGCGGAGAGGTTGGGTTTCGCCGAAAGCGAACTCGGCTTCGCGACCCTCGACGGCTCGCGGGGCGCTGCTGCCGACCTGGTGCGGGAAGCAACCGGCGGCGACGGCTTCGACGTGGTTTTCGATGCCACCGGCAACACCCGGTCGGTGCAGTCGGCCTTCGCCCATGTCGCGCACGGCGGGGCGCTGGTCCTGGTTAGCGTCGTCAAGGACGACATCGCCTTTTCCGATCCCGAATTCCACAAGCGCGAGATGATGCTGATCGGCAGCCGCAACGCCCTGCGTGCCGATTTCGACCATGTCGCCGCCTCGATCCGCAACGGCGCGCTGCCGCTGACAAAGCTGGTCACCCACCGCACCACGCTTGGCGAGACGCCGCACGACCTCGCCCGCTGGGCGCATGAGAAGTCCGGCCTGATCAAGGCCGTCATTCAAGTCGGATGATGCCAGGGCTGCCGCATCTCAGAGCGCCGACAATTTGAGCTCGATCCGCTCGGCCGGGAAGCGCGACTCCGAAAACTGTATCGGCTGACCGTCGGGCGTGACGTTGACGGCGACCGTCACCAGCACGATGGCGCCGGGCTGCAGCTCGAGGTCCGCAAGGTCGGCGGCATCGGCATGGCGCGCCGACAGCACAGTCGATTGCCTGAGATAGTCGTCGATGCCGAAACGTGCCAGCGATGCGGTGATCGAACCGGTTTCCGCCATGGCGGCATCGATGCCGGCAAAGCGCCTGGCATCGAACCAGCCGGCCGCACGAGACACCGGCATTCCATCGGCTTCGCCGCGCGTTTCCAGGCGTATCACATCGGCCCCCGTCGCAAGGCCTAAGCCCTCTGCGACACGACGGTTGGCCGGCTCGATCGATGACGCGAGCAAGGTGATATGCCGCTCGGACGCCTGTCCTTGCAATCCCTCGGAAAAGCGGGTGCGGGCGCCGATCGGATAAGACAGCCGCTTGCGCGACAGCACGAAGGTGCCGCGCCCTTGCTCCGCCCTGAGCACGCCCTCCTGCACCAGCGCTGCGATAGCGCTGCGCACCGTGTGGCGGTTGACGCCATAGCGTCCGGCCAACGCGATCTCCGGCGGCAGCGCCGCATTTTCGGGAAAATCGCCGACGGCAATCGAATGCAGGATCTGATCGGCGATCTGCCGCCACAGCGCGACACCGCTGCGCCGCTCGATGCTGTTGGCTTGTCCGATCATCTCCCGCCCCAATTCCTCGCGCCGATCTTTTGGCCCGTGTCACGTGCCCGTCATGGACACGCGCTAGATAATGGATATAATTTGTATAGTTGTCTATATCAATAGACAAAATGAACGCAGACGAGGAGCACCGCCATGCGAGGACGGGAAGCGCGAGAGCAGGCCGAGCGCAAGGCCGTGATGGCGACGCTGGCGCAATCGGCCGGCGACGACATCGTCCGCCTCTGGGACGAAGCCGGCCTGCCTTGCGAAGCGGAACTTCTGCGTGGCCCCGAAACCGGCCTGGTTACGGTACGCGGCCGCATCGGCGGCGGTGGTGCCCCTTTCAATGTCGGCGAGGCGACGGTCACCCGTGCCACGGTGCGGCTTGCGTCCGGCCATGTCGGCCACTGCTACGCGCTCGGCCGCGACAAGCAGAAGGCAAGGCTGGCGGCAATCGCCGATGCGCTGTGGCAGGACCCGGCCCACCGCAATGAGGTCGAGATCAGGATCGTTGCGCCATTGCAGGCGGCACTGGCCAAGGCGCGTGAACAGCGCCGCGCCGAGACGGCGGCGACCAAGGTCGATTTCTTCACCATGGTGCGCGGAGAAGACTGATGGATATCGCCGCTCAATCCATTGAAGGCGGCTTCGCCGATCCGGTATTCAATGCCCAGACCGTATTCCGTGCCGTGATGGACGCGATGGCGCGGCCGGGCAGCGTCCAGCCCTTGCCGGCCCTTGCCCACCCACCGGCGCCGCTGTCGGCCACCGCCGGCGCCGTTGCGCTGGCGCTGTGCGACAACGACACGCCGCTCTGGCTCGACCCGGCTTTGCAGGTGTCGGCGGTGAAATCCTGGCTTGGCTTCCATACCGGCGCGCCGCTGGCCAACACCCCGGCCGACGCGCATTTCGCGCTGATCGCCACGCCGGCCGAGATGATGGCGCTCGACGGGTTTTCGCAAGGCACCCAGGATTATCCCGATCGCTCGACGACGCTGATCCTCGAGGTCGGCGATCTCATCTCCGGCGCTGCGCTGGTGCTCGAAGGCCCGGGCATCGAGAAGACGGCGACGATCGCGCCGGCGCAAATGCCGCGCCATTTCGTCGAGCAATGGAAGCAGAACAACCAGCGCTTTCCCCGCGGTGTCGACATCGTCCTCGCCACCCCTGACAGCGTTGCCTGCCTGCCGCGCACGACGCGCATCAAGATGATGGAGGCGTAGCATGTATGTTGCGGTAAAGGGTGGCGAAGCGGCCATTCGCAACGCCCACAAACTGCTCGCCGACCGCCGGCGCGGCGATCGTTCGGTGCCCGCACTTCGCCTCGACCAGATCGTCGAGCAGCTGGCGCTCGGCGTCGACCGGGTGATGAGCGAAGGTTCGCTCTACGACAGGGAATTGGCGGCACTCGCCATCGTCCAGGCGCGCGGCGACATGATCGAGGCGATCTTCCTGGTTCGCGCCTATCGCACGACGCTGCCGCGTTTCGGCTACACCAGGGCGATCGACACCGGCACGATGCTGGTCGAGCGGCGGGTGTCGGCCACCTACAAGGACCTGCCCGGCGGCCAGTTGCTCGGCCCGACTTTCGACTACACCCACCGGCTGCTCGATCCCGAACTTGCCGCCGGCGGCGATGTCGCCGAGCCGGAGCAGCGTGCAGGCGAGGCGGAAGCCATGCCGCGCGTCTCGGCCATCCTCGCCCGCGAAGGCCTGATCGAGCCCGACGGCGACATGCCTGGGGATCATGTCCCCGGCGACATCACCCGCGAGCCGCTCGAATTCCCGATGGCGCGCGACATCCGCCTGCAGGCGCTGTCGCGCGGCGACGAGGGGTTTCTGCTGGCGCTCGGCTATTCCACCCAGCGCGGCTACGCGCGCAACCATCCCTTCGTCGGCGAGGTTCGCATCGGCGAGGTCGAACTGGAACTGGACGTGCCGGAACTGCCCTTTGCCGTGCCGCTCGGCAGCATCCGCGTCACCGAATGCCAGATGGTCAACCAGTTCAAGGGCTCGGCCAAGGCGCCGCCGCAATTCACCCGCGGCTACGGCCTCGTCTTCGGCCAGAGCGAGCGCAAGGCGATGGCCATGGCGCTGTGCGACCGCGCGCTGCGCGCCTCGGAGTTGGGTGAGGATGTCATCGCCGCCGCGCAGGACGAGGAGTTCGTCATCTCGCATTCCGACAATGTCCAGGCGACCGGCTTCGTCGAGCATCTGAAGCTGCCGCATTATGTCGACTTCCAGGCCGAGCTCGACCTCGTGCGCCGCATGCGCACCGAGCACGACGCCCGCGAAAATGCCGGCAAGGGCGAAGAGAAGAGGCAGGCAGCGGAATGACTTCAGTTAGCTCCACCACCGTGACCTCCCCCGTCTGGGGAATGGCCTCCGTATCCGCCGTAACCGCTACTGCCGCCAATGGTCTCGCCTTGCGCGCCTTCCCTCGGCTCAGGAAGAACCATTCTTCGAAGCACAAAGGCAACCACCCCGACGAACACCAGCAACAGGATTCCGAGGCGCATCCATCCGGTCGGGGTCATCGGAGCCCAGCCCCTTTTCCGTGTCTTGGAACTCAATTCGGTAGCACAGAGCGGAAGCGATCGCCATGACCGACATCGCCACCTACAACTTCGCCTATCTTGACGAACAGACCAAGCGGATGATCCGTCGGGCGATCCTCAAGGGCATCGCCATTCCTGGCTATCAGGTGCCGTTCGCCTCGCGCGAAATGCCGATGCCCTATGGTTGGGGCACCGGCGGCGTCCAGGTCACCGCTTCGATCATTGGCCCGGACGATGTGCTCAAGGTCATTGACCAGGGCGCCGACGACACCACCAATGCCGTCTCGATCCGCGCCTTCTTCAAGAAGGTCGCCAATGTCGCGGTCACCACCGAGACGGCGAAGGCGACCATCATCCAGACGCGCCACCGCATCCCTGAATATCCGCTGAGTGCCGGTCAGGTGCTGGTCTACCAGGTGCCCATCCCCGAGCCGCTGCGCTTCCTCGAGCCGCGGGAAACGGAGACGCGCAAAATGCATGCGCTGGAGGAATACGGCCTTATGCATGTGAAGCTCTACGAGGACATCGCCAGGCACGGCCGCATCGCCACCACTTACGCCTACCCGGTCAAGGTTGAGGGCCGCTATGTGATGGATCCCTCGCCGACGCCGAAATTCGACAATCCCAAGATGCACCGTTCGCCGGCTTTGCAATTGTTCGGCGCCGGCCGCGAAAAGCGCATCTACGCGCTGCCGCCGTTCACCGATGTGGTCAGCCTCGATTTCGAGGACCATCCGTTCGAGGTGCAGACCTTCGACCAGCCCTGCGCACTGTGCGCGGCCGAGAACGTCTATCTCGACGAGGTCATCCTCGACGACCATGGCGGCCACATGTTCGTCTGCTCCGACACCGATCATTGCGAGAAGCGGCGCGCGGAAGGCCACCGCGGCCATCTCGCGCCCGAGACCCATCTTGCCCCAGGAAAAACGGAGCCGGCGCAATGACAGACGAACCGCTGCTGCGCGTTTCGGCGCTGTCCAAATTCTACGGCTCGCGCGTCGGCTGCGAGAACGTCACTTTTGACCTGTGGCCGGGCGAAGTGCTGGCGGTGGTCGGCGAATCCGGTTCCGGCAAGACGACTTTGCTCAACTGCCTGTCAACTCGACTGCTGCCCAGCTCCGGCACCGCCAGCTACCGGATGCGCGACGGCCAGTTTCGCGAACTCTACCGCATGAGCGAGGCCGAGCGCCGCTTCCTGATGCGCACCGATTGGGGTTTTGTCCATCAGAACCCGGCCGACGGGCTGCGCATGACGGTGTCGGCCGGCGCCAATGTCGGCGAGCGGCTGATGGCGGTCGGCGACCGTCACTATGGCAGGATCCGCGCAACGGCGGTCGACTGGTTGTCTCGTGTCGAGATCGACGAAGACCGCATCGACGACGAGCCGCGCGCCTTTTCCGGAGGCATGCGCCAGCGCCTGCAGATCGCCCGCAACCTCGTCACCGGGCCGCGGCTGGTGTTCATGGACGAGCCAACCGGCGGCCTCGACGTCTCGGTGCAGGCGCGCCTGCTCGATCTGTTGCGCGGCCTGGTCACCGATCTCGGCCTGGCCGCCATCGTCGTCACCCACGATCTCGCCGTGGCGCGGCTGTTGTCGCAGCGCATGATGGTGATGAAGGACGGCCGCGTCGTCGAAAGCGGCCTCACCGACCGCGTCCTCGACGATCCGCGCGCGCCTTATACCCAGTTGCTTGTCTCCTCGATTCTGCAGGTGTGACGATGATTGCTCCGGCGTACCCCCCTCTGGCCTGCCGGCCATCTCCCCCTCAAGGGGGGAGATCAGCAGCTTTTATGGCCCGCCCGTTCTGCGACACAGGAGAATGGCGAAACCGAATGCGACTGCCAATCTCCCCCCTTGAGGGGGAGATGGCAAGTTTTGGCAAAGAGGGCAGGCCAGAGGGGGGTGTTGGCCCGCAGACGAATGACGATTGGAGAACCCTCTGATGGCAACCCCGCTCGTTGTCTCCGATGTCGCGAAGAGCTTCACCATGCATCTGCGCGACGGCATCAAACTGCCGGTGGTCGCCGGTGTCTCGTTCGCAATCAGGGCCGGCGAATGCGCCGTGCTCGGCGGCCCGTCCGGCGCCGGCAAGAGCTCGATCCTGAAAATGCTCTACGGAAATTATGCCGCCGATGAAGGCCAGATCATCGTCCAGCACGAGGGCGGGCTCATCGATCTCGCCTCGGCCAGCCCGCGCACCGTGCTTGCCGTGCGCCGGCTTACCATCGGCTATGTCAGCCAGTTCCTGCGCACCGTGCCGCGTGTCTCTGCGCTCGACGTCGTGGCCGAACCGCTGGTCGAGCGCGGCGAGGAGCGCGAGGTCGCGCACGGCAAGGCACGCGCCTTGCTGGCGCAGCTCAACCTGCCGGAGAAGCTCTGGGCGCTGCCGCCGGCGACGTTCTCCGGCGGTGAACAGCAGCGCGTCAACATCGCGCGCGGCTTCATCACCGAGCACCCGATCCTGCTGCTCGACGAGCCGACCGCTTCGCTCGACGCCAGGAACCGCGATGTGGTGATTTCCCTGATCGCCGCCAAGAAGGCAGCGGGCGTCGCTTTGCTCGGCATCTTCCACGATCACGACGTGCGTGAGGCGGTCGCCGACCGCGTCATCGACGTGACCGCCTTCGCCGCCGGGAAAATCGCCGCATGACCAGGAAACTGTCGGAGGCGCCGCTGATCCACGAGACGGCGGAAGTCGAGAACTCGAGGCTTGGCCGCTGGACCGAGATCGCCGAGCGCTGCCGGGTTTCCGAAAGCACGCTCGGCGACTATTCCTATATGATGCAGGACTGCGGCGTCTGGTGCGCAACGATCGGCAAATTCGCCAACATCGCCGCAAGCGTGCGCATCAACGCTACCAACCATCCGACCTGGCGGCCGACGCTGCACCATTTCACCTATCGCGCCTCGGATTATTGGGACGACGCCGAGCACGAGAGCGAATTCTTCGCCAAGCGCCGCGCCAAACGCGTCACCATCGGCCACGACACCTGGCTCGGCCACGGCTCGACCATCCTGCCGGGCGTCACCGTCGGCGATGGCGCGGCGGTCGGTGCCGGCGCGGTGGTGTCGAAGGACGTCGCGCCCTACACCATCGTCGCCGGCGTACCGGCCAAGCCGATCCGCGAACGCTTCGACCGCCGCACGGCGGAGCGCTACCAGGCGCTCGCCTGGTGGGACTGGGACCATGCAAGGCTGCGCGCCGCGCTCGACGATTTTCGGGAATTGTCGGCGGAGGCGTTTCTGGAGAAATATGGCGGCTGAGGGTCGTGAAATGGTGAATGGTGAATGTGAATGGGGGCAGCGGACAGGTTTCGAGGCTCAGGGAAGCCGTTCTTATCACCATTCACCATTCGAGCTTCTCGCGCCGAGTTGATCCCGCCCCGCTCCAGGCTGTGGGCAGTAACAAAACTGACATCGTTCCGACACCGCAGGTTCATGCGGCTGCGCTAGCCAGGGTAAACAGACCTTCAATTGCGATTGGACTGGAGCCTGCACCATGTCAGCTACGCTCGAAATCCGCGGCGTCACCCGCCGGTTCGGCAAGAACACCGCCGTCAGCAATGTTCACATCGCGATTCCGCAGGGCCAGATGGTCGGCATCATCGGCCGTTCAGGCGCCGGCAAATCGACGCTTCTGCGCATGATCAACCGCCTCATCGATCCCAGCCAGGGATCCATCCTGTTCGACGGCGTCGAGGTCTCCGGGTTGCGCGGCTCGCCGCTCCGGCGATGGCAGCGCGACTGCGCCATGATCTTCCAGCAGTTCAATCTCGTGCCGCGCCTCGATGTGCTGACCAATGTGCTGCTCGGCCGGCTCAACCACCGCTCGACGCTGTCCAACCTATTTGGCATGTTCTCCCGCGGTGAATGCGCCGAGGCGGTTGCAGCCCTCGAGCGCCTCGACATCGCCCGCACCGCCCTGCAGCCGGCCGGCACGCTTTCCGGCGGCCAGCAGCAGCGCGTTGCGATTGCGCGCGCCATGATGCAGCAGCCGAAGGTGTTGCTGGCGGATGAGCCGATTGCCTCGCTCGATCCGCTCAACGCCAAGGTGGTGATGGATTCGCTGCAGGACATCAATTTGCGCGAGGGCATCACCGTCATCACAAATCTGCATACGCTGGATACGGCCCGCACGTACTGCAACCGCATCATCGGCATGGCCGCCGGCAAGGTCGTCTTCGACGGCCCGCCCGAAGCCCTCAACCGCGAGGCCGTGCGCATGGTCTACGGCGCCGACAGCAATGGCGGCGAAATCTCCGAGGCCATCACCTCCACCAGTGTCGCCATCAAACAGAAAATCGCTGCATCCGCCGGACCGCTCGAGCCCGCATTCCCGGGATATTGAGAACGGCCTGATCGCCCGCCCGCGTCAAAGGCACCTGTCAAAAAATTCGAACGCTGCCGGCGCGAGGCCGGGACCAACAGGAGAGAGATAATGTTCAGGAAGATGGTTTTTGGCGCCGTTTCATTGCTCGCCATCGCGGCAAGCGCCGCTCACGCCCAGGATATAAAGGAATTCCGCATCGGCATCCTTGGCGGTGAAAACGAAGCGGACCGGCTGCGCAACTTTCAGTGCCTCGCCGATCACCTGAAGTCCGAATTCGGCTTCGAGAAGGTCTCGCTGTTCCCGGCCGCCGACTATGACGGCGTTATCCAGGGCCTGCTCGGCGGCACGCTCGATTTCGCAGAGCTTGGCGCGTCGGGCTATGCCAGCGTCTACCTCAAGGATCCGAACGCCGTGACCCCTATCCTCACCACCCAGCAGACCGACGGCGCGACCGGCTATTATTCGATCGGCCTTGCGCTGAAGTCGTCCGGCATCACCGACATCAAGTCGGCCAAGGGCAAGAAGCTCGGCTATGCCGACCCGGATTCGACCTCCGGCTACCTGATCCCACTGACCCAGATCCCGAAGGACACCGGCGCTTCGAACGAAACCTTCTTCGCCTCGACCCAGTTCAATGGCGGCCACGAGAACAACCTTCTCGCGGTTCGCGACGGCAAGGTCGATGTTGCGGTTGACGATTCCTCGGGCATCGGCGACTTCAAGAACGGCTACACCTCCGGCACCTTCCACAAGGAAGTCGCCAAGGGCGCCGTGGACCCCAACGATTTCGTCGAAGTCTGGCGCTCCGGCTTGATCCCGAACGGCCCGCTGGTCGTGCGCACCGCGCTCGGCGGCGGTATGAGCGCCAAGCTCGCCAACTTCTTCACCAGCCTGCCGGCCAAGGACAAGCCTTGCTTCGAGGCTATCGAAGGCGGCGATTTCACCGGCTACGTTCCGGTGAAGCCGGACTTCTACAGCGTCATCGTCGAAGCCCGCAAAGCCGCGATCGGCGGCTGACGACAATTGCGGAAAGGGCGGCGTCCTCCAGCGCCGCCCTTTTTGCGTGTCCGCTCGTGACCCCGTATGACCTTCGCCGCTACAATTCGTTCAGACGCGGTCCGGCAGGCAGCAGACGCCTGGCGACGGCAGACGTCCTTGCGCCGGTTCTATACGGCGCTCGGCATCGGCTCACTGCTTGTCGCCATGTGCACAGCCATGTGGTTCGCCGACGAGGCCAATGCCGGACATTTCTTCGATCGGCTGCCGCACATACTGGATTTCCTTGGTTGGCTTGTTCCCAAGGACTGGAACGACGTCTGGCGGGCGCTGTTCGACATCGCATCGCCGCACGACAAGGGCAGCCAAGAGTTCAACTTCCCGCTTGGCCGCGTCTATCTCTGGGGCGGCTTTTATCTACCCGAATATTTCGAGCTGATGCTCACCACGCTTAACGTGGCGCTGGTTTCCACTTTCATCGGCTTTGTCTTTGCGGTGCCCTTTTCCTTCATCGCCGCGCGCAACTTGACGCCCAGTCCGATGCTCAGGCTCGTCGTCAAGCGCTTCATGGAACTGCTTCGCGCCTTCCCCGAGATCGTCATTGCCGGCCTGTTCGCAGCCATCCTCTCGACCGGCCCGGTCGCAGCCATCATCGCCATCGGCCTGCATTCCATCGGCGCCCTCGGCAAGCTCTTCTACGAGATCAACGAAAACATCGACATGCGTGCCGAAGAAGGCCTGCGCGCGGTCGGCGCCAACTGGTTCGAGCGCGTGCGCTTTGCCGGCCTGCCGCAAGTGCTGCCCAATTTCATGTCCTACACGCTGCTCAGGATCGAGATCAATGTGCGTATCTCGACCATTATCGGCGCGGTCGGCGGTGGCGGCATCGGCGAGGAACTGAAGCTCTCCATCTCGCGCGGCTTCGGCGCCAAGACGCTGGCATTGGTGCTGCTGCTGTTCACGACGATCTTCCTCGTCGACCAGTTTTCCGCCTGGCTACGCCGCAAGCTCGTCGGCGAGCAGGCATTCATGATGGGTGCCTGACCATGATCCCAAAAAGTGGATTCCGGTTTTTGGAAAAGATCATGGCAAATCAACAAGAAGACTGCCCATGGCCGCAATGACCGCCGATGAGATGCGGTCGATCGAGGAGCGCTTTCCCCAAGTGTTCCGGCGGCCCTTGTACAAACGCTTCGGCCCGCTGGTCCTGTTCACCGGCATCCTGCTCTATCTCCTCTACGCCTTGTGGTTCTTCAGCCTGCCGCAAGTGCTGAGGGAATCGCACTGGGAGCGCCTGCCGCTCTTCCTGACGCAATGGATCAGCTACGATCTGCAGCCGGAATTCCGTCTCGACCAGCCTCAGATCACACCCAGATATCCGCGTTTTTCGGCGCTCGGCGAAGACCCGCATCCCGATTGGGTCATCACCAACGCCAACGGCTCCTACACCATCCTGATCGACGGCCGAGCCAAATCCGTCACCTTCGACAAGGCCGAAGCGACGCTTGTCGCCAATGGCCAGGCGGTGCCGGTGTCGTTGACCAACGGCAAACCGGTAATATCCGGCCCGGTGCCGGAGTGGATCACCGTGCATGACGATGAGATCGTCGCGAGAATGGGCTTTGCCGGCGAGGTCCGTATAACCGTCGATCGCGTCAAGGTCCGCAAACGCTTTCTCGGCTGGGCGAATTTCGTCTTCGACACACGCTCGCCCTTCTTCGGCAAGTCGCCCGGCGAGGTGGTCTCGTTGCTGATGTCCGGACCCCAGCTCAAGCCGGGCACATCAAACATTGCGCTGGCCGCCGACAATATCTGGAACAACGCCCAATGGCAGCATGGCGACGTCTGGACGAAGCTGTTCCAGACCATCGTCATGGCGTTTCTCGGCACCTTGCTCGGCGGCATCGTTGCCTTCCCGCTCGCCTTCTTCGCCGCCCGCAACATCACCCCGAGCGGCCTGCTTAGCCAGGTGCTAAAGCGGTTCTTCGATTTCATGCGTTCGGTCGACATGCTGATCTGGGCGCTGTTCTTCACCCGCGCCTTCGGCCCGGGCCCGCTTGCCGGCAGCGCCGCGATTTTCTTCACCGAGATCGGCACGCTCGGCAAAGTCTATTCGGAAGGCCTCGAGAACATCGACGACAAGCCACGCGAGGGCATCCAGTCGACCGGCGCCAATGGCTTGCTGGTGCAGCGCTATGGCGTGCTGCCGGAAGTGATCCCGGTCTTCATCAGCCAGACACTCTATCAGTGGGAATCCAACACCAGGGGCGCGACGATCATCGGCGCCGTCGGTGCCGGTGGCATCGGCCTGAAGCTCTGGGAGGCGATGCGCACCAATTCCAACTGGGCCAATGTCTTCTACATGGTGCTCTTGGTCCTGCTCGTCGTTTTCATCTTCGACAGCATTTCCAATTTCCTGCGCCGCCGCTTGAGCAGGACGATCCACGACTACAACCGGATCCAGGCCGGCCAGGGCTGACGGGGGCGTTACGCAGACGTGCGGTTAGGGCGCCTTCCTCCATCCATTCCTGATATGCCTGTAGCCGTCGCGGTAAACAGCTTCCGGGCCTTCGGAAAAGTCGCGCCACACCTTGGTGGCCGCGGCTAAATCCTTCAGCGAACGCCCGAACGCCTCGATCGTCAGCCAATCGTCGTAGCCGCTCTTGCGAATGGCGGAGAAAGTCTCCTTCCAGGGGACGTGGCCGCGGCCCGGCACGCCGCGATCGTTCTCCGAAATATGGATATGGACGATGTTCTTGCGGTTGCGCGTATAGGCGCCGATCGGGTCGGCCTCTTCGATGTTGGCATGGAACGTGTCGTACATCGCCTTGATGTGCAGCCGGTCGATCGCGTCGATATGCGCCGACAAATCGTCCATCGTGTTGAGCAGATAGCATTCGAAGCGGTTGAGCGCCTCCAGCCCGATGGTGACACCCTTGTTGCCGGCATGGTCACCGATGGCGCGCTGCGAAGCGATCGAACGTTTTTTCTCGGCCGCCGTCGGCCCGCTGCCGGAGAAGGCTCCGAGTGTGGAATGCAGTGGGCCGCTCAACGTGTTCGCGCCAAGCGCCTGAGCGCAGTCGATCGCCGATTTCATGTAGTCGATACCGGCCTTGCGCGTCGAGGCGTCGGCCGAGATCAGGTTCATCGCCGGATCGCCCATCGCCGAGACGGCGGTACGTTGCAGCCCGATGCGGTCGAGCAGCTCACCGAGCTTCTTGTAGTCGTCCGGCGTGCCGGAGAAGACCGGTATCTCGACGCCGTCGAAGCCGGTCGCCTTGATATCCCTCAACAACGGCTCGTGTTTTTTCGTGACACTGGTCGTCCACAACAACATGCACATGCCGATTTTCATCGACGCCCCTCCCCTTCATTCGCTCGATCGCCGGAGGGGTGGTGAGATTCAGGTCAGGCCGAGCCGAAAATGGTGGGTTCCGAGAACCGGAGCGGAGCGTACTTTTGGTACATGAGCACCGGAAGCGCAGGAAACTGCCATTTGCAGGCCGGTCTCACCTGAATATCACCACCCTTCAGAGCTTCGTCCACGCTCCATTCTTCTTCGCCGATTTCACGCAGGCCTCGATGAAGGCCATGCCTTCGACGCCGTCTTGCACAGTTGGGAAAACGACATCCTTAGCCGGCTTGCCGCCCTTCCGGCGTGCCGCACGAATGGCCCGCGCGGCTTCCTGGTAGATGTTGGCGAAACCTTCGAGATAGCCTTCCGGATGGCCTGGCGGAACGCGGCTGACGCGCCCGGCGACGGGCAACGCTCCCGCGCCGTTTCGGGTGATCAACTGCTTCGGCTGGCCGAACGGCGTGTACCAGAGATAGTTCGGATCGGCCTGCACCCATTCGAGCCCGCCCTTCGAGCCGTAGATGCGCAATTTCAGGCCGTTCTCGTGGCCGGGCGCCACCTGGCTTGCCCAGATCATGCCCTTGGCGGAGTGCGACCCGCCGACCGGCTTGAAGCGCAGCAGCACATTGATGTTGTCGTCGAGCAGCCGCCCCGGTACGAAGGCATCGAGATCGGCCGACAACGAATCGAGCTCCAGCCCGGAGACGAAACGGGCGAGGTTGTAGGCGTGCGTGCCGATATCGCCCAGCGCACCGCCGGCACCGGCCTGCTTGGGGTCTGAGCGCCACGCAGCCTGCTTCTGGCCGGTGGCGGCCAGATCTTCGGTCAGCCAGTCCTGCGGATATTCCGACTGCACGATGCGGATATCGCCGAGCTGTCCTTTGGCCACCATCTCGCGTGCCTGCCGCACCATCGGATAGGCGGTGTAGTTATGCGTCAGCACAAACACCTTGCCGGTCTTTTCGACCAGCGCCGCCAGCTTCTTTGCCTCGGCCAGCGTCGTCGCCAGCGGCTTGTCGCAGATGACGTGGATGCCGGCCTCGAGAAAAGCCTTGGCGGCCGGCACGTGCACATTGTTCGGCGTGACGATGGCCACCACCTCGATGCCGTCCGGCCGCTTGGCCTCGGCCTGGGCCATCTCGGCATAGGAGCCGTAGCTGCGTGCCGGATCGAGCCCAAGCTCGGCCGCCGAGGCCTTGGCGCGCTCCGGATTCGACGACAAGGCGCCGGCAACCAGCACGAACTCGTTATCAATGCGCGCCGCGATGCGGTGCACCGCGCCGATAAAGGCGCCTTGTCCGCCGCCAACCATGCCGTAGCGGATCGGACCGCCTCCCGTTTCCGTCTTCGATGCGCCAACCATGATTTTCTCCCTCGTCACTGAAATACCCTCCCTTGAGGGGAAGGTGGCCCGCAGGGCCGGGTGGGGTCGATTCATGCCGAGCTCTACGCCCAGCGACCCCACCCCGATCCGCTGCGCGGATCGACCCTCCCCTCGAGGGGGAGGGATATCTGTGCTAGATCCCCATCATGCCGCGCAGCACCTTTTTATCGGTCGTGCCGCCGGCGAAATCGTCGAATGCTTTTTCCGTCACCCTGATGATGTGGTGCTGGATGAAGGGGGCGCCTTCGGCAGCACCATCCTCCGGGTGCTTCAGGCAGCATTCCCATTCCAGCACCGCCCATGAATCGTAATTGTATTGGGTGAACTTGGAGAAGATGCCGCCGAAATCCACCTGCCCGTCGCCGAGCGAGCGGAAACGCCCGGCGCGGTTGGTCCAGCTCTGGTAGCCGGAATAGACGCCTTGCCGCCCGGTCGGATTGAATTCGGCGTCCTTGACGTGGAACGCCTTGATCCGCTCGTGGTAGATGTCGATGAATTCGAGATAATCGAGCTGCTGCAGCAGGAAGTGCGACGGGTCGTAGTTGATGTTGCAGCGCTTGTGGCCGCCGACCGCATCGAGGAACATCTCGAATGTCGCGCCGTCGAACACGTCCTCGCCCGGATGGATTTCGTAGCCGACATCGACGCCGTTCTCGTCATAGACGTCGAGGATCGGCTTCCAGCGCTTGCCGAGTTCGGCAAATGCTTCCTCGATCAGTCCCGCCGGCCGCTGCGGCCATGGGTAGAGGTATGGGAAGGCCAACGCGCCGCAAAACGACACCGACGCCTTGAGCCCGAGATTCTTCGACGCCTTGGCGGCGAACTTCATCTGTTCGACCGCCCATTGCTGCCTGGCTTTTGGATTGTTGTGCACCGCAGCCGGCGCAAAGCCGTCGAACTGCGCGTCATAGGCGGGATGCACCGCCACCAGTTGCCCCTGCAGATGCGTCGACAGTTCGGTGATTTCGACGCCGGCATCGGCGCAGATGCCCTTCACCTCGTCGCAATAGGCCTTGGAGGAGGCTGCCTTCTCGAGATCGAACAGTCGAGCGTCCCATGTCGGGATCTGCACGCCCTTGTAGCCCAGACCAGCCGCCCATTTGGTGATCGAGGCCAGCGAATTGAACGGCGCGGCGTCGCCCGCAAACTGCGCCAGGAACAGACCAGGCCCCTTCATCGTCGTCGGCATCGGCATCTCCCTATGTTTCACGACCAAGCATAGCGCCGATTGAAAACAGGGCCAGCGTCTTTGGTCTCTTTGCACAGCGCGCTCAGCGCTGCTATTCTGGTATTACCAAATGCCGAAATCTGGTCAAGCCATTTGACGCGCTGCGACGGTCCTGCAACCATGCCGAGTTAAGCCACATGTTTAAGTATAATCAATAGCATAGACAGGAGCCAACGCTTGATGGCAGCAGTTCTTGCCGTCCAGATGAAATTACTGTAGACCTCCCTTCAAGCCCAATTGGTCGAACCAGTTTGCAAAAAATGCTGGGACGCCTTGGGGAGGAATCATGCGGCACGCTTCGGCAGAGTGCGCCGCAGGCGAACTGGTACAGGCGATTCTGGGAAGGATAGACCATGCATCTTTCGACGCACAATTGGATGCGGGCGGAGCCGCTGGAAACGACGCTCAAGCGCATCAAGAAATTCGGCTACGAGTCGATCGAGATCTCCGGCGAACCCGAACAGTACAAGCCCAAGGAGACGCGCGCACTGTTGAACGAGTACGGCATTCGCTGCTGGGGAGCGGTGACGCTGATGCTGGGCGAGCGCAATCTCGCCGCCAAGGACCAGGGCCAGCGCGAGCGCTCGGTGCAGTATGTCAAGGACGTGCTGACCATGGTCAGCGAACTTGATGGCGAGATCATCACGCTGGTTCCGGCCACCGTCGGCAAGGTGGTGCCGGACGGCACCGAGGAAGAGGAGTGGAAATGGGTGGTCGACGCCACCCGGGAATGCTTCACCCACGCCAAGAAGGTCGGCGTCAAGATCGCGGTCGAGCCGCTCAACCGCTTCGAGACCTATCTGTTCAACCGCGGCGCCCAGGCACTGGCGCTGGCCGATGCGGTCAGTCCCGAATGCGGCGTCTGCCTCGACGCCTACCACATCCACATGGAAGAATTTAACGTCTATGACGCCATCCGGCAGGTCGGCAAGCGCCTGTACGATTTCCATGTCGCCGACAACAACCGCTTCGCCGCCGGCCTCGGGCAGATCGACTGGCCGAAGATCGTCGGCACGCTGAAGGAGATCGGCTATGACGGCGCGCTGACCAATGAATTCGTCGCCCCCGTCGACCGCACGCCGGCTGCCCCCTATCCCGACATGGTCGAACGCAACCCCGTCGACATCTCGCCGGAGCAGCTGAAATTCATTCAGGACCACGGCTCCAGCGTGCTCACGGAGAAATTCTACACCGACCAGATGCGCATCAACGCGGAAACGCTGCTGCCGCTGATCAAGTAGCCGAGCCGTTTGGAAAAGCCCTTCCGCCTCACCGCGGCCGGGCCGAGGATGAACATGCGCATCAAGACGGTCCAAGCCTGGTGGGTCCGCATACCGATCGAAGCCGCGAAGCAGCACCGCAGCGACTTCGGTCAGGTGGCGACGTTCGACGCCGCCATCCTGCGCATCGAGACCGACGACGGGCTGGTCGGCTGGGGCGAGGGCAAGAATGCCGCCGGCAGCGCCGGCAGCTACGGCGCCCTTGTCCATTTGCTGAACTACGAGGTCGGCCCGCAGCTGGTCGGCCGCGACCCGGCTGACATCGGCGTCATATGGGAGATGCTCTATAATGGCACGCGCCACGACAGCGCCGCTCGCGCCGGCCACGCCATGCCGCAATTGGCGCGACGCGGCATGAGCATCGCCGCTATCAGCGCCGTCGATATCGCATTGTGGGACATTCTTGGCAAATCGCTCGGCGTTCCGGTCTGGCGGCTGCTCGGCGGCCGCAAGCTGGACCGCATGCCGGCCTATGCTTCCGGCGGCTGGGCCACTGCGGAAGCCATCGGCGACCAGCTGCAGTCCTACATCACCAAGGGCGGTTTCAAGGCGCTGAAGATGCGCGTCGGCGCCATGGACGGCGCCCCACATATCTCGGCCGCTCGCGTCCGTGCCGCCAGACAGGCGCTCGGTCTCGATATCGACCTGATGGTCGACGCGCACGGCACCTACACGGTGGCCGAAGCCAAGCGCTTTATCCATCTCGCCGGCGACCTCGATCTCGCCTGGTTCGAGGAGCCGGTGATCGCCGACGACAAGCCCGGCATGGCCGAGGTGCGCGCCTGCGGTTCGATCCCGATCGCCACCGGCGAAAGCGAGGCGACGCGCTATGCCTTCCGCGACCTCGCCGTGCTCAAATCCGCCGATATCTTCCAGCCGGATCCGGCCTTTTGCGGTGGCATCAGCGAGGCGATGAAGATCGGCACCATCGCCAGCGCCTTCAATCTGCGCTTTGCGCCGCATCTTTGGGCCGGCGCACCCTGCTTCTTTGCCGGGCTGCATGTCTGCGCTGCTTCGCCGGCGAGCTTCACCGTCGAATATTCGCTCGGCGCCAACCCGATGATCCACGATCTGATCGAAGAGACTGTCGAAGCAAAGGACGGTATGGTAGCGATCCCTGATAGACCCGGGCTGGGATTCACCATTTCGGAGCGGTTCCTGGAGGCGCACGCGCAACACGGCTGACATGAAAGAAAAGAACCTTCTCGCGGAACTCGCCGCCTATCTGTTCTCCCATTCGGACAAGGAGACGGGCCGCACGCCGTCGGAGCGCGAACTGGCAGAGCATTTCAGCGTCAGCCGCGGCCAGATCCGCGAGGCGCTGGCCATTCTCGAGGCCATGCGCATCGTCGAGCGACGGGCGAAATCCGGCATCTACATCGATACGAAGCAGGCGAGCGTCGAGGCGATGGCGCTGTTCGCCCGCGCCGGCCTGCCGCTCGATCCCGTCCAGATCTACGAGACGGTCGAGTTGCGCAAGATCCACGAGATCAAGGCCGCCGAACTTGCCTGTTCACGCGCCACCGAGGAGAATTTCGAGCGGCTGCGCGAGATCCTGAAGGCCTCCGAGGATCGCATCGCCGCCGGTGAAGGGCTTGCCCGGGAAGACCGCGAGTTCCACCTCGAGATCGTGCGGGCGACCAAGAACAGCGTCTTCCACAATATCTGCAGCGTCTACTACATGATGGGTGAACTGCGCCTGCCGATCTATTTCAACGATCCCGAACGCAGCGTGCGCTCCCATGCCGAGCATATCCAGATCTACGAGGCGCTGCTGCGCCGCGATGGCAATCTCGCCCAGGCGCTGATGAGCGCCCACCTGCAAGGCGCGGAAAGCTACTGGAAGGGGCTGATCGAGGGGCGTGGGACGGAACCGGAAAGCCCTGCGCTCGAAAAGGCCTGAAATGCCCAAGATCCTGTCAACACACAGACTGCACCCTCGTGCCGCTTCCATGCTGACCGGGGCCGGCGAACTCGTCGTTGCTTCCGCCCTCGATGCGGCCACGCTGGCCGCCGAGGCGAGGAACGCCGATGTCATCATCGTTCGCGCTCCCTTGCCTGCGGCGCTTTTCGAAGGCGCGAAGAAGCTCAGGGCCGCGATCCGCCACGGCGCCGGGCTGGACATGGTACCGATGGAAGCGGCCAATGCGGCCGGCGTGCTGGTGGCGAACGTGCCGGGGGTGAACGCGCGATCTGTCGCCGAATATGTGATGTTCGCGGCGCTGGCGCTGCTTAGGCGCTTCCGTGTGTTGGACCGCGACTTGCGTGCGAAGGGCTGGCTGGCGGGCCGCGAACACACGGTGGTGGCCAGCGAGCTAGCGGGCAAGACGATCGGCATTGTCGGCCTCGGCGCGATCGGTCAGGCGGTTGGCCACATCGCCGCCCATGGGTTCGATCTGAATGTGGTGGCGACGACGCGCAGCATGCGGCCGGCGCCGGACAGGGTCGGCTTCCTGTCGATCGATGCACTCATCGAGCAGAGCGACATCATCGTTCTGTGCTGCCCGCTGACGCCCGAAACACGGGGGCTGATCAGCCGCGAGCGCATTGAGCGGATGAAGCCGGATGCGCTGCTGATCAATGTTTCGCGCGGGCCGGTGATCGATGACAACGCGCTGATCGAGGCCTTGCAGAAGGGCCGCATCGGCGGCGCTGCGCTCGATGTTTTTGCTACACAACCGCTACCGCCCAACCATCCTTATTTCGGCTTCGACAACGTCATCGTCACCCCGCACATGGCTGGGATTACCGAGCAGTCGATGATGCGCATGGGCGTCGGCGCGGCTGGCGAAGCCTTGCTGGTGCTGGCCAACAGATTGCCGGTCAATCTGCGCAACCCCGAAGTGGTCGAGCACTACCGGCGGCGGTTCCCTGCCGATTTCTGAAAGCGCCCTAATTTTCCCGAATTCGCCGGCGATGGTGCCGGCATGGCAAGCGTCACAAAATTCCTGCTGACCGCCGGCTTCTGTGTGGCGACGGCGCAAGCCTTCGCCAACGGACAGGGTAGCTACGTGTTCTGCGACAACGGCATACGCTGCGTGGCGGCACCCTGTCCATCGAACAGCGCACTCGACCTCGCTGCTGGGAAGCTCATCAAAGGCGTTTCAATCGACATCGATCGCCTGCCGCAGCAAGACAAGGCGCTCGATCTTTCAGACAAGCTCTATGCCGGCAAGGTCGTTGTTGTCGGCTCGATCGAGAACCGCACCCGGACCTTCAACGGCAAGCGGTACACCCTGCCTTGGCTGGTCGCCACCAGCATCGAACGCGCCGCCAAGGACAGCGAACGCGGCCACTGCTCGTCGCGCTGACACGCGCTATCCGATCAATTTGCAAGCAGCCCCTCCACGCCCGCTGCGATGCGCAGCAGGTGGTGGTCATGGCCATTGCGCGCCACCAGCATCAGCCCGGCCGGACGCGTCATTCCCGGCATCGGCAGCGAGATGGCTGATAGATCGAACTGGTTGGCGACCTGCGTGTTGCGCAGCAGAAGGCCTTCCGTCCTGTTGCACAGAGCCTCGTCGCTGGTCATCGACACGATCGTCGGCGCCGTCACCGGTGTGGTCGGCAGGGCCAGCACGTCGACCGACGCCAGCCGGTCATCCATCGCGGCGGCCAGCGCCGTGCGGCGGCGCATTGCCCTGATATAGACCGTGGCCGGAATGGCGGCGGCGCGCGACAATGGCCCGCTTACCCGCGGGTCGACCGGCCTCGTCGCTCCCGTCGCCAGCCAGTCGGCATGGATCTCCGCCCCTTCCATCGCCGCGATCGACGCGCGTTGGGTTGCCACGCGCAGATCGGCAAGCAGGTCGTCGATCGACAGCTCCACAAGCCGTGCGCCGCTAAGCTCTATCTTGCGCAGACACCGGTCGAACGTCGTCGCGACCTCTTCCTGCGTATCATCGAACAGCACGCCGCGCGCAATACCGATGCGCAGGCCGTCCAGCGGCAGCGGCAACAGTGCCGCCAGGTTTTCGCCCGACATCACTGCATCGGCCGCCGCACATTCGGCGACGGTGCGGGCCAGCGGACCGATCGAGTCCAGCGTGGCTGATAGCGGAAACGCACCCGCAAGCGGCACGCGCCGCGCAGTCGGCTTGAAACCGACGACGCCATTCAGCGATGCCGGAATGCGCACCGAACCACCGGTATCGGAACCGATGGAGATTTCGCTGGTGCCTTCGCCCACCGAAACGCCGGCGCCTGAGGAGGAGCCGCCCGGAATACGGCTGGCATCGCTAGCATTGCCGGGCGTGCCATAATGTGGATTGACGCCGATCGCAGTAAAGGCGAACTCGGTCATGTTGGTCTTGCCGAGGATGATTGCACCGGCCTGGCGCAACTGTTGCACGACAATGGCATCCCGCAGCGCCGGCGCTGCGTTGGCGAGCAGCAGAGAGCCAGCCGTGGTCGGCTCGCCGGCGACATCGAACAGATCCTTGATCGAGACGATCGCCCCATCGAGCGGCCCGAGCGTGACGCCGGCTTTTCGCCGCGCATCGGTGGCGTCCGCCGCCGCCCGTGCGGCTTCCGGGTAGAGCTTTACGAAAACCCTCTCATCGTCGACGCGAGCGGCAAGAGGCGAAAGAATTGCTTCGAGGTGATCGCGGGCTGATTGCATTTTTCGGTGTCGGACTCCGCGCGCTTGCAACGTCTTAAGGTAGCAGCCAGAAACTGGCCGCAGGAGACATAGCCCGGCACGGTCGGATTTGCACCTGTCGAACCGAAGGAGGAAGGCCCGATGCTCTACCAAGGCAGCTGCCACTGCGGCAAGGTCGCGTTCGAGGTCGAAGGCGAGCTGACCGGAGCCGTTCGGTGCAATTGCTCGATCTGCTCGCGCAAGGGTGCACTGTTATGGGCAGTTCCGCATGAGAGCATACGGGTGCTTGCCTGGGGCGATGATCTCGGCCGCTACAGCTTCGGCAACCATGTCATCGCCCACCGCTTCTGCCGCAGCTGCGGCATTCACCCCTTCGCCGAGGATGTCGGCGAAGGGAGCGGGCGAAGTGCCTATATCAATATCAATTGCATCGAGGCGTTGGACGTCGCCGCCGTGCCGGTCTTCGACTTCGACGGCCGTTCCGTTTAGGCCTTGGGGTCGTCGATCGGCTTGGGGCCAAGGAAGAACGCCGCCAGTGCCGCAAGCAACGTCGCCGCCGCGCAATAGGCGAAGGCGGTGGCAACGCCGGTATTGTCGACCAGCAGGCCGCCGAAGACGGCGCCCAACGCGATGGCGACCTGGAACGTCATAACCATGAGCCCACCGGCGCTTTCCGCCTGATCGGGGGCGGCCCGCACCAGCCAGGTCTGCAGCCCGACTGGGACGGCGCCGAAGGCAAAGCCCCAGCTGGCCACTGCTATTGCAGCCACGACGGGTGAACCTCCGACCACCAGCAGCAGGAGCGCCGAAAACGCGATCAGCAGGGGCGCCAGGCTGACGGCTGCCTTGAGGCTGCGTTCGGCAATGAAGCCGCCGGCAAAATTGCCGAAGAAGCCACCAATGCCGTAGGCGAGCAGCACAAGCGAGATCGTCTCGATGTCCAGCGCGGGCACCTTCTCGAGAAACGGGCGGACATAGGTGAAGCCGGCAAAATGTCCCGAGGCGACCAGCAGCACCACCAGCAGTGCCACCCTGATCATCGGCCGCTTCATCACCTCCAGCAGCGTGCGAAAACCTGCCGTACCTGCAGGCGGCAGCTTCGGAATGGTAGCCACCTGCACCAGCAGCGCCAGCGCACCGACCACGGCGGCGATCATGAACGCCGTCCGCCAGCCCCAGATGTCGCCGACATAGGCGCCGACCGGAGCCGCGCAGACCGTCGCCACCGAAACGCCGGTGAGAATGATCGACATGGCGCGCGACATCAACCGCATCGGAACGAGCCGCATCGCCATGGCTGCCGACATCGACCAGAAGCCGCCAAGACTGATCCCGAGCATGATGCGGGCAATCAGAAGAACGGGAAGCGAGGACGCAAACGCGGCCACCAGGTTTGACAGCACAAGCAGCACCGTCAGCGCCCACATGACCAGCCTGCGGTCCAGCCGCTTGGTGACAATAGCCATGGTCGGCGCCGCAATCGCGCCAATGACGGCGGTGGCCGTTACCGCCTGCCCGGCGGCGCCTTCGGTGATGCCGAGATCCTGCGCAAGCGGCGTCAGCAGGCTGGCAGGCAGAAATTCCGCGGTCACCAGGCCAAAGACTCCGAGCGCCAGGGAGACCACCGCCCCCCATGCGGGCTCGGATCGTTCGCCGGTTTCCGATGGGTCGAGAACGGCGTCCATGACGCCTGTCGCGGGTTCGGTCATGAGGGATCTCCGGTCTGTTGCAGCGCAGCATTTGGCGGCAATGCAAGCAACATAGGGAGTGACTAGCTGGAGTTTCCATGCTAGAAACACCATTATGTTTGACCGTTCGTCCAAAATTCCAATCACCGGCGATCCGCTGACAGACATATTGCGCGGATTGCGTCTCGAAGGCGTCGATTACGGCCGTTGCGAGATGAAGGAACCCTGGGGCATCCATTTTCCGGCTCAGGCGGCGGCACGGTTTCATTTCATCGGCCGCAAAGGCTGCTGGTTGCTGCAGCCGTCCGGTGAATGGGTCGAGCTCAAGGCGGGCGACGCGGTATTGTTGCCGCGCGGCTCAGCCCACACGCTGGCGAGCGAGCCGGGTATCGAGGCGGCGCCGATCCACGGCTATGAGGTCGAGGAAATCTGCAAGGGTGTCTATTGCATGTCGAATGACGGCATGCCCGGCTGCCGTCCGGGGACCTTGCTGTTTTTCGGCAGCATGTATTTCAATCTCGATGGCTTGCACCCCTTGCTCGGCATGATGCCGGACGTGATGCGCGCACATGAGTTGGAGGCCTATGAGCCAGGTATCCCGCATTTGCTGGAAGCGATGGCCCGCGAGGTGACGATGGAGCGCGTCGGCTCCGGCGGCATCCTGGCGCGGCTGGCCGATGTGCTCGCCGCGACCGTCATCCGCTCATGGGTCGAGCGCGGCTGCGGCGACTCTTCCGGTTGGATTGCGGCGGTCAGGGACCGCGAGATCGGCCGGGTGCTGGCCGCGATCCATCTGGAACCGAACCGCGACTGGACGGTGGAGGCTCTGGCGAAGATGATGGGTGCCTCGCGATCAGGTTTCGCCGAGCGCTTCGCAACCATTGTCGGCGAAACACCGGCAAAGTACGTCACGCAGGTGCGGATGCACCAGGCGAGGCAATGGCTGGTCCGCGACCGGCTCAAGATTTCCGTCGTCGCGGCGCGCCTCGGCTACGAATCCGACGCCTCCTTCAGCCGCGCCTTCAAACGGGTCATCGGATCGCCGCCCAGCCATTTCCGGGCCGAGGAACAGGCGGAGATCCGCCAGGCCGGCTAAACGTTGGCCGGCTTATTGCTCGGTGATGCAGGCCGAGCCGGCGCTGCTCTTGCAATATTTGCCGGAGGCCCCGCACCTGCCATCCGAGACTTCCACGACGGTGCCGCTCAACAACAGCTTGCAGTCGCTGGTGGACAGATTGACCGTGCCGTTGAGGTCCTTGATCTTCTTGGCGTCGACCTTCGCGCCGGCGACAACTTTCTTGGCTGCCTGCGCCTCGCCCAGATGCGCCGCCGACAATCCCATACCGGCGACGAGCAGGATCGTCGCAAAACTGCGGAACAGATTTCCCATAGCCAACCCTCCGTTTTGGGCCTCCAAATTGGGCTTGCAAAGCCCGTTTGGGACCAAAGGATCAGCCTATTCGACAAATCGGAGCATCCGCATCCCCCGTACGGGGGATGACGGGAAGACTCGAGCATTTCGCAGCCAAGTGGAATCAAGTGGCGTCGCACAAATGCGGCTAAAACACATGGATAGAGCGGGATGCACGGTTCACTTTGAACGCATCCCGCTCTAGCGCAGTAAAGACGCTTGTACTTAGCCGGCGTGACGCAGGCTTATTCCGCTGCCCTTGTCGAACAGCACCACCTTGTCCGGGTTCCAGGCAAAGCGCACCGGCTGCTCTATCTGGACGTCGGTCCTGGCAGGCACGGTGGCGCGCAGCATGGCGTCGCCGACCCGCAGCGTCAGGATCTTCTCGACGCCATGGTTCTCGACGTCATGGACCCGCGCCTCGACCGGCGCGCCGGTCTCGAGATAGACGTCCTCGGGACGAATACCGAAGACGAGCGGGCGACCGTCGGTCGCCGCGCCCGTCTTTAGCGGCCCGGAAGTCGGGGGGGGGGGGGGGGGGGGGGGGGGGGGGGGGGGGGGGGGGGGGGGGGGGGGGGGGGGGGGGGGGGGGG